>DATJTQ010000024.1:0-24293 GCA_035503355.1 Solirubrobacteraceae bacterium
TGCAGGTGGTGCTGGGGGCCAGCCCCACCGGATCGGGCCTGCAGATCCTGCCGTTGATGGGCGGACTGCTCATCACCTCGATCGGATCGGGCCAGATCATCAGCCGCACCGGGCGCTACCGGCCCTATCCGATCGCCGGCACCGCGATCATGGTGGTGGGGCTGTTCCTGCTCTCGACTATGGACCCGCAGACCTCGCGCGCCACCGCGTCGGCGTTCATGTTCGTGCTCGGCCTCGGTCTCGGCCTGACCATGCAGGTGCTGGTCCTGGCCGTCCAGAACGCGGTCGACTACAAGGACCTCGGGGTCGCCACCTCGGGGGCCACGCTGTTTCGGTCGATCGGCGGGTCGGTGGGAACCGCCGTGCTGGGCTCGATCTTCTCCAACCGGCTGGCCTCCGAGCTGACCTCGGTGCTGCCCCGCTCGGCCGGGGCGTCGCTGGGCACGGGCGCGAGCCTCAACACCGCCGCTCTGAAGCGGCTGCCGCCCCCCATCCACTCCGCCTACCTCACCGCTTTCACCAACGCGCTGTCGACCGTGTTCATCGTCGCCGCGTGCGTGGCCGCGGTGGCCTTCCTCTTGAGCTGGGCGCTGCAGCAGCGACCGCTGCGCGAGACGATTCAGGCGTCGAGCACCGGCCTGGGCGAGTCCTTCGCCATGCCCAAGCACACCGACTCGCTGGCCGAGGCCTCCCGGGCCATGAGCCTGCTCATCGGCCGCGAGGGGCGCCGCGCGCTGGTGGCCGGGCTGGTGCAGCGCGCCGGGGTGGACCTCACCCCCGCCGCGGCGTGGCTGTTGGTGCGTCTGGGCGAGACCGACAGCGCGCACCCGGCCTCGATCCCGCAGATGTGCGAGGACTTCGACATTCCGATCGACGTGGGACTGGAGGCCTTGCGCGAACTCGACGAGAAGGGGCTGCTCCGGCGCGACCCCGCCGCCGGTGAGGACCGTGGGCGCGTGGTGGGTGTCACCCCCGCGGGCGCGGAGATCGCCGCGCGGCTGGTGGCCGAGCGGCGGGCCACCCTGGAGCGGGTGTGCGCCGGGTGGCAGCCGGAGGACAACGAGGAGCTGGCGGGGTTGCTGACGCGGTTGGCGCGCGAGCTGTCGCCGGACGAGGCCCCGGCCGCGGCCTCGGCTGCCGCTGTGTGAGGCGTTCGCGGGGGCGCCGGCGAACGTCAACGGCGGCTATCGAGGGGGCGAGTTTCGGGCGGCCGCTGCGACCTGCATTTGGTGACAAATTGGCTCCGCGCATTTTGATGTGGCCCCGGTTCCATGCCCCACATGGATCTGGGGACACGTCGTGACCCGGATTTCCGATTTGTCGCGATATCCAGCTTGAGCGCCTGCGGGCCTGCGCGGCGCGGCGCCCCTAGCGGCGCAGCGACCGCGAGTCTGACCCGGTGGCCCGGCGCAGGTCGGTCTCGATGGCCACCGCCGCCCCCTGCGCCAGCGGGAGGATGTCGCGCCGCAGCGTGGTCATCGTGCCGCGGCTGGCGTGGACCGAGACGTTCAGAGCGGCGACTACCGCGCCACTCGCATCGCGGATCGGCACCGCCAGCGAGCGCAGGCCCTCCTCGAGCTCCTGGTCAACCGCGGCCCACCCCTGCCGGCGCACCTTGTCCAGCACGGCGCGCAGCGCCTCGGGGTCGGTGATGGTGTGGGTGGAGAGCGGGCGCATGTCCATCCGGGCCAGCCGCGCGCTGAGCTCGGCCTCGGGCAGGGCGGCCAGCAGCACGCGGCCCATCGAGGTGGCGTAGGCCGGCAGCCGGGTGCCCACCGAGAGGGTGATGCTCATGATGCGCCGAGTCGGGACACGCGCAACGTAGACCACCTCGGTGTCGTCGAGCACCGAGATCGAGGAGGACTCGTTGACCTGGTCCACCAGCGCCTCCATGTGCGGCTGGGCGACCTCGGGCAGGCTCAGCGAGGACAGATACGCGTAGCCCAGCTCCAGCACGCGCGGGGTGAGCGAGAACCGCCCGTCGTTGAAGGTGACGTAGCCGAGCTTGGCCAGGGTGAGGAGAAAGCGCCGTGCCGCCGCGCGGGTGAGGCCGGAGATGCGGGCCACCTCGGACAGGCCGAGCTCGCGGTGCTCGGCGTCGAAGGCACGGATGACCAGCAGTCCGCGTTCAAGCGACTGCACGAAGTCAGCACTGCGGGGGCGGTCTTCGGTCACGATCTCCTCAGGGGTCCGGCATGCGCAAACTACCCCACGGAGCGCATTGCGTTTATGCTGCTTTCGTGGACAAAATTGTCGACAATGCCCAGGAGCTGGCCTCTGAGGATCCAGAGCGGCCCGAGGACCGCTTGCGGGCCGCGATCGTGGCCGGGCGACTGCTCCCCAACGAGCGGCTGGTCGAGGCCGATCTGACCCGCCGGCTCGGCGTCGGGCGCTCGGCGGTCCGGACCGCGCTGGCGCGGCTGGAGCACGAGGGACTGGTGGAGCTCGAGCCCCACCGGGGTGCCCGGGTGCGCCTGGTCAGCGTCCCCGAGGCGATCGAGATCATCCAGGCCCGCGCCGCCCTCGAGGGCCTGGCGGCCAACCGGGCGGCGCGCAACGCCACCGACTCCGACGTCGCCGACCTGCGCGCGATCCTCGCCGACATGCGCCGGCTGCTGGACGCCGGGGACCTGCTCAAGGCCTCCGATGCCAACGCCGTGCTGCATCGCCGGCTGCTGGAGATCGGCGGGCACCTGACCGCCAACCGCCTCATCGACGGCCTGCGCTCCCAGCTGGTGCGCTTCACCTACCGCACCATCCTCGTCCCCGGCCGCAGCGATCGCTCGTTCGCCGAGCACACCGCCATCGTCGACGCCGTCGCCGCCCATGACGGCCCCGCCGCCGAGCGCGCGATGCGAAAGCACCTCTCCCACGTGGCCGACGCTCTGATCAGCAGCCAGGAGGGGTCCGAGTGAGCGCGAGCGCGGAGCCGATCGACGTCTCAGATCGCGCTCGCGCGCTGCTGCGCGGCGCCTATGACACCCACATCCACGTCGCGCCCGACGTCGTCCCGCGCATCGTCGACGACGTCACGCTGGCGCGGCGGTTCGCCGAGCTGGGCATGGACGGCTTTGTCCTGAAGTCCCACTACACCTCGACCGCGGAACGCGCGAGCGTGGTCCGGGCCGCGGTCCCCGGGATCGATGCGCTGGGCGCGATCGTGCTCAACCGGGCCGTCGGCGGCCTCAACGCACTGGCCGTCGAGGTCGCCGCGCGCGAGGGCGTCCGCACGGTGTGGCTGCCCACCGTCGACAGCGTCAACGAATCCCACGAGCGCGAAGCGCCCAACGGAGCCCGGGTCCCGGTGTGGGTCAAGCTCCAGCTCGAGCTGCGCGAGCAGGGGATCGAGATTCCGCCGGTACCGGTGGTCGACGACAGCGGTGCGGTTCTCCCCGAGACGCGCGCGGTGTTTGAGCGGATCGCGCATCACGGACTCCTGCTGGCCACCGGGCACCTCGCCCGCGACGAGATCTTCGCCGTCGTCGACGCCGCGCTGGAGGCGGGCGTCTCCCAGATCGTCATCACCCACCCCGAGTTCCCCGCCCAGAACCTCAGCGTCGAGGATCAGCGGGCCCTGGCGAGCCGTGGGGCCCTGCTCGAGCGGTGCATGACGACGCCGCACACCGGCAAGATCGCCTGGGCGCAGTGGATCGCCCATATCCGCGACACCGGTCCGGAGCACTCGGTCCTCTCCACCGACCTCGGGCAGGTGTTCAACCCTCCGGTGGAGGACGGGATGGCGATCATGGTCGATCGCCTGCTCGACGCCGGCTTCAACGACGAGGAGGTCCAGGTGATGGCAGTGGCCAACACGCGCCGGGTGGCGGGAGCCGACCCGTGGTGACCTCGGCCGGCGGCGGGCGCCGGATGCTGGTCATCGGCGCGCACTCGGCTGATTTCGTGTGGCGGGCCGGCGGCGCGCTCGCGGTGACCACCTCGCACGGCGGCACGGGGCGCGTGATCGCCCTCTCCTACGGCGAGAAGGGCGAGTCCGGCGAGCTCTGGAAAGAGGACGGCCAGACCATCGAGAACGTCAAGCAGATCCGCCACGGCGAGGCCGAGCGGGCGGCCGGCCACCTTGGCGCCGACTTCCGCGCGTTGGACATGGGTGACTACCCGCTCGAGATCGGGGCGGAGCAGCTCATCCAGATCTCCGACGAGATCCGCGAGTTCGCCCCCGACGTGCTCATCACCCACACCGACACTGATCCGTTCAACCCGGATCATCCGGTCGCCTACGCCGCGGTGGCCCGGGCCCGCAGCCTGGCCGCGGGCGCCGGGGTGCAGAGCTCGTTCAAGACCGTCCGCCCGCCGGAGTTCTTCCTCTTTGAGCCCCACCAGCCCGAGCTGTGCAACTTCACGCCGACCACCTTCGTCGACATCACCGCGGTGATTGAGGCCAAGCGTGCGGCGATGGCCGAGATGAAGGCCCAGAAGTACCTTCACACCTATTACGCCGAGCGCGCCGACCACCGTGGCAACCACGCCCGGCGCTCCTCGGGAAACCAGGACATCCGCCAGGCCGAGGCCTTTCAGCGGGTCACCCCCCAGGTGGTGAGCAGCCTATGACCGACCGGAATGCGAACGCCCTTGCCGAGCTCGCCGCGCTCGGCTCGGCCACCGTCTACGAGGCCGGCGGCCGCGGCGGCTACGTCGACCTCGACCTCATCCAGATCCTGGCCGGGTCCCGGGTGGCCGGGCCCGCCCGTACCGTCAAGTGTGGGCAGGACGACAACCTCATGGTCCATGCCGCCATGGCCGAGGTGCAGCCCGGCGAGGTGCTGGTGCTGACCATGCCCGAGCCGCGGCCGATCGGGATCGTCGGCGATCTGCTGGCCACTCAAGCCAAGGCCCACGGCGCCGCCGGGATCCTCATCGACGCCGCGGTGCGCGACATCGACACCCTGGCCGAGCTGGGGCTGCCCATCTGGGCGCGCTGGGTCCGGGTGGCAGGCGCCACCAAGGACATCCCGGGCACCATCGGCGAGCCGGTGCAGGTCGGTGGGGCCACCATCAACCAGGGCGACATCGTCGTCCTGGACGCCGACGGCGCCGCCGTCGTGGAGGCCGATCGCGTGCAGGAGGTGCTGGAGGCCTCGCGCAAGCGCGAGGACAACGAGCGCGTCAAGCGCATCAAGCTCCAGGAGGGCGAGCTCTCCTACGACCTCGACGGGCTGCGCGAGCGTGTGGAAGGAGCGTGACCGGGCGATGAACCAGCCGCCCGACCTCGCCCACATCGCCCACGCGGAGCTGCTCACCCCGTTCCCGGACGAGAGCCTGCGCTTCTTCGTCGAGCTGTTCGGGATGCAGATCGAGCACCAGGAGGGCCAGAGCGTCTTCCTGCGCGGGTGGGGCGAATATCAGCCCTACGGGCTCAAGCTCACCGAATCCCGGCTACCCGGGCTGGGTCACATCGCCATCCGCGCCTGGAACCCGGAGGCGCTGCACCGTCGCGTGCAGGGGATCGAGGCCACCGGCCTCGGCGAGGGGTGGATCGACGGCGATCACGGCCACGGCGCGGCCTACGTCTTCAGCGACCCCGACGGCCACCGTTTCGAGCTCTTCTACGAACAGGACAAGTACGTGCCGCCGGCGCAGCTGCGCCCGCGCCTGCGCAACGTCCCGCAGCGCCATGTCGACCGGGGCGCGGCGGTCAAGCGCCTTGACCACGTCAACATCCTGGCTTCCGACATCGCCGCCAACCGGCGCTTCGCCGAGGACGTGCTCGGCTACCGCACCTACGAGCAGGTAATCCTGGACAACGGGGACGAGGCGGGCGCGTGGATGAGCCTCTCCATAGCCGCCCACGAGCTCATCTACACCGGTGATCACGCCGGCGGTCACGGCCGCCTGCACCACCTCGCCTGGTTCGTCGACACCCGCGAGGAGTGCCTGCGCGCCGCCGACCTGTTCGTCGACGCCGACGTGCCGATCGAGGCCGCCCCGTCCAAGCACGCCATCGCCCAGGGGATGTTCCTCTACGTCTACGAGCCTGGCGGCAACCGCGTCGAGATCACCACCGGCACCCACTTCATCTATGACCCGGCCTACGAGCCGGTGCGGTGGACGCAGGGCGAGCGGGCGCGCGGGCAGGCGTGGGGCGTCAAGACGATCGAGACCTTCCACACCTACGGCACGCCGCCGCTGGACGGCACGGTCGGCCCGCCGATCCCGCCCACCAGCCAGATCCCGGGCGCGCCTCCGGGCACGTTCGCCCCGGACGGCGTCTTCGCATGAGCTCAGCTCGCGACGACGCCCTCGCCATCCGCGACCTGGTCCAGAACTGGGTGGTGTGGCGCGACGCCGGCGACTGGGAGCGCTTTGCCACCGTGTGGCACGACGACGGTGTGATGATGGCCACGTGGTTTCAGGGGCCCGCCGCCGACTTCATCCGCGTCAGCCGCGAGGGCTTTGAGCGCGGGGTGCGCATCCTGCACTTCCTGGGCGGCACCTCGGTGGACGTGGCCCGCGACCGCGCCGTCGCCCAGACCAAAATGACGATCACACAGCGCACCACCGTCGAGGATGTCGAGTGCGACGTCGTCTGTACCGGGCGCTTCTATGACTTCCTTGAGCGCCGCAGCGACGTCTGGGGCCTGTGCCTGCGCCAGCCGATCTATGAGATCGATCGCCTCACGCCCGTCTCGGGCGGCCGGGGGCCGGATCTCGACCCCGACCTGCTGGGGCAGTTCCCCACCGGGTACCGCCACCTGGCCTACATCCAGACCCGGATCGGCTACGACGTCAAGCGCGACATGCCGGGCCTGACCGGCCCCGAGGTCGAGGAGCTGTACCGCCGCGGCGCGCAGTGGCTCGCGGGGTCGCCTGGCTAACGTTGGTTGCATGAGACCCGAGCGGCGGGCGCTGGCCGCCGAGGTGTTCGCGGCAGGGCGCGAGTACGACGCGGCGCAGGGTGACCGCCTGGCCCGGCTGCGCAACGTCGAGCCCGAGACCGCGGAGCTGCTCGGCGTGCTCGTCCGCGCCACCCGTGCGCAGCGCGTGCTGGAGGTCGGCACCTCCAACGGACACTCCACGCTGTGGCTCGCCGACGCTGCCGAGGCGGTGGGCGGTCGCGTCGAGACTCTCGACATCGACCCCCGGCGCACCGAGCAGGCGGTGGGCAACCTCACCCGCGCCGGTCTGGCCGAGATCGTCGCCTGCCGCACCATCGGTGCCGCGCAGGCGCTGACCGAATACGCCGACGCGGCGTGGGACTTCGTCTTCCTCGACGCCGAGCGCCCCGAGTACCCGGGCTACTGGCCCAACCTGCGGCGTGCGCTGGCCCCCGGCGCGATGCTGGCCATCGATAACGCGATCTCTCACGAATCCGAGCTGCAGAGCTTCAGCCGCCTGCTCGGCGACGACCCGCAGCTGACCAGCGCGCTGGTGCCGATCGGGGCGGGGCTGATCGTGGCCACGATTGACGCATGAGGCGCGAAAACTCGTAAACGGACCTCTCGGTCCGCTACGATGCGGGCCATGAGCTCTACGGCCGCCGCCCCCGAGATGGAACCGCTGGACCGCCAGACCTGGATCGTCGCCGGCGTGGTGATGCTCGGCGCGGTGATGTCGATCCTCGACACGACCGTCGTCAACGTCGCCATCGACCACCTGTCGGTCGCCTTCCACGCCTCCCTGACCACGATCCAGTGGGTCATCACCGGCTACACGCTGGCCCTGGCGACGGTCATCCCGGTCACCGGCTGGGCGGCGGACCGGTTCGGCACCAAGCGCATCTACCTCACCTCGCTGGTGCTGTTCACCGTCGGCTCGGTGCTCTCGGGCCTGGCGTGGAGCGCCGGCAGTCTCATCTTCTTCCGCGTGCTGCAGGGCTTCGGCGGCGGCATGATCATGCCCGCCGTCATGACGATCATGACCCGCAAGGCCGGCCCTCACCGCATGGGCCGCGTCATGGGCGTCCTCGGCGTGCCGATGCTGATCGCGCCGATCATGGGCCCCATCCTCGGCGGCTGGCTCGTGGACGACGTGTCGTGGCGCTGGATCTTCTTCATCAACCTGCCCATCGGGATCGTCGCCTTCATCCTCGGGATGATCGTGCTCGAGCCTGACGAGTCCCAGCCCGCGCACCGGCTGGACTGGTTGGGGATGGCCCTGCTCTCGCCCGGGCTGGCGCTCTTGATCTACGGGCTCGCGGAGTCCTCGAACAACGGCTTCGGCGCGGTGCGCTCGTTTGGCCCCACCCTGGTCGGGATCCTGCTCATCGCCGCCTGGGCGATCCACTCCTGGAGGGTGTCCAACCCTCTCATCGACCTGCGCACCTTCGCCCACACGCGAGCGGGCGCGGCGGGCGGCACCTTCCTGCTCTTCGCCATCTCGGTGTTCGGCTCGATGCTGCTGGTCCCCCTCTACTACCAGGCGGTCCGTGGGCAGTCGGCGCTGCACGCCGGCCTCCTGCTGGCGCCCGGCGGCTTCGGCGCGATGCTCATGATGCCGATTGCCGGCAAGCTCACCGACCGCTACGGCCCGACGTGGTTGCCCGCCACCGGTCTGCCCCTGGTGGCGGTCGGCCTGATCCCGTTCGCCTTCGTCGGCGCCCACACGTCCTATGTCCTGCTGTCAGCGGGGAACTTCGTCCAGGGCCTCGGCATGGGCTTCGCGATGATGCCGAACATGACCGCCGCGATGCAGGCGGTCCCGCCGGCGGCGATCGCCCGCACCAGCACCGCGATGAACATCATCCGCCAGGCGGGCGCGTCGATCGGCACCGCGGTTCTCTCGGTGATCCTGGCCGCCGCGATCACCAGCAACCTGAGCGCGATCATCGGCACCCACGCCACCGGCGGTGGCTCGGGCGGTCTGGCCACCCTCCAGCACCTGCCCGCCAGCGCGCACGCCCACATCGTCGGCCCGCTGGCCAGCGCCTTCGCCTCCACGTTCGTATGGGCGCTGGTGCTGATCGTCGTCGCCTTCATCCCCGCCGCGGGGATGGCGATCTCGGGCTTCCGCCGCCCGCTGCGCGCGCCGACGGGCGAGGCCGCGCGCCCGGTCATGGTGGAATAGGCTCCCCGGCGCCCTGCCTCAGGTCGCCTACACCCGCGGACTCCACGAGCTCGGTGACGGGCTCTACGCCTATCTGCAGCCCGACGGCGGCTGGGGCTGGAGCAACGCCGGGCTGGTGTGTGCCGACGGTACCTCGCTGCTGGTCGACACCCTGTATGACCTGAAGCTCACCCGCGCCATGCTGGACGCGATGGCGCCGGTGACCGCGCGCGCCCCGATCGACGCCGCGCTCAACACCCACGCCAACCCCGACCACTGCTTCGGCAACGAGCTGCTCCCCACCGCCACCGAGATCTACGCCTCAGCGGCCAGTGCCGCGGAGATGGGTCAGCTCTCGCCGGAGGTGCTCCACGCGTTGAAGTCCGCCCCCGGCATGCCGCCGGAGCTGGCCGCCTTCGTCGCGCACGCCTTCGGGCCCTTCGACTTCTCGAACATCACCTTCCGGGCGCCGTCGCAGACCTTCACGGGTTCCCTGGAGCTGACCGTGGGCGACCGCGTCGTGCGGTTCATGGAGCTCGGCCCCGCGCACACCGGTGGCGACACCATCGTCCACGTCCCGGACGCGGGCACCGTGTTCACCGGCGACCTGCTCTTCATCGACGGCACCCCGATCGTGTGGGCGAGCCTCAGCAACTGGATCGCGGCGTGTGACCGCATCCTCGAGCTGGGCGCCACGCGGCTGGTGCCCGGACACGGGCCGGTCACCGACGCCTCGGGGGTGCGCGACGTGCGCCGCTATCTGGCCTACATCGCCGACGAGGCCCGGCAGCGGTTCGAGGCGGGAATGGACGCCGCGCAGGCGGCCGACGACATCGACATCGCCGACTTCGCTGATTGGGGCGACCCTGAGCGGATAGCGGCCAACGTGGTCGCGGCCTACCGGGAGCTCGACCCGTCACTGCCGGCGGCTACGCCACCCGAGCTGTTCATGCGGATGGCCGGCTGGCGCGCCGCCCACCAGCCACCGAAAGGATCGTGAGAATGGCCAGCAAGCAGACGGTCGCCGTGCTCGGCGCCGGCGGGCTCATGGGGTTCGCCATGGCGCGCAACCTGGCGCGCGACGGCTACGCCATCCGTGCGTGGAACCGGTCACGCGACAAGGCCGAGCCGCTCGGTGAGGATGGCGCGGAGATCTTCGACACCCCGGCGCAGGCGGCCGAGGGGGCCGAGGTCATCCTCACGATGCTCGCCGACGCAGACACCGTGCTGGAGGCGATGTCCGGAGACGACGGGGCTGTGTCTGCCGGCGACCCGGTGTGGCTGCAGATGAGCACCATCGGCATTCAGGGCACGGAGCGCTGCGCGGCACTGGCCTCCGAGCGCGGGGTCACCTTCTTCGACGCTCCGGTCCTGGGGACCAAGGCGCCGGCCGAGCAGGGCGCCCTCGTCGTCCTCGCCTCCGGGCCCGAGGCCGAGCGCGAGCGCGAGCGCGTGCAGCCGATCTTCGACGTGGTCGGCGCGCGCACGATGTGGATCGGCGAGGCCGGGTCCGCCACCCGGCTCAAGCTCGCCGTCAACACCTGGGTGCTCACCGTGCTCGAGGGGACCGCGGAGGTGCTGGCCCTGGCCGAGGGCCTGGGCCTCGACCCCCAGCTCGTCCTCGACGCCGTCAAGGACGGGCCGCTCGACGTCCCCTACATGCAGGTGAAGGGCCGCGCGATGATGGCCCGCGAGTTCGAGCCCTCCTTCCGCCTGCGCCTCGCCGCCAAGGACGCCGGCCTCGTCGTCGACGCCGTCGATCTGCACGGGCTCGACCTGCCCCTCGTCTCGGCCATCCGCGATCGCCTGGAGCAGGCCATCCCCGAGCACGGCGAGAAGGACATGGCCGCGACGTACCTGACCAGCACGCCGTCGAACGGCATGGCTTGGGAAGGCGGGCTGTGAGAGTCAGCGCCTCTGAGCGATGGGCTGCGGGGACGGGAGCGTGGGAGATAATGGTTACCCGATAACCCCTATCTCCCAAGGTCGCCCGTGAGAGGGGCGAAAAGCGGACCCCAGGGGCGCCCGGGGCCCGGCTGTGAGAGGCATCGCCTACCACAGGTGCCGCGCCGCCCCGTCACCCCACAATCAACACCAGCAGATCCCGCGGCCCATGGACCCCCTCCACCCGCTCCAGCTCGATGTCCGAGCTGGCCGAGGGCCCAGAGACCAGGGTGATCGGCCGGTGCCCCTCGCGCACCGCCGGGGCCACCGCGGCGATCGCCTCGGGGACGAGCTCAACCACCTGCCCGGCCAGGACGATGCAGATGTGGTGGTCCGGCACGAGGGTCAGCGCGCGCCGGCCGCAGATCGGTGAGGCGTCGAGCACGAGGGTGCCCGTCTCGGCGATCGCGGCCGCGCATCCGGTGACGGCACCGTCGATGCCGTCAAGCTCGCCGGCGCTCAGCCCGGTGTCCTCGATGAGCTCGACGTCACGCGGGCGCCAGCCCGCCGGCAGCCCGGGCGGCACCCCGACCCGGCGCAGGCCGCGCTGTGCGCAGGCGGCGGTGACGGCGTCGGCCAGTTCGGCCGCGGCCACGCGACGGACCTCGGCGGCGTAGTCGGCGACGCGCTCGGCCAGATAGTCGACGAGCTGCTCCCGGGATCGCTCTCCAGTGCGACGGTAGTCACGGGCCACCGCCACCTCGTCCGCGCGCTCGTCGCCCGGGACGTCGTGCAGCGCACCTCGGATGCGGCCCAGGATCGCCGCCCGTGCCTCGCTCATGAGCGCTCGCGCCACCAGTCGCGAAAACTCTGCGGCGGCACGGCGGGCAGATCACGCGCCGAGGTCCATCCCGAGAGCGGTCCCGGCAGGCGGCGAATCGCGCCGTCGCGGACCAGCGGCCATTGCGACAGCCGACCCGCGCGCTGGGCGGCCTCATACAGCCGGCGGTTGGCGAACACCCGCGCCATGGCGCGCATGGCGACGTGCTCGGGCGCCAGACGCTCACGCGCGCCCGGCGCCTGGGCCACCTCCTCCTGGCGCAGATGGACCAGCACCTCGGGGATGTTGATCTTCACCGGGCAGACCTCGTAGCACGCGCCGCACAGGCTGGAGGCGTAGGGCAGCGACCCCGCCTCGGTCATCCCGCTGAGCATCGGCGTGAGGATCGCGCCGATCGGCCCGGGATACGTCGAACCGTAGGCGTGGCCCCCGGTGCGCTCGTACACCGGGCAGACGTTCAGGCACGCCGAGCAGCGGATGCAGTTGAGGGCCTGGCGCCCGATCTCGTCGGCGAGCACGTTGGTGCGGCCGTTGTCGAGGAGCACGAGATGGAACTCGCGGGGACCGTCGCCCTCGGACACGCCGGTCCACAGCGACGTGTACGGGTTCATCCGCTCGGCGGTGGACGAGCGCGGGAGCAGCTGCAGATAGACCTCGAGGTCCTCCCAGGTGGGGATCACCTTCTCGATCCCCATGACGCTGATCAGCACCTCGGGCAGCGTGGTGCACATCCGGCCGTTGCCCTCGGACTCCACCACCGACACCGTCCCCGTATCCGCCACGGCGAAGTTGACGCCGCTGATGCCCACGCGCGCCCCCAGGAACAGCTTGCGCAGGTGCAGCCGCGCGGCCTCGGCCAGCTCTCGCGGGTCATCGGACAGGTCAGGCGGCGCGTCGGGCAGCTCCCGGGCGAACAGGGCGCGGATCTGCTCGCGGTTCTTGTGAATGGCCGGGACGAGGATGTGCGAGGGCGCGTCGTCGGAGAGCTGGATGATGAGCTGCGCCAGGTCCGTCTCCCAGGCTCGGATGCCGCGCGCCTCGAGGGCCTCGTTCAGCCCGGTCTCCTCGGTGGTCAGCGACTTGGCCTTGACCACCTCGTCGGCGCCGTGCGCGAGCGCGATGTCGCCGACGATGCGGTTGCACTCCTCGGCGTCGCGCGCCCAGTGCACCACGCCGCCGGCGCGCTGCACCGACTCCTCCAGCGCCACCAGGTAGTCATCGAGGTGGCGCAGCACCCGCTCCTTGAGCGCGCGGCCCGCCTCGCGCAGCGCCTCCCAGTCGGGAACCTCGGCCACCGCAGCGGCGCGCTTGACGCGGATCGCGTGGGTGGCGTGCGAGAGGTTGTAACGCAGCTGGCTGTCGGCGAGCGCCGCGCGCGCAGCCTGAGGGAACGGCTCCGGCGTCCCGTGGGCAGCAGCGGTCTCGCTCATGCCGCCTCAGGCCCGGTCTTGGTCTCGGCGAGGATCTCGGCGAGGTGCATGGTGCGCACCCCGGCGCGCTGGCGCGACAGCGCGCCGCCAATGTGCATCAGGCACGAGTTGTCGGCGCTCGCGCACACCTCGGCGCCGGTGTCGAGGATGGTGCGCACCTTGTCAGAGAGCATCGCGATCGAGGTGTCGGCGTTCTTGACCGCGAAGGTGCCGCCGAAGCCGCAGCACTGCAACGCCTCGGGCAGCTCCACGACGTCGATGCCACCCACGGCGCGCAGCAGGCGCAGCGGGCGGTCGCCCACGTGAAGCATCCGCAGGCTGTGGCAGGTGGGGTGATAGGTGACCCGGTGCGGGAAGTACGCGCCCACGTCCTCGACCCCGAGCCGGTCGATGAGCAGCTCTGACAGCTCCAGCACCCGGGGGGCGATCACGGCGACCTCGCGGGCCAGCCCCGCGTCCCCCGACAGCTGCGCCACGCGCGCGTAGTAGTCGCGGACCATGCCCACGCACGAGGCCGAGGGCGACACCACCACCTCGGCCTCGGCGAAGACGTCGACGAACCGGCGCACCAGCGGGATGGTCTCGTGCGCGTAGCCGGTGTTGAAGTGCATCTGGCCACAGCAGGTCTGCTCGAGCGGGAAATCGACCCCCACCCCGAGGCGCTCGAGCACCGTCACCACGGCCCGCCCGGTCTGCGGGAACATCGTGTCGTTGAAGCACGTGATGAACAACGACACACGCCGAGGCGGAGCGGCGGCTGGGGCGGCGGCGGACAGACCCACATCATCGACCATCGCCGGGCATCATCGCCGATCGGAGGATTACTTGCTCCCGCAAGTATTAGCTGATATACTTGCGCTAGCAAGCTAATCCGACTCCATCCGACCGGCTGCCCGTGCACCCCGGAGCGCCAGAAGGAGCACCGACCCCACATGAATCCGATCGAAGGCATCCACCACATCACCCTCATCACCGGCGACGCGCCCGGCAACGCCGACTTCTACGCGCGTGTGCTGGGCCTGCGCCTGGTCAAGAAGACCGTCAACCAGGACGACCCCGGCGTCTATCACCTCTTCTACGCCGACGAGCACGGCTCGCCCGGCGCCGACATCACCTTCTTCGAGTACCCGGGCGCGGCCCCCGGGCGCGCCGGCGCGGGGATGATCTCGCGCATCGTGCATCGCGTGGCCTCCGAGGAGGCTCTGGACTTCTGGCAGGAGCGCCTGGGCGGCGAGGGCGTCGCCACCGAGCGCGAGCCGGGGCGGCTGCTCTTCGCCGACCCCGAGGGCATGGGCCACGAGCTCGCCGTCGTGCACACCACCGACGCACCGCTCACCGCGGCCAGCCTGGAGGTCCCCGCACCGTTCGCCCTGCAGGGTTTTGAGGCCGTGCGCGCGCTGGTTCATGACCCGGCCCGCAGCGAGGCGCTTCTCTCCCAGGTCCTCGGCTTTTCTGAGCTCGACAGCCACGACTGGGAGGCGCGCGGCGAGCAGCGCGGCGGCCGCATCCTCTTTGAGCAGTCCGACGAGCGCGGGATCCCCGGAGCGGGCACGGTGCACCACATCGCCTGGGCGGTGCTCGCAGACGAGCTCGCCGACTGGCAGCGTCACGTCACCGCCGCCGGCGCCCACGCCACTCCCGTCATCGACCGCTTCTACTTCCAGTCGGTGTACTTCCGCGAGCCGAGCGGGATCCTCTACGAGCTGGCCACGCTGGATGGCGCGGGCTTTGCCTCCGACGAGGCGCCCGAGGAGATGGGCCAGGGCCTGTCGCTGCCGCCCTTCCTCGAGCAGCACCGCGCCGAGATCGCGCCACGGCTCACCCCGCTGCCCGACACTCGCGTGTGGCGGCCCGCTTCCACCTCAGCGCCCGTGGGGGGTGAGCGATGAACGCCACCACCGAGCTGGACTTCCAGCACGTCTACGAGCCCGCGTCGAGCGACGCGACCCTGCTGCTGCTGCACGGCACCGGCGGCGACGAGCACGACCTGGTCGCGCTCGGCCGTCAACTGGCGCCGTCGGCGGCGCTGCTGTCGCCTCGGGGCAAGGTGCTCGAGGGCGGGATGCCGCGGTTCTTCCGCCGCCTGGCCATCGGGCAGCTGGACATCCCGGACCTGCTGGTGCGCACGGACGAGCTGGCCGCGTTCGTGACCGCCGCCGCGCAGGCCTACGGCCGCGACCCCGGCAAGATCGCGGCGCTGGGCTTCTCCAACGGGGCCAACATCGCCGTCAGCCTGCTGCTGCGCCACCCGACGTTGCTCCGGGCGGCGGCACTGCTGCGCCCGATGCTCCCCTACGAGCCCGAGGGGGAGCTGAGCCTGCCCGGCACCGACGTGCTCATCGCCGCCGGCGAGGGTGATCCCTACTCCTCGCCGGAGCAGACCCGGCGCCTGGCCGAGCTGCTCGACACCGCGGGCGCGAACGTCACCGTGCATCTCGAGCCGGGCGCGGGGCACGGCCTCGGGGCCGGCGACCTGCGGGCGCTGGAGCGGTGGGCGGCGCCGCTAAGCGGCGTCTGAGCCAGGCTCGGTGCAGGTCTCGGCGGCGCGCGGTGAGAAGCGGCCGAACACCGCGGCCAGCACCCCGAGCTCACCCGGGCGCAACCCATCGAAGAAGCGCCGCTGTACCGAGTCGAAATGTGTCGCCTGGGCCTCGCGCATCAGCGTGAGGCCCTTCGGCGTGAGGTGAGCCTCCACCGCCCGAGCGTCCTCGTCGCACGGCGCGCGCTCGATCAGACCCCGCGACTCGAGCGACACCGCGATGCGTGACACCCGGCTGAGGCTGAGTCCCGACTGGGTGGCCAGCGCCGACAGTCGCAGGCAGCGGTCGCGGGCGGCGGCCAGCCGCGAGAGGAGCTCTAGCCCGCTGAGGCTGAGGCCGTAACGGGACTCGAGCTCGGCGTCGAGCGCCCGCGTGAGCGACTTGTGGGTCTCCAGCAGCCCGAGCCAGGCGTCGGCGTGGAGCTCTGACCACTCGGCGACGCCGTCCTCGGACACGGTGTACGGGCAGGTGGGTGTGGTGGCCATCACCGGCCATTCTAGCGCATTGCTTGTTAGCGCAAGCAGTCTCGGCCCGCCCGCGTGTGCTGAAGTAGCGGGCGGCTACCCGACTGAGAAGGAGCGACGATGGAATCGCATCCCAACCCCGGCTCGCGCCACGAACCCGACCGCGTCTACGAGCGGGCCTCAGACCCCGCCGAGGCGGCCGATCGCCCGCTCGAGCCCAAGTCCTCGTCGGAGGAGCTCTCAGAGCGCGACGAGCCCCACCTGCACCCCGAGCAGGACCCGCATCACCGGCTCAACAATCCTGTCGGCACACCGGATCCCGACGCCGATTCCGATCCCTACGAGCCGCCATCGCCCGACGACGACGCCGACCGCGCCTCGGGGGTCCGGGGCAGCGGTCACCGGACGGCCGACGGATGAGCACCGCCGTCGCCAGGGCTCGGCGGATGCTCGAGGGCACGGGCCGGCACCCGGTGGTCAGCCTGTACCTCGATCTCGACCCCTCGCGCTTTGCCACCGCGCCGGCCCGCGCCACCCAGGTGCGCTCGCTGATCGACGAGGCCGAACGCGACGGCCGCCTTGACAGGGATGAGCTGTCACACACCGATCGCACCACCCTCACCGCCGACCTCGAACGCCTGGAGGCCTACCTCGGCTCCGATGAGCCGCCGGTGTCCGGCGCCCGAGCGCTGGCGGTGTTCTGCTCGGGCCAGGATGACCTGTTCGAGGTCCTGCCTCTGCCGGTGGCGACGCCGGCCACGGTGGTGATCGCGACGACGCCGCATATCGAGCCGCTGGTGGCGGGCATCGACGAGGGTCGCGTCGCGGTGGCCCTGATCAGCCATCGCAGCGGTCGCATCCTCGTCGGCGACCTCGCCGAGCTGACCGAGGCCGAGGACATCTCCGACGACGTCCACGGTCGCACGAGCCGTGGTGGCCTGTCGCAGTCCAACTACGAGCGCAGCATCGAGGCCGACGTCGAGCACCACATGCGCCGTGTCGCCGAGGAGCTGCACGGCAGCTGGCAGCAGGAGCGGTTCGCGCACCTGGCGCTCGGTGGCACCGCTCAGGACGTGGACCTGTTCACGTCGCAGCTGCACAACGACCTGCGCCCGCTCCTGCTGGACGGCCGCCTCGATCTCGAGGTGGAGGTGGCGAGCGTCGCGGACGTCCGTGCCGCCCTCGAGCCGCTGCTCGACCGCGCGCGCGAGGCCGCCACGGCGGCGGCGCTGGCCGAGTTCGAGAACCGCATCGGGGCCGGCAGCCGGGCCGCGCGCGGGCTCGAGGACACCCTTGCCGCCCTGGGCGAGCGCCGCGTCGAGACGGTGCTCCTGGCGCATAACTTCGCGGCGCAGGGGGTGCGCTGTCCCCAGTGCGGGCTGCTCTACCCCGAGGGGACCGCGAACTGCCCGGCCGACGGCACGGCGACGGTGGCGGTGGCCGACCTGCGCGAGGCCGTCGTGCAGGCGGCGGTGCTGCAGGACGCCTCCGTGCTCGTCTTCGGCGAGGGATCCGATCCCGCGCCGGCGGCGGTGTCGCGCGGGGGCGGGATCGCCGCGCTGTTGCGCTTTTAGAGGACCGCGGAGCCGGGCGCGGGCGCCCGCGCCCGGCTTTGCGCGCTGAGCAGGCAATACTGAGGGCATGCGCGCAGTCGACCAGCCTGACGGGATGCCCTTTGAGTCCCCCTACGCCCACGGCTTCGTCCGGGTGGCGGCAGCGGTCCCGCGGGTCCGGGTGGGCGACCCGCGCTTCAATGGCGCCCGTACCGTCGAGCTGGCCCAGCGCGCTCATGACGAGCACGCCGCGCTGGTGATCTTCCCCGAGCTGGGACTGGCCGCGTACTCCAGCGAGGACCTGTTTCACCAGGGCGCGCTGCTCGATGCGGTCAACGGGGCGCTGCACGAGATCGTCCGCGCGTCGGCATCGCTGCGCCCGGTGATCGTGGTCGGCGCGCCCGTGCAGGCCGAAGGCGGCCTCTTCAACGCGGCGGTCGTCATCCACCGCGGTCAGATCCTGGGCGCGGTGCCCAAGAGCTACATCCCCGAGTACCACGAGTTCTATGAGAAGCGCCAGTTCCGCGCCGCGCGCGACCTGGTGGGTGACGAGGCGCGCCTGCTGGGCGCCACGGTGCCCTTCACCCCGGAGATGATCTTCGCCTGCCGCGACCTGCCGGAGTTCGTGCTCGGGGTCGAGATCTGCGAGGACCTGTGGACCCCGATCCCGCCCAGCACCTACCACGCGCTGGCCGGGGCGACCGTCCTGGCCAACCTGTCGGCCTCGAATATCACCATCGGCAAGGACGGCTACCGGCGCCTGCTGTGCGAGGCCCAGTCCGGGCGCACCATCTCCGGTTACGTCTATACCGCCGCGGGCCTGGGCGAGTCCACCACCGACATGGCGTGGGACGGCCAGGCGCTCATCTACGAGAACGGGCAGCTGCTGCACGAGTCTCAGCGCTTCTGCGACGAGCCGGAGCTGATCGTCGGCGATCTGGACCTCGACCGGATCCTCTCTGACCGGATGATGACCTCGAGCTACGGGGACTCGGTCCATGATCTGCGCGACCGCGCGCGCCAGATCCGCCGCATCGAGTTCGACCTCGGGGTGCCCACCGACGCCTTCACGCTGGAGCGCCGGGTGGAGCGCTTCCCGTACGTCCCCGCCAACCCGCTCAGCCGCAACGAGCGCTGCGAGGAGGTCTACAACATCCAGGTCCGCGGGCTGCAGACGCGGCTGCTGGCCACCGGGATCGAGAAGATCGTGATCGGGGTCTCCGGCGGCCTGGACAGCACGCACGCCCTGGTGGTGGCGGCGCGGGCGATGGACCGCCTCGGGCTGCCGCGGACCAACGTGCTCGGCTACACGCTGCCGGGGTTCGCCACCAGCGCGCGCACGCTGCGCAACGCCCATGCGCTGATGCAGGCGCTCGGCGTCTCCGCGGCCGAGATGGACATCAAGCCGTCGGCCAACCAGATGCTGCGCGACATCGGCCATCCCGCCGCGGACGGGGCCGCGCCGCAGTACGACGTCACGTACGAGAACGTCCAGGCCGGCGAGCGCACGTCGCACCTGTTCCGTCTGGCCAACTATCACAGCGCGCTGGTGCTCGGCACCGGTGACCTCTCCGAGCTGGCCCTGGGCTGGTCCACCTATGGCGTCGGCGATCAGATGTCGCACTACAACGTCAACGCGTCGGTGCCCAAGTCGCTCATCCGCTTTCTCATCCGCTGGGCCATCGACACCCGCCAGTTCTCCAACGAGGCCAACGCGGTCCTCGCCGACATCGTCGAAACCGCCATCTCCCCCGAGCTCATCCCGGCCGGCGCCGACGCTGACCACGACGGGCCCGAGCAGCACTCCGAGGCCACCGTCGGCCCGTACGAGCTACAGGACTTCTTCCTCTACTACGTGCTGCGCTTCGGGTATCGCCCCAGCAAGGTCGCCTACCTGGCCCAGCACGCCTGGAGCGACGGCGGCCGCGGCGAGTGGCCGGACCTCATCCCTGCCGAGGCGCGCCACGCCTACTCGCTGGAGGAGATCCGCCACTGGCTCGAGGTCTTTCTGGACCGCTTCTTCCGCACCAGCCAGTTCAAGCGCTCGGCGCTGCCCAACGCGCCGAAGGTCGGGTCCGGCGGCTCGCTGTCGCCCCGCTCGGACTGGCGCGCGCCGTCGGACAGCACGGCGGCGGCGTGGCTGCAGGAGCTGCGCGCGCGGGTGCCGGAGCGATAGGGTCACGGCATGGACCCACGACCGATCTCGCTGTTTGATGTCGTCAAGCGCGCCGCCGACATCGTCGACCCCGATGACGACGACGCGGTCGTCGGAGACTTCGAGCGCGCCTTCGAGGACGATGACGAGCCGGTGGCCGGCCTCAATGTCGAGGAGCGCGTGGGCGACGTGCTCTCACAGCTCGACCCGGCCGTCAACAACGGCTCGCTCGCCGTCGCGGGGGCGCTCACGGTCTACCTGAGCTTCCGCCGCGACGAGCTCCATGCCGACCCGCGCGAGCTCATCCGCCTGGCGGTGCGAGCCGAATGGGAGGGCGAGCCGCCCGAGCCGGTCGTCGAGTGGCTCGACGACCACAACGTCAAGCTCTAGCGGTTAGCAGCGCGCGCCGCCCTGGGCGACCCGGTGGCGCAGGGGCAGCTGCCGCGACGAGCTGCCCACCATGATCGTGTCGCAGCCGGGCGCGACCTGCCACGCCTGGGCGGCGCTGTCCCACGACGAGAACGACCGGGCGGTGAGGGTGATGGTGGCGGTCCGGTGCGCGTGTGGCGCCAGCGAGAGCTTGGCGTAGCCCTTGAGCTCGTCGGGCGGCTGTGACAGCGCGGCGGTGGAGGGGATCGCCAGGTACAGCTCGGGCACCGCCCAGCCACGGCGCCGGCCGGTGTTGGTCACGGTCACGCTGACGCGATAACGGTCGGCCGCGGCGCCGGCTCCACCGACGCGGCGGATCTTCAGCTTGGAGTAGCGGAAGCTCGTGTAGGAGAGGCCGTAGCCGAACGGGTAGGCGGGCGTGACGTGATTGGCGTCATACCAGCGGTAGCCCACGTCCAGGCCCTCGCTGTAGGTGACCTGGTTGCCGATGCCGGGGTACTCGGCGGCGTTGCCGGCGGTCGGGTACTGCGTGGCGCTTGCCGGGAAGGTCACCGGGAGCCGGCCACCCGGGTCGGCGTCGCCGAAGAGCACGCCGGCCACCGCCGTGCCCCCGGGGCCGCCCGGATACCAGGTCTCCAGCACCGCGCCGACCTGACCGCGCCACGGGGTGAGGTCGGGTCCGCCGGACTCGAGCACGACGACGGTGTGCGGGTTGGCCGCCGCCACCTGCTCGATGAGACTGTCCTGGTCACCGTTGTTGTCAGGGCATTCCAGGCTCAGGCACGAGCGATCGGCACCCTCGGTGTAGTAGTCGCTGGCGTCGACGATGACCACGTCCGCGGCCCGAGCATCGGCCACCGCGGCGGCGACGTTGCTGCCGTCGTCATAGGTGACGGCAGCGTGCTTGCCCACGCGGGCCTGGATGCCGGCGAGCAGGCTGGTGAATTGAAACGGCGTGACGTTGCCGCTGCCCCCGCCGGTCACGTACGTGCTGGCGGCCTTGCCGATGACGGCGATGCGGTGCAGCTTGGCGGCGTGGAGCGGGAGCAGGTGGTGGGTGTTGCGCAGCAGCGTGCTGGCCTGCTCCTCGACGGCGACGGCATCGCGTGCGTGCGCGGGCTTGTCGATCTGGTTGTCGTCGTTGACGTAGGCCGCCCGGTCAAAGACGCCGAAGCGAAACCACGTCTCCAGGATGTTGCGGACGTGGCTGTCGAGGGTGGCCTGCGAGACCTGGCCGGTGAGCAGCGCCGCGTTGATCTCGAGCGGCTGGTAGGCGGCCGGCGGCCACGGCTCGAAGTCCAGGCCGCCGTTGAGGCTGGCGATCGTGTCGTGCGCGGCCCCGTAGTCGGCGATCACGTAGCCGTCAAAGCCCCACTGGCTGCGCAGGATCGTCTGCAGCAGCGTCGGGTTCTCGCACGCGTAGGTGCCGTTGACCATGTTGTAGGAGCACATGACCGTGGCCACGTGGGCCTGCTGGACGGCCGCTTGGAAGGCGGGCAGCTCCACCTCGTGCAGCGTCCGGTCATCCACGACCGCGTTGTCGATGTAGCGCGGTGCGATCACCCCGACACCAAGCGGCGACCCCGGCTGGTCGAGCTGGCCGGTGGGGTCCGCCCCTTCCTGGTTGTTCTCGGCGAAGTGCTTGACGTCGGCCATGACGCCTTGGGCCTGCGCGCCTTCGATCCAGGGCACGGTCATCGACGTGGTCAGAAACGGGTCCTCGCCGAAGGCCTCATAGGTGCGCCCGCCCAGCGGCGTGCGCATGATGTTGACCGTGGGGCCGAAGATGGCGTCGTTGCCCTTGTCACGGGCCTCGTTGGCGGCGACGGTGGCGTACAGGCGCGCCATCGCCGGGTCAAAGGTGGCGGCCAGACCCAGCGGCGCCGGCAACCCGGTGGAGTCGCCCTGCCGCGGACCGAGAGGGCCGTCGGTGTAGTAGACGGTGGGGACGTCGAGGGCGGGGACACCGTCCTGGACGCCGGTGTGGTTGTCGGCGGTGCTCTGGGTGCCGCCCTGGAAGCTGTCGCCGCCCAGGAACTCCACCTTGTCCTCGGTGGTCATCTGAGCCAGAACCATGTCGGCCCGCGTCAGCGGCGACAGCGAGGTGTCACACCACGGATGCTGACCGCAGCGCCCCTGAGCCGAGGCGGCAGCGGGCGCGAGCAGACCGGTCAGGCATGCGAGCATCGCTGCTGCGCACACCAGGCTCATGACGATCCACCTGTTTATGGCATCACGCATCGGCGAATGTGACCCTTTCCGCTTCGCGGCTGTCACAAACGCCCGCGGGGCCCCGTCAACCTCTCAGGACATGAAACTGCGAAAGGACAGCCCATGAGAATCCTGGTTGCCGGTGCGAGCGGTGCCATCGGGCGGCAGCTGCTCCCCCTGCTCGACGCGGTGGGCCACGAGACGATCGGCCTCGTTCACCGCACCCCGGTCGAGGTCCGCAACGGCCATCTCGTCACGGCCGACGCGCTTGACCGCGACGCGCTCACCACGGCCGTCTCCGAGTTCGAGCCCGAGGTGGTGGTCAACCTGCTCACCGCCATCCCCCACAACCTCAACCCTCGCACGTTCGAGCGGCAGTTCGCCCAGACCAACCGCCTGCGGACCGAGGGCACCGCCAACCTGGTGGCGGCCACGCGCGGCGTGCGGATGATCTCCGAGTCGGTGGCCTTCGCCTACGCGCCGCGGCCCGGGCTCGTCGCCGACGAGACCGCGCCGCTGTGGGAACGCGGGCCCAAGGCCTTCCTCCCCGCCCTGGCCGCGCTCCAAGAGCTCGAGCGCATCACCGCCGAGACCGGTGGCGTATGCCTGCGCTTCGGGAGCCTGGTGGGGCCGGGCACCGGCTTTGCCCCCGACGGAACGATCGTGGAGGCGGTGCGCGGCGGCAAGCTGCCGATCGTGGGCGACGGATCGGGAACGTTCTCGTTCATTCACACCCACGACGCGGCCACCGCAATCGTCGCGGCCCTGGACCGTCCGGAGGTGACCGGCGCGCTGAACATCGTCGACGACCAGCCGCTGCGCACCGCCGAGTGGCTGCCGGCGCTGGCGCGGCTGATCGGCGCGCGCTCGCCCCGGCGCCTACCGCAGTGGCTGGCTCGGCTGGTGGCGGGAAGCTGGGGAGTGGCGTTTCTCAACGGACTGGTCGGAGCGACCAACGCCCGGGCCAAGGCCCAACTGGACTGGCGGCCGCGGTACGCCCGGGTCCAGGAGGCGTGGCAGGCGGATCTGGGCGGGGTGACGCGGCCATCGGTGGCGGTGTGACCGACGATGGCAGCGCGGCGTTCGTCGCGCTGCGCCCCCGCCTGCTGGGCATCGCCTACCGGCTGTTGGGCAGCATGTGGGACGCCGAGGACGTCGTCGCGGACGCCATGGTGCGATGGCTGCGCACCGACCGCAGCCAGGTCCGCGAGCCCGCCGCCTTCCTCACCACCGTGGTCAGCCGGCTGGCCCTGGACCAGCTGCGCTCGGCGCGCGCCACCCGGGAGACCTACACCGGGCCGTGGCTGCCCGAGCCGGTCATCGCCGACGAGACGCTGGACCCGCTCGACAGCCTGGTCAAGCGCGACACGCTGTCGCTGGCCACACTGCGCCTGATGGAGGAGCTCACCCCGCCCGAGCGCGCGGTGTTCGTCCTGCGCGAGGCGTTCGACGTTCCCTACACCCAGATCGCCGAGATCCTCGATGTCTCGGAGGCCAACGCCCGGCAGCTGCTGCATCGCGCCCAGGCGCACCTGGGCGATCGTCACCGGCGCGCCGAGGCTGACCAGGGCCGGCACGCCGAACTGCTCCAACGGCTGCTCTCCGCCGCCGGCGAGGGCGAGCTCTCGGGTCTCGAGGAGCTGCTGGCCGAGGACGTCGTCTCCTACAACGACGGCGGCGGCAAGAGCCGAGCGGCCACCATCCCGGTGGTGGGACGGACCAAGATCATGGCCTTCCTGCGGGGGCTGGGGCGGCGGTTCGGGCCGGCCCCCTACGCGCGGCTGATCGAGGTCAACGGCGAGCCGGCCGCCCAGTTCTCACTGGG
>DATJTQ010000025.1:0-2954 GCA_035503355.1 Solirubrobacteraceae bacterium
CAGATGACTTTCTTGTACATCGTGCACCTCGTTCTCGGGACTGGTTGTGAACAAGTGGAGGCTCGCGCGTCGCCGACAGGTCGCCAACAGGGGCAATCCGCAGTCGGTGTCCGCACAGACCACGGATACGCCCGTGTCCGCGCTCAGTCGCGACGAGATCGAGCGGCTGGCCGCCGACATCGCCGCTGCGCCGCTCGTCACGCAGACCGCGTGACCCTCAGCCACGCGTTGCTGCCGTCCGCGCCTCGGTGGTCGCGCTAGGACCCGGGGGCGCGATCCCCGCGGCGGCATAGGCCTCGTCCTGCTCGAGCGTCTCATGGGTCAGCAGCGCCACCGCGAGCGAATCAAGCTTGTCGCGATGGGCGGCCATGAGCGCGGTCACGTCCTCATGGGCCTGGGCGATGAGGTGGCGGACCTCCTCGTCGACCAGCTGCTGGGTCACCGGCGACACATCGCTGGCGCCGGGGAAGGGCAGGGACTCCTCGGGGACCACGGTCACGGGCCCGATGACATCGCTCATGCCCCACAGGCCGACCATGCTGCGCGCCAGCTCCGTCGCCTGCTTGATGTCGTTCTGAGCGCCGGTGGTGATGTCGTCGAAGACGAGCTCCTCGGCAACACGACCGCCGAGAGCCACGCGCAGCTTGCCCAGCAAGTAGCCGCGGTCATAGCTGAAGCGGTCGGCCTCGGGGGCCGACAGCGTCACGCCAAGAGCGATTCCGCGCGGAATGATCGACACCTTGCGGACCGGGTCCGCGCCCGGCGTCAGCATCCCGATCACGGCATGACCGGCCTCGTGGTAAGCGGTTCGGGTGCGCTCCTCGGCGCTGAGCAGGATGCGACGCTCGGTGCCGAGGACGAGCTTTTCCAGCGCGTCGTGCAGATCCTGCATGGTCACCGCCTCAGCGCCGTGACGCGCGGCGCTCAACGCCGCCTCGTTGACCACATTGGCCAGGTCGGCGCCCACCATGCCCGCGGTCGTGGCCGCGATCCGGCCAAGGTCGACGTCCGCGGCCAAGGGGACCGAGCGGGTGTGAACCTCAAGGATCTGGCGCCGGCCAACGGTGTCGGGAGGCTGCACGGCCACCCGGCGGTCAAAGCGTCCGGGTCGCAGCAGCGCCGGGTCGAGCACCTCAGGGCGGTTGGTTGCAGAGATGACGATGACCCCCACCGACGGGTCAAAGCCGTCCATCTCGGTGAGGATCTGGTTGAGCGTCTGCTCGCGCTCGTCGTGACTGGCCCCCATGCCACCCATCGCGCCGGCCCGCGAGCGTCCGATGGCGTCCAGCTCGTCGATGAAGATGATGGCGGGTGCCGCTGCCTTGGCCTGCGTGAAAAGATCGCGCACCCGCGAGGCTCCGACCCCCACGTACATCTCCACGAACTCCGACGCTGAGATCGAGAAGAACGGAACCTCCGCCTCGCCCGCCAGCGCCCGCGCCAAGAGGGTCTTTCCGGTCCCGGGCGGGCCAGTGAGCAGGACGCCACGGGGAATGCGCCCGCCGAGTCGACGGTATTTGTCGGGGTCTTTGAGAAAGTCCACGATCTCGGTTAGCTCCACCTTTGCCTCGTCGATGCCGGCGACATCGGCGAAGTTGACGTGCTGCTGCGCGGGCTCGACGCGTTTAGCGCGCGACCGGCCGAAGCCACTCAGGCCACCGGCCCCGCCGCCGCTGCGGCGCATGAACACCATGAACAGCCAAACGAGCAGGAGCACCGGCCCGAAGGTGAACAACAGGGTCATCAGCACCGACGATCCCTCGGACGGAGGCGTTGCCTTGACGACGACCCGCTTGGCCTGGAGCAGGGCGAGGAGCGCGGCGTTGTTGGCGAACTGAGGGACCTGTGTGGAGAACAACGTCGTCGGCTCGGCCTTGCTGTCGTCGGCGGGATAGCGAATGTCGTCGCGTAGCGTGCCCTCGACCGATGCTTCCCTGGCCGATATCGAGACCACGTTGCCGGCCTTGACCTGGGCGAGGAACGTCGGGCTATAGGGGATCGTCACCCGTGGCGGGGTCGTGCTGACGATCGACGCGAACAGCATGTCGACGACGAACAGGCCCAGGAACAGGACAACGAGTCCAATCGACAGCCACGGGGTTGACCCCGGCTGGGGCGCCCCGCGGCCGTCGGGACCGGGATGCACTCGCCAGCCGTCCGGGTGGCGCTCACCATGCGAGTCTCGGCCCTCGGGCGGCCGTGGACGAGGACCTCCCGCGGCGCCGTCCGGCATCACACCACGCTCGCCCCATCAGAAGCGGGGGCCTGCTCGCGCTCGAGCTCGCCGGCGATCGTCGCAGCCCAGGCGCGGATCTCCGCCCAGTCTCGGCGATCACGATACGGCCGAGGAATCCGATCCACGAGTGGGCGCAACACGCCGTGGCCGCCGGCCTGGACTCGGCCACCGAAGACGACATGGCCGCGAGCGTGCAGCCTCTCGGCCATCAGGCGTTCACCGTGAGGCTCGAGCTCCCCGGAGGCCGGCGTGCTTCCCACCGGCCCTGAGCTGAAGGTCCAGACGGGCAGGTCAGCCAGCCGGGAGGCATGGCGGCGCAAGAAGCGCATCGCGTCGGGCCGCCAGCGCCCGAAGTAGACGGCGCTGCCGACGATGACGGCGTCATACCCGAAGAGATTCTCCACCGAGTGCGCCGGACGACAATCGACCGACAGGTGGCGCTCGCGCATCTTGTCGGCGACCGCCTCAGCGATCTCGACCGTCGCGCCGTGCTTGGACGCGTAGGCAACAAGAACCTTGGTCATGACAGCAGGCTAGGTCGCCCTCAACAGGCTGCCCTCAGCCCTCGTTACGCGTCGAGGTCCGGTGTGACTACGGATCGCGCCGTCGCTGGTACGGGCGGGTCCGCGCAGTTATGGTGGCCTCTGTGACCAGCACCCAGGGCAGCGGTGACCCTCAGACGCCGGCAGGGGGGCGGCCCGTGCGGATCGTCGTGGCC
>DATJTQ010000026.1:0-2142 GCA_035503355.1 Solirubrobacteraceae bacterium
GTAGACGCCGAAGCCGTCGTCTTGGAACAGCGCGCCCGGACCGTCCTGGACGACGAACGTCCCGCCGAGGCAGGTCACCACGCTGTTGTGGTCGCCGAGCCAGCCGATGGCCGACGCCGTGCCGTCGGCACCGGTGAAGGCGTCGGTGTTCACGTTGAAGCTGCAGCGGTAGGCGCCCTGGGGTCCGCCGGCCGCGTCGGTGCCAGCGGCCGCCGGCGCAGCGGTCGCGGCGCCGGCACCCGCGGGGTCGCTGGGCGCGACGAAGACCAACCCGCCGAGCGCCACCGCCGCCAGCGCCACCAGGCCCCTGCGCGGGGCGGCCCATCGCGCCACGGCCCGATTCATTAGCAGGTGCGACACCCCGGCGGGCGGGCGCCGGCGACGACGCCACCCGCGCCCGGCGCGACCTAATGGGATCAGATCAGCAGGTCTTGGGGCAGGCTGATCCCCGAGCCACTGGACGGTGAGCACTCGCGACACCCGGGGGTGAACGATCCCTAGCCCTAGATCGTGCCCCGTCCGGTTGGTGAGGAGCCAGACAGCTGATGGGATGTCGTGCCTCGAGCACTGATCCATTAGGGCGCTGCGAACTCCTCCAGGCTCATCAAGGCAATGAGAGAGGAGGGCAGATGCTCTTTGTCGGAGTGGACTGGGCCGAGGACCATCACGACGTCTGTGTGATGCACGAGGCCGGGACGGTGCTCGATAAGCGCCGAGTCGCCCACAGCGTGCGCGGTGTCGGCGAGCTCCATGAGATGCTCAGCGAGTTCAGCGAGGAGGATGAGCCGGTCGCGGTCGGCATCGAAGTCGACCGCGGCCTGGTGGTGAGCGCCCTGGTCGGGGCCGGCTACGAGGTCTACGCGGTCAATCCGCTGGCGGCCAGTCGCTATCGGGAGCGCCACGGGGTCTCGGGGGCCAAGTCCGATCCGGGCGACGCCAAGATGCTGGCCGACCTGGTGCGCACCGATCGACACAACCACAGGGTGCTCGGCGGCGACAGCGAGCTCATCGATGCCATCAAAGTGCTGGCCCGTTCGCATCAGAGTGCGATCTGGAGCCGCCAACGTCAGATCAACTCGTTGCGTTCAGCTCTGCGCGAGTTCTACCCCGCAGCCCTCGAGGCCTTTGGGACCGGCCTGAGCTCTTCAGATGCCCTGGCCGTTCTGGCGATCGCTCCCACCCCAGAGCTGGGCCGGACACTGTCTCGGTCCAAGATCGCCTCGGCGCTTCGCCGTGGTGGACGCCAGCGCTACGTCGAGGCCCGGGCCGAGGCGATCCAAAGCGTCCTGCACGACGAGTATCTCGCGGCGGGCCCGGTGCTGAGCGGCGCCTACGGGATCATCACCACGTCGAGCGTCGAGATCATCGGGGCCCTCAACCATGAGGTCGAAGTCCTCGAAGAAGCCCTGGCTGAGCATTTTGAGACGCACCCGACCGCCAAGATCGTCCTCTCCTTGCCAGGACTCGGGACGACGCTCGGCGGCCGGGTGCTCGGCGAATTCGGGGACGACCCGAACCGCTACTCAGATTCCAAGTCTCGCAAGAACTACGCCGGCACGTCGCCCATCACCAAGGCTTCGGGCAAGAGCCACGTCGTGCTGGCTAGATTCGCCCGCAACCAGCGCCTGGGTGATGCCACGGAGCAGTGGGCCTTCTGCTCGCTCACCCATTCGGACGGCGCCCGCGCCTACTACGACGCTCTCCGAAGTCGGGGAAAGACGCACCGCAAAGCCTTGCGTCAACTGGCCAATCGCTGGGTGGGCATTCTCCACGGCTGCCTCGAATCAGGGACTCTCTATGAAGAAGCCATCGCCTGGACAGCCACGCGCGACGCAGCTGCTTGACGCCTTGGGCCCATGGGATGTCTAGGGCGCCGGAAAGGCCGGGCGCCCGCCCGGTCCTGCCACCAGGGTTGCAAGTTCGCGCACGGTCGCGCTGCGGCGGCTGCGTGACCGTGAGGTTGTCGGTGCCCGGCCCGTTCCCTAGGCAATGGTGCTGGCTGAGAAGCTGGCCCACCTCGTCAGGAGGGCGGCTGATCTGTCGGGGGTGGGGAGGGCTGCCGCGAGCGCGTCGGCTCGGGCCCGTCCCTTCGCGCCGGTGATCGGCGCCTTCACGTTCTGCTTCGCGGTCTTGGGCGCGGGA
>DATJTQ010000027.1:0-2341 GCA_035503355.1 Solirubrobacteraceae bacterium
CCGACCTCGCGCCCGGCGAGTCACTCGACCTTCCCGCCGGCGGCGAGACCGCCGCGGTGGTGATGAGCGGGGTCATCGACGCCTACACCGGGGATGACCTCTCTCTCGGCCGGGCCGGGGGCCGCGCGTCGGTGTTCGAGGCGCCGGGCGACACGGTGTACGCGCCCGCGGGTACGGGCCTGCGCCTGCAGGTCCTCGACGAGCCCGTGCAGGTGGCCATCGCGTCCGCCGACGCCGAGCCGTCAGGCGACGCGCCCTCGGCGCGCGTCATCGGCCCGTCTGAGCAGCGCATCGCCGAGGTCGGCGAGGGCAACTGGTCGCGCTCGGTGCGCACCATCCTCGGCCCTGAGCACGACGCGCAACGCCTCCTGCTGGGCGAGACGATCAATCCCGCCGGCAACTGGTCCTCCTATCCCCCGCACCGCCATGACCGCGACAACCCGCCCGAGGAGGTCGACCTCGAGGAGGTCTACCTGTTCAAGACGAATCCCGCCGGCGGCTTCGGGGTCCAGATCCGCTACGAGCTCGACGGTGATGGCGCCGAGGAGGCGTTCCTCGTGCGCGACGATGACATCGCCGTCATCCGCACCGGCTTTCACCCCGTGGTGGCCGCCTCGGGATATGAGCTGTACTACCTGTGGGTGATGGCCGGCGCCGGCCGCGTGATGATGCCCTACCTCGACCCCGCCCACGCCTGGGTGATGAACGGAGGGTGACCATGGATCTCGCCGAAGCCGTTCTCCAGCTGCACCCGTCCGATCCCGTCGCCCTGGCCCGTCGCGAGCTCGAGCCGGGCACCGAGCTCGAGGGGCACGGCCGCGGCGTCACCGTGCGCGACACGGTGCCGCACGGGCACAAGCTGGCGCTCACCGACATCGCTGAAGGCGAGCAGGTGCACAAGTACGGGCAGCCGATCGGGGTCGCCACCCAGGCGATCGCCGCCGGCGAGCACGTGCATGAGCACAACCTGAGCTCCCTCTCGCGCGAGGGGCTGCCGGTCCCGGCGCAGAGCGAAGAGGGCGTGGCGGCGCAGCGCACCGGCCGCCGCGGGCCCGCTCCGTCGCCTGACGCGCCGACCTTCGACGGGATCGTCCGTCCCGACGGGCGCGTCGGCACCCGCAACTACGTGGCGCTGGTGAGCTCGGTCAATTGCTCGGCCACCGTGGTCAAGCGGATCGCCGCCGCGTTCTCGGCGCCCGGTGCGCTCGATGAGCACCCGGGCGTCGACGGTGTCATCGCGGTCACGCACGGCAGCGGCTGCGGGCTCTCGCGCGACGGGGAGGGCTTCGAGATCCTCCGCCGCACCCTCACCGGCTACGCCCGCCACCCCAACGTGGCCGCCGTCGTCGTGGTGGGGCTCGGCTGCGAGGTCAACCAGGTCTCCGCGCTGGCCGACTCCTTCGAGCTGCCCGACGCGACGCCGCTGCGGCGCCTGGTCATCCAGGAGCTGGGCGGGTCGGTGGCGACGGTCCGCCGCGGCGTCGAGCTCGTCAACGAGCTGCTGCCCGAAGCGGCGGTGCCCCGGCAGCCCGTGCCCGTGTCCAAGCTCACCCTCGGGCTCAACTGCGGCGGCTCTGACGGCTGGTCGGGCGTGACCGCCAACCCCGTGCTGGGCGCGGCCGTCGACCGGCTGGTCTCCTTCGGGGGCACCGCGATCCTCGGTGAGACGCCGGAGATCCACGGGGCCGAGCACCTGCTGACCAGCCGCGCCTCACCCGAGGTGGCCCGGGCGTTGATGGAACGCATCGAGTGGTGGGAGCGCTACACCGCCGCCGAGGAGGGCCACATGGACAACAACCCCTCCCCGGGCAACCGCGCCGGCGGCGTGACCACGATCGAAGAGAAGTCCCTGGGCGCGGTGGCCAAGGGCGGCTCGAGCACCCTGTGGGCGGTCTACAAGTACGCCGAGCCGGTGACCGCCAGCGGCCTGGTCTTCATGGACACCCCGGGCTATGACCCGGTGAGCGTGACCGGGATCGTCGCCGGCGGCGCCAACCTCGTCTGCTTCACCACCGGGCGCGGCTCCGTGTTCGGGTGCAAGCCCGCCCCGAGCGTGAAGCTCGCCACCACCACCCAGCTCTACGAGCGGATGCCCGACGACATGGACTTCAACGCCGGAACCGTCCTCGACGGCGACACGACCGTCGACGAGCTCGGCGGGGTGCTCTTCGACGAGCTGCGCGCCGTCGCCTCGGGCCGCCAGACCAAGAGCGAGGAGCTGGGCTTCGGCGATGAGGAGTTCCGGCCGTGGCAGCTGGGCGCGGTGATGTGACCCCGCGCCTGAACCTCAGCACCCTGGAGCAGCTCCCGCGCGACGTGGCGCCCACGGTGGACCCTGGCA
>DATJTQ010000028.1:0-8808 GCA_035503355.1 Solirubrobacteraceae bacterium
CCGCACCCCACCGACGGGCGCACCACCCTGGCCACCATCACCGCGTCGGGGCGGGCGGCCGCGCGCGAGGCGACCGAGGCGCTCCACGGGATCCGCTTCGGGACCGAGCCGCTCAGCGACGAGGCGCTGGCGGAGATGACGAAGATCCTGCGCGAGGCTCGCGCGGGGGCCGGGGACTTCGACAAGGGCCGGTCGCGGTAGCCGCCTCGCGCGCACTTGTATACCTGGGAGGCTGTCGCACACACACGCGCCCACAGCGCGGTCGAGACGTCGGCGCGGGCGGGCGCAGTGGTGCCCGCACCCGGCTCCACGCAACCACGCTGGGACAAAGGACGGCGTTTTCCGACGCTTTGTGTCCCAGAGTCGCCTGGCCGAGGCCCGGACTCAGGTCTCGGCACGGCTGCTCGTTCCAACACAGCGTCTTCGTTCGGCGGCGGCCTGTGCCGGCCCGTGCCGCGAAGCGACCCTGGGTCAGAACCTGGCGATTAACGCCAGGTTCTGACTCAGGGTCGCGGGGAGAGAACCGGCAGGTTTATGCGACAGCCTCTGGCGCATAGGAATCGCGCAGGGCGCCGTGGGTCAAAGGACGCACACCGGCTGGGTGGATCTACGTTTTCGCATCCGCTCACACAGGGGACACTGGAACGCGTCAATCTCGGATCCACGCGGCACCGGCCGGGCGGTCTCAACATCCGAGGGGGGTATTGACAATGGCGCCAAGCCACCCATCCAGGCTGGATCTCCAACGGCCGGCAGCGGCAGCCGGCTTCCAGCCCGGACAGTAAAAGGAGGGGTCCCGGGGGCTGCGGGGCTCCTCCTTCCTTGCGCGCTCACGCGCTCACGGGCTCGCGCCGGGGCCCGCGGTCAGTCCTCGCCGCGAGCCACCTGGCCGACCCAGGCGAGCCCCTGCTCCATCCCCATCTGCGCCGCGTCCCGGCGCGCGGCGGCGAGCGCGTCCTCGTCGAGGCTGGCCCGAACGGCCTGGTAGAGGTCAGCGGCCTCACCCTCAGAGGCCCACGAGAGCTCGTCGAAGCCGAGCTCGCAGACCGACCAGGCGGTGGCCGCCTCTCCGGCGCGTCCCAGGTGCAGCAGGGCGGCCGCGATCGTCGTGGCCTGGGCCAATTCGTCCTCGGGCGTGCCGAGCGCCGCGGCGAGTCCGATCGCCACCCCGCCATGGGCCAGCGCGTCGCCGGGCCGGTCCAGGGCCAGCTCGAGACCGGCCAGCTGGCCAGCGACCCAGAACCGGCGCCATGACCCCTCGGGCGCGTCGGCGAGCTCCACCAGCATCGGGTCCACCGATTCCTCGGGATGCCCCAGGAGAGCCACCGCCTCGGCCTGTACGACCGTGAGCATCCATGCCGCGTCGGGATCGTCGGTGAGTCGGGCGGCCAGCTCGGCGCAGCGCTCCACGATCTCGATCTGCGCCTCGCCCTCGCGAGCCCGGCCGTAGAGGTGAGCGGCGTGGACGGCGCAATAGAACTCCCCGGCCGCATCGTCGAGGTCATGCCAGGCGTCCGCGGCGTCCAGGGACGCTGTCGGATCGGAGTCCTTGAGGCCGAGGGTGCCGAGCGCCTGCAGGCAGCGCGCGCGCATCACCGGATCCGTGGATCGCGCCAGGGCGATCTCCACGTGGTCGCGGCTGAGCTCGCCGGCGCCGGCGCGGCTCATCCACCACCCGGTCGCGGCGGCCAGCCGGGCGTGGCGCCCGTAGTCCATGAGCTGCGCCCAGTCCAGCTCGGCGAAGACGTTGCCGCTCTCGGCAGCGAGGATCCGCCCGCCCTCCCCCCACCGGGGCACCCAGCGCTGCTCGAAGGGCTCGGCCAGCGCGATGAGCGCGTCGGTGATGGCCGCGTGGGCCGCATCGTCGGCTTCAGCATCGGTCACCTCGGCGGCGAACCGCCGCACCGGCGGCGGGATCACGAGCCGGCCACTGTGGCCGTCGCGGACCAGGCCGGCCTCGATGAGAACCCTGAGCTCACTGTCGACCTCGCCGAAGGCGGCCCGGGCCAGCGATGTGGTGAAGCCGCCCGAGAAGGTGGCCAGTCCCAGCAGCAGCGAGCGCTCCGGCTCCGTCAGCCGCCCGACCGCCCACGCCAAGATGGCACGCAGGCCGCGCTCGCGCGGGGGCACGTCCGGGTCGGCGCCGAGGGCGGCGAGGCGGCCGTCCAGCTCACGCGAGAGCGTTCCCGCGTCGAGCGCGCGCAGCCCGGACGCCGCCAGCTCGAGCGCCAGCGGCAGACCGTCCAGCTGCCGGCACAGCCGAGCGGTGTCAAAGCGCTCTGACTCGGTCAGCTCCCATCCGGTCTCCGCGGCGGCCGCGCGGTCGGTCAGCATCGTCACCGAGGTCACGGCGCGCAGCGCGGCGAGGTCGCGCTCAGAGCCCGTCGGCACCGCCAGCGGGTCCAGCGCCAGCAGGTTCTCACCGGGCTCGCGCAGCGGGAGGCGGCTGGTCACCACGACCCTGACCTCAGGGCCGGTGTGCGCCACCTGGCCGATCAGCGCCCCCACGTCGATCACATGCTCCAGAGCGTCGAGCACCAGCAGCACGCTGCGAGCGCGCAGGTGGTCAAGGACGCGCTCGGCCGCCTCGACGCCCGTCACCTCGGGCAGGCCCATGGCCCGCCCCACCGCCCCCATGACCTCATTCGGATCGAGGATCGGCTCGAGGGCAACCCACCAGACGGCGTCGAAATCGTCAGCCGCGCGGTGCGCCAGCTCGAGGGCCAGCCGTGTCTTGCCCGAGCCGCCGGGCCCCGAGACGGTGACCAGGCGGCTGGTGGCGATCAGGTCAAGCAGGACCGCCAGCTCGTCGTCGCGCCCGATGAGCTCGGTCGTGATGAAGGGCAGGTTGGTGCGTACCCGCTCCAGAGCCCGCGGCGGCGAGCTCATGGGCGGACCGCCCTACAGCGACTCCAGAGCCTCGTTGAACGTCTGGCTGGGGCGCATTGCGGACGCGGCCTTGTTGGCATCGGGGTGGTAATACCCACCAAGCTCCACCGCAGACCCCTGCACGTCAGATAGCTCCGACACGATCGCCTCTTCGTCAGCGGTCAGACGCTCGGCCAGCGGGGCGAACCGCTCGGCCAGTTCGCCGTCCTCGGTCTGCTCAGCCAGTTCGCGCGCCCAGTAGAGCGCGAGGTAGAAGTGGCTTCCGCGGTTGTCGAGCTCGCCGACCTTACGCAGCGGCGAGCGGTTGTGCTCCAGCACGCTCCCCGTGGCCCGATCGAGCGCGTCGCCGAGGATCCGGGCGCGCGGGTTGTCGGTCTTGTCAGCCAGCATCTGGAGCGACACCGCCAGGGCCAGGAACTCGCCCAGCGAGTCCCAGCGCAGGTGGTTCTCGCGCTCGAACTGCTGGACGTGCTTGGGCGCGGACCCGCCGGCGCCGGTCTCGAACAGGCCCCCGCCGTCCATCAGCGGGACGATGGAGAGCATCTTGGCGCTCGTCCCCAGCTCCAGGATCGGAAACAGGTCGGTGAGATAGTCGCGCAGCACGTTGCCGGTGACGCTGATGGTGTTCTCGCCGTTCCGGGCGCGCGCCAACGTGAAGCGGGTGGCGTCCGCCACATCCATGATCTTGATCTGGAGCCCGTCGGTGTCCAGCTGGTCGAGCTCGGCACGGACCTTGGCCAGCAGCTGCGCGTCGTGGGCGCGGGTCTCGTCCAGCCAGAACACGGCGGGCCAGCCGGTGGCGCGGGCGCGCCCCACGGCCAGCCCGACCCAATCGCGGATCGGGGCGTCCTTGGTCTGGCACATGCGCCAGATATCGCCCGCGGCGACGTCGTGGGAGAGGAGCGTCTCGCCGTCGCCGTCCACCACGCGGACGGTGCCCGGCGCCGAGATCTCGAACGTCTTGTCGTGCGAGCCGTACTCCTCGGCCTTCTGCGCCATCAGGCCGACGTTGGGCGTGGTGCCCATCGTGGCCGGGTCAAAGGCCCCGTGCTCGCGGCAGTCGTCGACGGTCTCGGCGTAGAGGTCGGCATACGAGTGATCGGGGATGACGAACTTCGTGTCCTGCAGCTCGCCGTCGCGGTTCCACATCTGGCCGCTGGAGCGGATCGCCGCCGGCATCGACGCGTCGATGATCACGTCGGAGGGGACGTGGAGATTGGTGATGCGGCGATCGGAGTCGACCATGGCCAGCCCAGGGCCGTCGCGGTAGGCGGCCTCGATGGCCTCGGTGATCGCGGCGCGCTCATCCTCGGGCACCCGCTCGAGCGCCTTGAGCAGCGCGCCCATGCCGTCGTTGGGGCTTACGTCGGCGGCGGCCAGCGCGTCGGCATGCTCAGCGAACACGGCCGGGAAGTAGGCGCGCACCGCGTGGCCGAAGATGATCGGGTCTGACACCTTCATCATCGTCGCCTTCAGGTGCACGGAGTAGAGGACGCCGTGCTCCTTGGCGTCGGCGGCCTGCTCGGCCAGGAAGGCGTCCAGCGCGGCGCGGCGCATCACCGCGGCATCGATGACCTCGCCGTCGAGGACCGGAAAGTCCGGCTTGAGCACGGTGACGTCGCCATCGGCGGAGACGTGCTCGATGCGGACGGTGCCCTCCCCGGTCACCGTGGCCGACTGCTCGGTGGAGCGAAAGTCGCCGTCGCTCATAGTGGAGACGTGGGACTGGGAGTCACCTGACCAGGCGCCCATCGAGTGCGGGTGATGGCGGGCGTAGGCCTTGACCGAGTCGGGCGCGCGGCGGTCGGAGTTGCCCTCGCGCAGCACCGGGTTCACGGCGCTCCCCTTGACGCGGTCATAGCGCTCCCGGACGTCGCGCTGCTCGTCGTCGGACGGGTCTGACGGATAGTCGGGGATGTCGAAGCCCTGCTCCTGCAGCTCGGCGATGGCGGCGCGCAGCTGGGGCACGGAGGCGCTGATGTTCGGCAGCTTGATGATGTTGGCCTCGGGGGTCTTGGCCAGCTCGCCGAGTTCGGTCAGGTCGTCGGAGACGCGGTGATCACCGTTGAGACGATCGGGGAACTGGGCGAGGATCCGCCCGGCCAAGGAGATGTCGCGCAACTCCACGTCGACTCCGGCGACGCCGGCGAAGGCCTCGACGACCGGCAGCAGCGACTGGGTGGCCAGGGCCGGTGCCTCATCGGTCTGGGTGTAGATGATCTTCATTGCATGATTCACCCTACCCACCACCTGAGGAGGACCCATGGCTGACCGCCCGCCGCTGCCCCCGTTCACCGCCGAGACGGCCGCACAGAAGGTGCAGGCCGCCGAGGACGCCTGGAACACCCGGGACCCCGAGCGCGTGGCCGGCGCCTATACCGAGGACTCGGAGTGGCGCAACCGTGACCAGTTCGTCACCGGGCGGCCCGCCATCGTCGCCTTCCTCACCCAGAAATGGGAGCGCGAGCTTGACTACGCGTTGCGCAAGAGCCTGTGGGCGTTCCACGAGGACCGGATCGCCGTGCGCTTCCAGTACGAGAGCCATGACAGCGACGGTCAGTGGTGGCGCAGCTACGGCAACGAGCTGTGGGAGTTCGACGAGCACGGCCTCATGCGCCGGCGCGAGGCGAGCATCAATGACGTGGCCATCTCTGAGGCCGAGCGGCGGATCTTCGGGCCGCGTCCGGAGGTTCGGCGCGGCGTGGACATTCCCTTGCGCTAGCGGGGTGAACCGGGTGCCGCGGGGTACGATCAGCTCAGGATGGAACGGCGCATCATCTACCTGACTCGACTGACCCGGCTGCCGCTGCTGGGAGCGGACGGCGCCGAGGTCGGCCGCATCTCTGACGCGGTGGTGGACCTGGGCTCCAAGCCGCCCCGGGTCAATGGGTTCGTGGTCGCCGTGCAGCGCCGCAGGGTGTTCGTCGGGATCGGCCGCGTCGGCGAGATCGGCTCTGACGGCGCGCGCCTCCGCCGCGGGTCGGTCAACATGCGCCAGTTCGTCCTGCGCGAGGGTGAGCGCCTCCTCGCCGGCGAGCTGCTGGGCAAGCGCTTCAAGGGCGCGCGGGTCGTCGACGTAGGGTTGATCGAGGCCCCTGACCACGACGGCTGGGAGGTGGCCACGGTCGCGCTGGCCGGCCGGCGCGTGCCAGGGCTGCGCCGGGCCCCCGACGTCATCGACTGGTCTGAGGCGGGCGAGCTGTTCGCCTCCGAGCGGCCCGTCGACCGCCAGGCCGCCGAGCTGGGGGGCCTGCACCCGGCCGAGATGGCGGCGGCCATCCGCCGCCTGCCGCTCAGCCGCCGGCGCGTCCTGGCCTCCGAGCTCGAGGACGACCGCTTCGCCGACCTCCTGGAGGAGATGTCCGAGGACGAGCAGGTGCGCCTCATCGAGGGCCTGGGCATCGACCGCCTGGCCCGCGTGCTCGACGAGATGGACGCCGACGACGCCGCCGACCTGCTGGCCGAGTTCCCCGCGGGCCGTCAGGCCGAGCTGCTGCACGCCATGGATCCCGAAGAGGCCGAGCCGGTGCGCCGCCTGCTCACCTATCAGCCCGACACGGCCGGCGGATTGATGACGCCCGAGCCGGTCATCCTCGGTCCCGACACCACCGTCGCCGAGGCGCTGGCCCGCGTGCGTGACCACAACCTGCCGGTGCCGCTGGCGGCGTCGGTGTTCGTATGCCGGCCGCCGCTGGAGACCCCGACCGGCCGCTACATCGGCAACGTCGGCATCCAGCGGCTGCTGCGCGAGGCGCCCTCCAAGCCCCTGTCGCGGTGCATCGACGAGGACGTCGAGCCGCTGGAGGAGGGAACCAGCGACCGGGACGTGGCGGTCAAGCTGGCCGCCTACGACGTGGTCTCCCTGGCCGTCATCGACGAGGCCCACCGGCTGGTGGGCGCGGTGACCATCGACGACGTGCTCGACCGACTGTTGCCCGCCGACTGGCGCGCGACGCTGACCGAAAGCGCCTGATGGCCCGAGGCGACGATCTCTCCCAGCCAAAGGGCACGGCGGCCGGCCCCCTCTATGACCCTGACCAGTTCGGGGCGGTGGCCGAGCGGCTGGCGCGGTTCTTCGGGACGCCGCGCTACCTGGTGGCCCAGACCTTCATCGTCGTCGTCTGGATTGCCTACAACGCCTTTGTGGCGGTCAATTACGGCAAGCACTCGGCCTTTGACCCGTACCCGTTCATCCTGCTCAACCTGGCCTTCTCCACCCAGGCCGCGTACGCGGCGCCGCTGATCCTGCTGGCGCAGAACCGGCAGGCTGACCGCGACAAGTCCGAGGTCGAGCGCGACCGTGACACCAACGCCCGCGCGCTCGCCGAGACCGAGTACCTGGCCCGCGAGATCGCCGCCGTGCGCCTCGCCGTGGATCAGAAGGCGGACCGCGACGAGATCTTCGAGGTGCTCGAGCGCCTCACCCAGGCGGTCGAGCGGCTGCAGCCCGCCGAGATCCTCGGCGCCGCGTCCGACGAGGATCTCGACGACGAGGACGAGGTCAACGACTGACGGGGCGCGCCGGGCTATCCGGACGCGCCCCGCATAGCCTCAGCTGATCAGGCGCCGACGCCGGCGCCGACGGCCTGCTCGATCCTCGCGCCGAGATCGGCGTCGATGTTCTTCCAGTACTCGAAGGCCCGGGCCAGGACAGCGTCCGAGACAGCATTGGACAGGTGGCCTGCGACGTTGGCCACCAGCCGCTCGCGCGCCTCGTCATCGAGGACCTCGCGCACCATGGTGCCGGCCTGCCCGAAGTCGTCGTCCTCGGCTCGGGGGGTGTAGGCGGAGCGCACCATGTCGCCGTCGGCAGCCCACAGGCCCGCGTCGTCGGTCCGCGACGGATCCGCGGCCGGGCCGCCGTAGGAGTTGGGCGCGTACACCGGATCTGAGACGTTGACCGTGCGGCCGACGCCATCCTTGCTGTAGCTGTGGACGGGTGCCTGCGGGGTGTTGACCGGAATCTGCTTGTAGTTGACCCCGAGCCGGGCCCGGTGCGCGTCGGCGTAGGAGAACCCGCGCGCCAGCAGCATCTTGTCCGGACTGAGCCCGATCCCGGGCACCAGGTTGTTGGGCTCAAACGCGGCCTGCTCCATCTCGGTGTGGAAATCGGTCAGGTTGCGGTTGAGTGTCAACACGCCGACCTTGATCAGCGGATAGTCCTGATGGGACCACACCTTGGTGAGATCGAACGGGTTGAAGCGATACGTCTTGGCGTCCTCGAAGGGCATGATCTGCATGTGCAGCGTCCACGTCGGGTGATCGCCGTCGCGGATGGCCTCGAACAGGTCCTGGCGGTGGTAATCGGCGTTCTCACCGGCGATGCGGTCGGCATCCTCCTGGGTGAGGAAGTCGATGCCCTGGTCGGTCTTGAAGTGGTACTTGACCCAGAACTTGTCACCTGAGGCATTGACCCACATGTACGTGTGACTGGAGTAACCGTTCATGTGGCGCCACGTCTTCGGAATGCCGCGATCACCCATCAGCCAGGTCACCTGGTGCGCTGACTCGGGTGACAGCGTCCAGAAGTCCCACTGCATGTCGTGGTCACGCAGGCCGTTGTCGGCGCGGCGCTTCTGGCTGCGGATGAAGTGCTGGAACTTCATCGGGTCGCGCAGGAAGAAGACCGGCGTGTTGTTGCCGACCATGTCGTAGTTGCCCTCGGTGGTATAGAACTTCAGCGCGAAGCCGCGGGGATCACGCCACGTGTCGGGGCTGCCACTCTCCCCCGCCACCGTCGAGAAGCGAGCGAGCACGTCGGTCTTGACGCCGGGCTGAAACAGCGCCGCGCGCGTGTAGGCGGTCACGTCCTCGGTGGTCTCGAACACCCCGAAGGCGCCGGCGCCCTTGGCGTGGGGCTGGCGCTCGGGAATGCGCTCGCGGTTGAAGTTGGCCATCTGCTCGATCAGGTACTGGTCC
>DATJTQ010000029.1:0-9023 GCA_035503355.1 Solirubrobacteraceae bacterium
CCGCGAATTCCACGCGCTTCTCTACGAGGCGGCCGAGATGCCCCGGCTGTGGTCCATCGTCAGTTCGCTCTGGGTGGCGAGCGAACCGTACCTCCGCGTCTATGTGACGGCGGTGGCCAGCCTTCGTTCGGCGCAGGATCAGCATCGCGAGATGTTGCGCCACGTCCGTGCCGGCGACGCCGAACACGCGGAGGTCATCCTGCGCGCCCATCTAGCCGACACGTGGCAGGTCGTGCAGCAGCGTATTCGTGAGAAGGGAACGGATGGCGATTGACGGCGGACGAGCTGTGTGGCGCGCCCGCGGTCAAGCTCGCCGCGCTGCTGCGAACGCGCGATATCTCACCGGTTGAGCTGACCGAGGCGTTCCTTGACCGGATTGAACGGCGCAATCCGGCTCTGAACGCCTATGTCACGCTCCTCGCCGACGAGGCGCTGGCGCGCGCGCGGGAGATCGAGCGCACCGCCGGTCAGAGCACCGTCGGGCCGCTCCATGGTGTGCCGGTCGCGATCAAGGACCTCTTCGACTTCAAGGCCGGCGTGCGTAACACGTTCGGGTCACGGCCGCTCGCGGGCTTCGTGCCCAATGTCACGGCCACGTACGTCGAGCGGCTGGAGGCCGCCGGGGCGATCGTGCTTGGCAAGACGAACACGCCGGAGTTCGGTTGCAAGGCGACGACGGACAACCTGCTGTTCGGGCCGACGAGCACACCATTCGCGGTTGGGCGAAATGCGGGTGGGTCCTCGGGTGGCGGCGCCGCGGCGGTCGCCGATGGGCTCGCGGCGCTCGCTCAGGGATCGGACGCGGGTGGCTCGCTGCGCATTCCCGCCGCGTGGTGCGGGATCGTTGGCCTCAAGACGACGTGGGGCCGAGTCGCCAACGTCACCCGACCGGACGGCTTTGTCGCCGTGTCCCCATTCATTCACAGCGGCGCGATGGCCCGGACGGTCGCCGACGTTGCGCTGATGACGTCCGTCATGGCCGGATTTCACCCGCGAGATCCGTACGCGACCGCCCACGAGCTCGACTGGGTGCCGCGGGCCGAGCGGGGGCTGAGGGAGCTTCGCATCGCCTATAGCCCCGATCTCGGAGCCTTCCCGGTGCAGGCGAGCGTCGCAGCGGTCGTGGCCGCCGCGGTCGCCGACCTCGCGGCGCACCACGCTCGCGTGAGCGAGATCACGATGCGCTTAGGCGATCAACTCGAGCTCTGTGCGTGCTGGAACCGCCAGCACGCGGTTCGCAACGCGACGACAGCCGCCACCTTTGCCAGACGGGGAATTGACCTGCTGGCCGAGCACCGCGAGGAGCTGACCAGCGAGTTCACCAGCTCGGTGGAGCTGGGACAGCACCAGAGCGCCGTCGACGCGCAGCTCGACAGTGTCACCCGGACCCAGGTCCTCGACGCGCTGGAGGACGTCCTGACCGACCACGACATCCTGATCTGCCCCACCGTCGGGATCCCGCCGGTACCCAACGCGGCCGACGGCCGGACCACCGGCCCATCCGACGTCGACGGGGTGCCCGTCGATCCCGCGATCGGCTGGGCACTGACCTATCCGGTGAACTTCACCGGCCACCCCTCGGCGTCGGTACCGGCGGGGCTTGACGCCACAGGCCTGCCGGTGGGCCTGCAGGTCATCGGCCGTCGCTTTCGCGACGACGACGTGCTCGCCGTCGCGGCAGCCCTCGAGCAGATCCGGCCCTGGGAGCACCAACTCACCGCCGTTCAGACAGGAGAGCACCTATGAGCATCACCCGCCTTCCCTCCACCTTCGCCAAGTACAGCGACGGGGTCGCGACGTCCGGCACCGGCGAGTGGGTGCATGTCGCAGGGCAGATCGGGCTTGGCGACGACGGCAAGGTGGTCCCGGGCGGGCTCGCTGCCGAGACCGGTGTCGCGTTTGACCGTATCGAGCGTGTGCTGCACCACTTCGGGGCGACGCTGTCGGACGTCATCAAGGTCACGGTGTTCGTCACCGACCTCAGCCAATACGCCGAGTTCGCGCGTGTCCGTGCTCAGCGCTTCGGCGATGACTCGCCGGCGAGTTCAGCGGTCGAGGTCAAGGGGCTGATGCTCGGGGCGCAGGTGGAGGTCGAGGCGGTGGCGTTCGTCTCGACATAGGAAGGAGCCGGTCCACGGCCGACCACGACACCCACCGGCGAAGCGCGCCCGGCAGGATTTGAACCTGCGACCTTCCGCTCCGGAGGCGGACGCTCTATCCCCTGAGCTACGGGCGCTCGAATGATCGGGGAAGATCGCAGGCCAGCTTAGCCTGGATCGTGTGATGGAGATCGCGATCATCTCGGACACCCACCTGCCGCGCGGGTCGCAGAGGCTGCCCGACACGTGCGTGCAACGCCTGCGGGAAGCTGACCTCATCGTCCACGCGGGGGACTTCAGCCGCCTGGAGGTGCTGGAGGAGCTCAAGACGCTCGGCCCGGTGGTCGGCGTGTATGGCAACACCGATGACGCCCTGCTGCGGGCGGCTCTGCCCGAGTCGGCTCTGATCCCCGTCGGCGAGGGCGCCACGCTCGCCGTCACCCACGACGCTGGCCCCGCCCCAGGACGGCTCAGACGACTCAAGGCACGGTTTCCCGGCGCGGAGGCGGTGATCTTCGGCCACTCCCACATCCCACTCCACGAGCGGGCCCCGGACGGGTTTCAGATCTTCAACCCGGGCAGCCCCACCGACCGCCGCCGCCAGCCGAAGCACACGATGGGGCTCTGCCGGATCACGAGCGCCACGGTCGAGTTCGAGCTCATCGACCTTGACTGAGCGGGCTGACACACTCACAACGGACCATGGAGCTCTCGATCTTCTTCGCCGGCACCGGCGGCTCGATCCCCACGGCCCGCCGGGGCCTGCCCTCGATCCTGGTGCGCCGCGGCGGTGACCGGATCCTCGTCGACTGCGGCGAGGGCACCCAGCGCCAGCTGGTGAGCTCGGTGGGGCTGGCTGACCTCACCGAGATCCTGCTCACCCACTTCCACGCCGATCACTGGCTCGGTCTCCCCGGCATGCTCAAGACCTTCGATCTGCGCGGTCGCGAGCTCCCGCTGACGATCAGCGGCCCGCCCGGGCTGCGCACGCTCATGAGCCTCGCACTGCGGATGGCGGGCGCGGTCAGCTTCGACCTCGAGTTGATCGAACTCGAGGGCGGAGACGAGCTGCAGCGCGATGGCTACCGGATCGCGGCGGTGCCCGTCTCCCATCGCGGCCCGGCGGTCGGCTACGTGCTCTACGAGGACGAGCGCCCCGGCGAGTTCGACAAGGACGCCGCCCTCCGCCTCGGTCTACAGGAGGGCCCGGAATTCGGGCGCGTCCAGCGGGGAGCGACGATCCGTGGGATCACCCCCGATCAGGTCCTCGGGCCCACGCGCCCGGGACGCAAGGTGGTGCTGTCAGGCGACACGCGGCCGTGCGAGTCGCTGCGCATCGCGTCTCATCAGGCTGACGTCCTCGTGCACGAGGCCACCTTCGCCGAGGAGGAGCGCGAGCGGGCTGCCGACAACGGCCACTCCACCGCGCAGCAGGCGGCGACGATCGCCCGCGAGGCGGAGGTGACCATGCTGGCCCTCAACCACGTCTCCACGCGCCACCCGCTCGGGCAGCTGCGTGACGAGGCCCGGGCCGTCTTTCCCAACACCGTGGTGCCGCGGGACTTCGACACCATCGAGGTCCCGTTTCCTGAGCGCGGCGAGCCCGCGCTGATTCGCTGGCACGAGCGGATGGCCGAGCAGCCGGCCACTCCGGCGGCGTGAAGCGGGCGCTCGCTCCCTCGATCCTCGACACGCCACGCATGGTCGGCGAGCCGATCGGCCCAGGGCACGAGGCGGAGATCGTCGGGCTGATGCTGGACCCGCGCGTGTATCGCACCCTGTGGCCGTGGGCCGGCGCCCCCACGGTCGACGACGTGCGCGCCAGCCTCGCCGACAAGCGCGACCACTGGGACCGCCACCGCTTCGGGCTCTGGCTGCTGCGCGACCGCGAGAGTGGTGCGATGGTGGGGCGGGGCGGCCTGCAGTACACCGATGCCATCGGCGGCTTCGCAGTCGAAGCCGCGTGGACGATCGTGCCCGACCGCTGGGGCCAGGGGCTCGCCACCGAACTGGCCCAGGCCTCGGTGGCCGTCGCCTTCGACGTGCTCGACCTCCACGACCTGATCGCGATCACCCTGCCCGACAACCTCGCGTCGCGCCGGGTGATGGACAAGGCCGGTTTCGCCTACGACCGTCCCATCGAGCACGGCGGGCTGGAGCACGTCCTGTACCGCCGGGGCCGCTGCTACGCTCCGCGCCAATAGACCTGCCCCTTTAACCCGGTCCTGTGAGGCCAGGAAGGAGCCAGTTGGAACCCGTAACGGTCGCCCTCGACCGCGATGACATGCGCCGCACGCTCGTGCGGATCGCTCACGAGATCGTCGAGAAGAATCCCGGCGGCGCGGTGGCTCTGGTGGGCATCCACCGGCGGGGCGCGCATCTGGCCAAGCGCCTCCAGCCGCTGACCTCGGAGCTGCTGGACTCGGCGGTGCCGCTGGGCTCGGTCGACATCGCCTTCTACCGCGACGACCTCAGCCTGCGCTCGAGCTCGCCGGTGGTCCACGCCACCGAGCTTGACTTCTCGCTCGACGGACGCACGATCGTCATCGTCGACGACGTCCTCTACACCGGGCGCACGGTGCGCGCCGCGATCGAGGCCGTCTTCGACTACGGCCGGCCGGCCCGCGTCCAGCTGGCGGTGATGGTCGACCGCGGGCACCGCGAGCTGCCCATCCGCCCCGACTACGTCGGCAAGAACCTCCCGACCTCGCAGGACCAGCGCGTCAACGTCCGCGTCGACGAGGTCGACGGCGTCGACGAGGTCACCATCGGACCGAGTGAGCGCGACCTCATCAATCCAAGGATCAAAGCCGCATGAGTTCCACACGCATCCCCCGCCACCTGATCTCGATCGACGATCTGGACCGCAGCGGGATCGAGCAGGTCCTTGACCGCGCCGAGTCCTTCGCCGAGGTCTCGGGCCGCGAGATCAAGAAGGTCCCGGCCCTGCGCGGCCGGACGATCGTCAACCTCTTCTACGAGGCCAGCACCCGGACCTCGAGCTCCTTCGAGCTCGCCGCCAAACGGCTCTCGGCCGATGTGGTCAACATCCGCTCGGCCGGGTCCAGCGTGGACAAGGGAGAGTCGCTCAAGGACACCGTCCAGACGATGTCGGCCTATGACCCGGCGGCGATCGTCATCCGCTCACCGCACGCCGGCGCCGCCCAGCTGGTGGCCGGCTGGACCGACGCCGCTGTGGTCAACGCGGGCGACGGCAAGCATGAGCACCCCACCCAGGCCCTGCTCGACGTCTTCACCCTGCGCCGCCGCTTCGGCTCGCTCGATCGCCTCAACATCTGGATCGTCGGCGACGTCAGCCACTCCCGGGTGGCGCGGTCGAACATCCTCGCCTTCACCCGGATGGGCGCCGACGTCACGGTGTCGGGCCCACCGACCCTGCTTCCCCGTCAGATCGAAGCCCTCGGCTGCGCGGCCACGCCGACCCTCGAGCGCATCGAGGAGGCCGACGTCATCTATGTCCTGCGCATGCAGCACGAGCGGATGCAGCAGTCCTTCGTGCCCACGTTGCGCGAGTACGCCAGCCGCTATCAGATCAACGACAAGCGGCTGCGCCCCGACCAGCTCGTCATGCACCCGGGGCCGGTCAACCGCGGCGTGGAGCTGTCGGCGGCCACCATCGACTCACCGCAGGCCCTCATCGGCGAGCAGGTCAAGGCCGGGGTGGCGGTGAGGATGGCCGTCCTCTACGAACTGCTGGTCGGCTCCCCGGTCCTCCAGGCGGTGGCGTGATGAGCCCCCGACGACTGTTTCACGCGGCCCGGCCCGGCGAGGAGCTGCTCATTCGCGGCGCCCATGTCCTCGATCCGCGCACCGACCTCGACGGGGCACACGACATCCTCATCCGCAACGGCCGGATCGCCGAGCTCGGCGAACCCGGTGGCCTCTCCGCCTCAGACCAGATCGACATCGTCGACGCAGCCGGCAAGCACGTCTTCCCCGGCTTCGTGGACCCGCACGTGCACCTCCGCACCCCCGGCCAGGAGTACAAGGAGGATCTCGACAGCGGAACCGCCTCCGCCGCCGCCGGCGGCTACTGCGCGGTGGTGGCGATGCCCAACACCACGCCCACCGTGGATGGCGCGGCGGTGCTGGGATCACTCATCGAGCGTGCCCAGCGCGAGGCCCGGGTCCCCGTCGGCTTCCTGGCCTCGGTCACACGGGGGCTGGCCGGCGAGGAGCTGACCGAGATGGCCGAGCTGCGCGATCTGGGCGCCATCGGCTTCACCGACGACGGCAAGCCGGTCGTGTCGGCCGGCATGCTGCGCAAGGCGCTCCAGTACCAGCGGCTGTGCGGCGGCATCGTGGCCCTGCACGAGGAGGACCCGGCCCTGTCGGCGGACGGCGTGATGCACGAGGGGGCGGTGTCGGCGCGGCTCGGGCTCGCCGGGATCCCCTCGATCTCCGAATCCACGATGATCGCCCGCGACAGCGCTCTGGCGCTCTATGAGGACGCCCGCGTCCATTTCCAGCACCTCTCGGCGGTCGAGTCCGTGCAGGCCCTGGCGGCCGCCAAGGAGGCGGGCGCGCGGGTCAGCGGCGAGGCCAGCCCTCACCACCTGACGCTCACCCACGACATGGTGCGCACCCTGGACAGTCGCTTCAAGATGAATCCGCCGCTGCGCTCCGAGGCTGACCGCGAGGCACTGGTCGAGGGCCTGCGCAGCGGGGTCATCGAATGCGTGGCCACCGATCACGCGCCGCACGCCGTACACGAGAAGGAGGTCCCCTTCGAACAGGCGCCCATGGGCACGACGGGGCTGGAGACGGCGTTCGCCGCGCTCTACACCGAGCTCGTGTTGCCCGGGGAGCTCGACCTGGCCATCCTCATCGAGCGGATGACCGCCGGCGCCGGTCTCTATGACCTGCCCACACCGAGGATCGCCATCGGCGAGGAGGCCAACCTCTGCCTCGTCGACCTGGACGCGACCTGGGAGGTCGGCGCCGACGGCTATGTCAGCCGCTCGTCGAACTCCTGCTTTGACGGCCGCACTCTCCAGGGGCGGGTGATGGTCACCCTCGCCGCCGGTGCGGTGGTCTACCGGCGCCCGATGCCGGTGCGCTCAGACCACGCCGGCTCGGGTGCCGCCGCCGGCCGGAACGAGGGCCGGTAGATGGCTGCCTCCGACGCCACCGCCTACGTCCTGCTCGAGGACGGCACTCGCTTCGAGGGCCTCGCCTGCGGGGCCGACACCGCCGCGGTGGGGGAGATCGTGTTCACGACCTCGATGGCCGGCTACCAGGAGGCGGTCACCGACCCCAGCTACGCCGGGCAGCTGCTCGTCTTCACCTACCCGCAGATCGGCAACTACGGAGTCAGTGCCGAGGCGATGGAGTCTGACCGCATCCACGCCCGGGCGGCGATCATGCGGGCCGCGGTGGACCGCGAAGATGCCCCCGGCGCCGAGGCCGGATGGCTGAGCTGGCTGACCGACTGCGGCATTCCGGCCATCACCGACCTCGACACCCGGGCGCTCGTCCGCCACCTGCGCGATCGCGGGGCCATGCGCGGCGGGGTGTTCCCCGCGCGCGTCAGCCTCCACGAGGCGCGGGCCCTCATCGAGGCCGAACCCGACATGACCGGGCGAGATCTGGCCCGCGAGGTGACTCCGGACCGGGCCACGGTGCTGGACCCGATCGGCGACGGTGTGACCGCCGGCGCCGGCAACGGCGTCCACATCGCCATGATCGACACCGGCGTGAAGCTCTCGATCGTGCGCAACCTGCGTGCCCGCGGCGCCACGGTGACCCTGCATCCCTGCCACGCGGGGGCCGAGGCGCTGCTGGCCACCGAGCCCGACGCCGTGTTCCTGGCCAACGGGCCCGGTGACCCCGGGGCGCTGGATTACGTCGTGAGCACCGTGCGCGACCTCGTCGGCAAGCTGCCCGTGTACGGCATCTGCCTCGGCCATCAGCTCCTGTGCCGGGCGGTGGGCCTTCAGACCTACAAGCTGCCCTTCGGCCACCACGGGGCCAACCATCCGGTCAAGGACCTGACCACCGGCCGCACCGAGATCACCAGCCAGAACCACGGCTTTGCCGTGCTGGGCCCCGGGGGGGCACGGACCATCGACGACGACGAGCCCGTCCGCTGGGAGACCGACTTCGGCGCCGCCGAGCTGACCCATATCAATCTCTATGACCGCACCGTGGAGGGCCTGACCTTGCGCGACGTTCCTGGCGCCACCGTCCAGTATCACCCCGAGGCCGGGCCCGGTCCGCACGACTCCCTCTACCTGTTCGATCGCTTCGTCGAGGCGATCGCGACCGCCGCCTGACGCGATGCCCCGCCGCACCGACATCCACAAGATCCTGCTGCTCGGCTCCGGGCCGATCGTCATCGGCCAGGCCGCCGAGTTTGACTACTCGGGTACGCAGGCCTGCCGCGTGCTCGAGCAGGAGGGCTATGAGGTCGTGCTCGTCAACTCCAACCCGGCGACGATCATGACCGACCCCGAGGTGGCCACCACCACCTACATCGAGCCTCTGCTCCCGGGGCCGGTGGCCCAGGTGATCGAGCGCGAGCGGCCCGACGCGCTGCTGCCCACGCTGGGCGGCCAGACCGCGCTGAACCTGGCCAAGGCACTGCACGAGGACGGGACGCTCGAGCGCTTCGGCGTCGAGCTCATCGGGGCTGACTACGACGCCATCGACCGCGCCGAGGACCGCGAGCGGTTCCGCGACACCATGACCGCCGCCGGTCTGCGGGTGCCCAAGTCGGTCATCGCCCACTCGCTGCAGGACGCTCGCGACGCGCTGCCCGAACTGGGCCTGCCCTTCATCGTCCGCCCGGCCTTCACGCTGGGCGGGACCGGGGGCGGCGTCGTGCGCTCCGAGGCCGACATCGAGCGGATCGTGGGCGGCGGCCTGGCCGCCTCGCCGATCGGGCAGGTGCTGCTCGAGGAG
>DATJTQ010000030.1:0-23482 GCA_035503355.1 Solirubrobacteraceae bacterium
ACGCGGACCTGATCGCCGCGACCCCCGCTGAAGACGGTGACCAGGGTGCCGTCGTCGAGCCGGACGAGGCGGGGCCCGTCGCCCCGGTGGGGGCCGAGGGTCCGGACCGCATCGATCGAACGGTCGCCGAACTGCTCCCGGACCGCCTCGCGTTGGGCGGCGGTGAGCGAGTCGTCCTCCTCCGTGACCGGAGCGGGCGACGCAGTCGGCTGGGCCGTGTCGGTCGTCGGCTGGGCCGTGTCGGTCAGGTCCTGGAGGATCTCGTCCTGTGCCTTGAGCGCATCGAGCAGCTCCTGGTGCGCGACATCGCTCTGCTCCTGCTGCACGCGGTAGATCCCCACCGCCACCACCAGGGCCGCCACCGTCGAGACGGTGCCCAGCCAGGTCAGGGCGTTGAGATCCTGCGAGCCGGGGAGCGCGCCGGCGAGGCCGGTGAGCACGGCACCGAGGAGCAGACCGGAGACCACGAGGAGGACGACCCGCCGCACAGAGAGCGGATCCTAATGGCGCATCGATACCCAGCGCTCGTGCTGTCGTCTGGGGCCCGATCGGCAACCACGCCCGCGTCGATTGCGCTTGGGATCATCTCCGCCTGTGGGCGCGCCGTCGACATCGCAACCGAGGTCTGAAGCGCGCCGCGCGCGCCGTGACCGGGTGGCCGGGCCATGACCGCGGTCCGCATCCTCGCCGGCGTGCTGGCCGTGGTGGGCGTCGGCGCGGTCCTGGGGTCGGTCCTGCGGACCGTCGTGCTCCCGCGCGCGGTTCCCGCGCGTCTGGCGCGCATCGCGTTCCTGTCCGTCCGCGGGATGCTCCGACTGCGGCTGCGCCTGACCGGCCGGTCGGATTACGAGACGCGCGACCGGGTGTTCTCGCTACAAGCTCCGTTCGGGGTGTTTGCCCAGTTGCTGGTGTGGGCGTCCCTGATCTGGATCTTGTTCGGGGTCGTCTTCTGGGCATTGTCGGCGTCGGTCGTCGATGGCAGGACGGTCACTCGGGCGCTGGAGCAGTCCGGCTCGGCGATGCTGACCCTTGGCTTCGACGCGCCGCGGGGACTGGCGCGACAGCTGACGTCGTTTGCCGCGGCCGGGGTCGGGCTCACCCTCCTGGCCCTGGTGATCGCCTACATCCCGACCCTATACGCCGCGTTCTCGCGGCGCGAGGCGCTCATCACCAAGCTCGTGGTGCGGACCGGCTCGCCGCTGACCGGGGCGGCGCTGCTGTCCAGCAGTTGGCGGCTGGGGCGCTTCGATCAGCTGGAGGAGGTGTGGGACGCGTGGGAGGACTGGTTCATCGACGTCGGCGAATCACATACGACGTTCCCGCAACTGGCGTTCTTCCGCTCGCCCCACCCGCACAACCACTGGGTCTCGGCCAGCGAAGCCGTGCTTGACGGGGCGGCGCTCTTCATCGCGGCCTGCGATGTGCCGCGTCAGTCGCGCAGCGAGCTCTGCCTCCACGCGGGCGTTCACGCCCTGTCCTCGATCGCCGACTTTCTCGGGATCCCGCATCACCCACCCGAACCCGACGCGGAGATCAGCCTTCGGGAGGAGTTGTTTGGCCAAGCCGTCGCCGAGCTTCGAGACCTTGGCATTCCGATGCGTGCCGACGACGCGCGATCCTGGTCTGACTTCCAAGCCAGCCGGGCGCAGTACGAGCCCATCCTCGCTGTGCTCGGCCGGCTGATGGACGCCCCCCGCAACGAGTGGAGCTCGTGGTCAGACACCGCCCCACGTCACAAGCCGCCGCTCCTGCGACCGCGGCGCGACAGGACCGCGCCCCGATCAGGAGACACATCTCGCCTGTAGGTTGATCGCAGTCTGGCTATCGTGCCCTGCGATGGATCTGCGACAGCTCGAGTACGTTGTGGCGGTCGCCGACTCATTGAGCTTTACCCGCGCGGCGGAACAGTGCCACGTCGTGCAATCGGCGCTGAGTCACCAGATCCAGCGTCTGGAGGCGGAGTTGGATGTGCGTCTGTTCGAGCGCACCAGCCGCCGGGTCCGGACGACCGCCGCGGGAGAGTTGTTGGTGGCCTACGCCCGGCAGATCCTGGGCACTGTGGCCGAGGCGAGAGTGGAGCTCGATGCGTTGGCCGGCCTTGAGCGGGGCTCGCTGGCGGTGGGCGCGACCCAGACCGCTGGGCGCGTACTCGATGTGATCGCGGTGTTCGGGACCTTTCACCGCCAGCATTCCGCGATCACGTTGACCGCGATGAGCGGCCCCGCCTCCGAACTGGTGGAGGGGGTGCGCGCCGGGTGGCTCGATCTGGCGTTCGTGGCCGGCAGCGCCGACGCCCCCCACGGCCGGCTCGCGGCCGACGGCTTGGATTGCCAGGTCCTGGTTCAGCGGGAACCCCTGGTCGCCGTCGTCGGCATGAGCCATCGGCTCTCGGCGCGGGCTCGGGTGCGCCTGGCGCAGCTGTCCGAGAGTGGGAGCTTCGTCGAGTTCCGGGCCGGGACCGGCCTGCGCACGACGGTCGACGATGCCTTCGCGACCCGCGGGCTCTCGCGCTCGATCAGCCTGGAGCTCGGCCAGATCCCCGACATGGTGCGCTTCGCATCTCATGGCCTGGCGACCGCGATCGTTCCCCGCGTGTTCGCGCGGGACTCCCCGGCCGGCGCCGCCCCCTACGCCGTCCTGCGGCTCGCCGAAGACGTCGCCATGTCCGTCACCGCGATACGGCGGTCGGGATCGCCCGGCCTGGCGTTGGGCGCGTTCCTGGAGGTCCTGGGCAGGTAAGCGGGCGGCCCTGGGTTCGATCGTGAAACGCGATCGCTTGGATGAGAAGTATGCGTTGGTGCGATGGCCGATTCGGGTTACCGTCGGTGGAGGTGTCCGCAACCGTCCACGTTCTGCAGTCGACGCCCGACACGGTGAGCTCCGGAGTCCTGGACCCCGGACGACCGGTCGCGTTGACGGTCGACTCGGGCGATGTCGTGTCGTATCCCAACACGTGGACGCAGTGGGGCAACCAGGCCACGTTCGGCATGTCGTTTGCCGACCGCGAGCCGCTGCGCCGGCAGTTCCCGTCCGGCCCGTACTCGAACGTCGGGCCGGTTGCCGTGCGCGGTACCGAGCCCGGGGATGTCCTGGAGTGCCGGATGCTGTCGTTGCGGACGATCGATTGGGGCTGGAACTCCTTCCCGTTGGGCGTCGGAGCGCTGCCATCAGACTTTGACGAGCCCTACGTTCACTACTTCCGCTTCGGGGAGGACCGCCGCGACGCGGAGTTCGTCAATGGCATTCGCATCCCGCTGGCCCCGTCGATGGGCGTGTTCGCCGTCGAGCCCGCGGGTGAGGAGCCGGTCAGCGCGATCCTCGCGGGGCCGTACGGCGGAAACCTGGACCTGGGCGAGCTCGTGGCTGGGACCTCGCTGTTTCTCCCGGTGTTCAAAGCGGGTGCCCGGGTGTGGACGGGCGACGCCAACGCCGCCCAGGGAGACGGTGTCGTGGACCAGACCTCGATCGAGACGGCGATGGAGGAGCTGCGCGTCCAATATTCCGCCCACACCGGAGTGACCATCGCGGGACCGACCATCGAAACGCCATCGCACTGGATCGTGATGGCCTTCGCCGACTCGCTGGATGATGCTCTCCCTGACTGCGTCCGTACCGCCATCGATTGGCTGAACACGCAAGCCGGCCTCGATCGACGCGACGCATACGCGCTGTGCAGCATGGCGATCTCCTTTCGGGTGACGCAGTTCGCCGATCAGACCGGATCGGTGTACAGCTCCACCCCGCCCAGGACGATCCACGCGATGATCCCCAAGAGCGTGCTGGGCGAGAACGTGCTCAGTGCGATCGAGCGCTCGATGCGCCCCGGCTCATGACCGCGTTGGCTCCCGCGGACGCGTTGGCGATCCTGCAGCTCGTGGCACAGGCCGACTCCAGCGCGACACGGCGCGATGCTGCCGGGTATGCCGCCCTGTTCACCGAGGACGGCGTCATGGCGGGTGACATGGGACACGTCCGCGGACGTGACGGACTGGCTGCCGCGGTCGCCCGCGTATGGGCACAGGAGCCCCTCGGGACGCTGCATCTCACGTGCAACGCCGTCCTCGCCGGGCCCGCGTCCAACCCCTCAGTGGCCAGCATCCTCGTGATGCTCATTCCCCAGACCCCGGGAGCCGCGGTCCAGGCGGCCTCCATCACCCAGCGCTTCGCGCGCACCCCCGCCGGCTGGCGGATCAGCTCCCGGGAGATCACGACCGGTCCGGCCACAGAGCATCCCGTGGGGCAGTGAGCTCGGATCCCGTTCTGGTCTTCGGCGCCACCGGCACCCAGGGAGGCGCGGTCGCGCGGGAGCTGCTCTCCCGGGACGTCGCGGTGATCGCGCTGGTCCGCGACCCGCAGTCGGGGCGAGCTCGCGCCATCGCCGACCTGGGAGCCGAATTGGTGGTCGGAGACCTCAACGACGAGTGGTCGCTGGCCCAGGCATTCTCCAGGGTTCCGGTCGCCTACGCGATCACGACGCCGTTTGAGAACGGGGCCGAGGCTGAGGTTCGCCAGGGCGACACGATCATCCGCGCCGCCGCGCAGGCGGGCCTGCCCTGGATGATCCTGGCCTCCGTCGCGGCGGCCGACCGCGCTCCCGTGCCGCATTTCCGCAGCAAGGCTCGGATCGAGGCGCAGCTGCGCGCAACGTCGGTGCCGTGGACGGTGGTGGCGCCCAGCTACTTCTACGAGAACGTCCTTGGAGCGAGCCAATCCATCGCCGACGGCGAACTGCCGGTGCCGTTGCCCGTGAACACCCCGCTTCATCAGGTGGCGCTCCGCGACCTGGGCGCCGTCGTCGCGGCGATCCTCACTCGCCGAACGGAGCACCTGTCGGTGCGAGTCGAGATCGCCGCCGATGACCCGACGCCAGAGCAGATGGCCGCGGCGTTCGGCGTGCGCGCGGTGCAGACATCGGTGGACGCGCTCGCGGAGCGCAATCCCGATCTGGCAGCCATGTACGCCTTCCTGGCGGCCACCGGCTACGGCATCGACGTCGCCGCAATCCGCGCACGGTATCCCGAGGTCGCCTGGTCATCCTTCGCCGACTGGGCGGTCGACCTCAGGTCGACAACGACAACCCATACCAACCCGAAGCAGCGAGAGAGGTAACTGCATGGGCACCATCACCACCCCCGACGGCGTCGACATCTTCTTCAAGGATTGGGGCTCGCCCGCCGACCAGGCGATCGTCTTCAGCCACGGCTGGCCACTTTCGGCCGACGACTGGGATGCCCAACTGCTCTTCTTTCTGCACAACGGCTACCGGGTCATCGCCCACGACCGTCGTGGCCACGGTCGCTCCACGCAGGTCAGCGAGGGGCACGACATGGACCATTACGCCGACGACCTGGCGGCAGTGACGAGCCACCTCGATCTCCAGGATGCCGTCCACGTCGGCCATTCCACCGGCGGCGGCGAGGTGGTGCGCTACATCGCCCGCCACGGCGAGAGCCGCGTCGCCAGAGCAGTGCTGATCAGCTCAGTGCCGCCGTTGATGGTCCAGACCGAGTCCAACCCCGGCGGGCTGCCCAAGAGCGTGTTCGACGACTTCCAGTCAAACCTCGCTGCGAATCGCTCGGACTTCTATCGTGCGGTGGCCTCAGGTCCGTTCTACGGCTACAACCGACCGGGGGCCGTGCCGTCGGAAGCCGTGATCGAGAACTGGTGGCGCCAGGGCATGATGGGCGGCGCGAAGGCTCACTACGACGGCATCGTCGCGTTCTCCCAGACCGATTTCACCGACGATCTCCGGCAGATCACCGTGCCGGTATTGGTGATGCACGGCGACGACGACCAGGTGGTTCCCTACGCCGACTCCGGCCCCCTGTCGGCCGAACTGGTTCAGAACGGAACGCTCAAGACCTACGCCGGGTTCCCTCACGGAATGCCGACGACGGAGGCCGCGACCATCAATGCCGACCTCCTCGCCTGGCTTCAGTCCTGAGCCGATCCAGCTGAGGCGAGGCGCAACGATGGGCTAGGTAGGGCGCGAGGCGGCGCCCGGCGGAGCTCGGGCGTCGGCTCGGACGAACCTCCCCCATCGGCCACCTGCGCGGGAGTAGAGTCGCGTCGACTCGGAACCGTCCGCACGGGGATGTTGTGGCTGAATCGGTTGAGCTGGCGACGGTCTGGCTGGTCGATCTGGTGGGGTCGACCCAGTTGGCGGCTGCGGTCGGTCCGGTGCGGGCGGATGAGTTGCGCGAGGAGTTCTTTGCGCTCCTGCGCGAGGCGATCGCAACGTCGCGCGGGCGTGAGTTCAAGAACACCGGTGACGGGTTGTTCGTGGCCTTCAGCTCGGCATCGGCGGCGGTCGGCTGCGCGGTGTTGACCCAGCAGATGCTCGAGCGCCGCTACCGAGCCGCGGAGTCGAGACTCCGGGTGCGCATCGGGCTGGGCACCGGCGAGTTGACGGTCAAGGACGGGGACTACTTCGGCATGGCGGCGGTCGAGGCGGCGAGGTTGTGCGACAGGGCGCCGGCCGACGGCATCCTCGTCTCGGCGACGACCAAGCTGCTCGCCGGCCGGGTGGATGGTGCTCAGTTCGCGTCGGCCGGAGTGCTGGAGTTGAAGGGGATTCCGGAGCCGATGGAGACGTTCTCGGTGTCGTGGACACCGCTGGATCCGGAGCGGTCCGGCGCGGCCGTGGGCGGGTGGCCGTTGCCCGAGGCGCTGCGCAGGGTGCCGAGTGTGGCCTTCGTGGGACGTGAGTCGGAGCGAGCGCTGCTCGAGCACGTGGGCAACGACACGCGGTCGGGATCGCGTCGCGTGGTGTTGCTGTCGGGTGAGCCGGGGATCGGAAAGACGCGACTGGCGTCATATGCCGCCCTGGGCGCAAACGCCGACGGGTTCGCGGTGTGCTGGGGTGCGTGCTCCGAGGATCTGGCGGTGCCCTATGAGCCATGGATCGCCGTCAGCTCGCAGCTCGTCGAGCACCTGGACGCCGAGGTTCTGGCGGGCTACGTGGAGCGGTTCGGCGGGGAGATCGGCCGGTTCGCCGCCAGCCTCGCCCGCCGGTTGCCGGATGCGCCCGCGCCGCAGTCCTCCGATCCCGAGACCGAGCGGTTCCTCTTGTTCAAGGCCGTCGCGGAGCTGCTGCGGGCCGCGGCCGCCGCGATGCCGCTGTGCGTCGTGCTCGATGACTTTCACTGGGCCGACGGCCAGTCGGTGGCACTGCTCAAGCACGTGGCGCGCAACGTCGAGCACGGCGCACTGCAGGTGCTGGTCACCTATCGCGATTCGGATCTGACCGTGGACCATCCGTTGACCGCGGTGCTCGCGGACCTGCGTCGGATCGACGGTGTCGAGCGGATCGCCCTCACGGGTCTGGGGCCGCGTGAGGTGGCTGAGCTGCTGGGCGCCGCGGCGGGTCACGAGCTCGATGCCGACGCGCTCGCGCTGGCCGGCGAGATCGCCACCGAGACCGACGGGAATCCGTTCTTCGTCGGGGAGATGTTGCGCAGCCTGATCGAGTCCGGAGCGATCACCTACAGCGAGGCGCGCCGGCGCTGGACCGTCGATCTGACGGCGGTGAGCACGCTCCCGGAGAGCGTGCGGGAGGTGATCGAGCGCCGGATCGACCGCCTGGGCGAGCACGGCCGGGAGGCGTTGACCGCCGCGGCCGTGATCGGCCGCTCGTTCGACCTGCGCCTGCTCGCGGAGCTCATCGACATGCCAGAGAGCCGGCTGCTCGATCAGCTCGAGGCGGCGGTCGGCGCGACGCTGTTGCGCGAGTCGGCGGATCACGTGGGGCGGTTCGCGTTCGAGCACGCGCTGATCAACCACACGCTCTATCAGGGGCTGGGTCACACACGGCGCGCACGGCTTCACCATCGCGTGGCGGTGGCGCTCGAATCGCTGTACGGCACCGACGCGGACGAGCAGCTGGCCGACCTGGCGATGCATTGGCGGCTGGCGGCCGTGTCGGTGGACATCACCAAGGCGGCCGGCTACGCGATCCGGGCCGGGCGCCGTGCCCTCGACAGCCTCGCTCCGAGCGAGGCGGCCAAGCTGTTCAGCGACGCCCTCGAGCTCCTCGGTGCCGGCGATACGTCGCAGCGTTGCGAAGCGCTGATCGGCCTGGGTGAGGCGCAGCAGCTGATCGGCAAGCCGACCTATCGCGCAACGCTGCTGGACGCCTCGCGAATCGCGGCGGCGTTACCCGACGCGCGGCTGGCCGCCGAGGCGGCCCTGGCCAACACGCGCGGCTTCATGAGCCTGATCGGCGATCTCGATCACGAGCGCGTCGCGGCGATCGAGCGGGCGGTGTCGCTCGATGACGGGGGTGATCCGGGACGGCGGGCGCGGCTGCTGGCGCTCCAATCTCAGGAGCTCCTCTACGAGCACGACCGCACCCGGCGCCAGGCGCTGGCGACCGAGGCCATCGCGCTGGTGCGTGAGATCGGCGATCCGCGGGAGCGCGCGCGGACGCTGCAGCACGCCTTTCACGGATTGTGGAGCCCCGACATGGTCACCCTCCGCGCGAGCTTGACCGACGAGCTGCTCTCCGCCGCACAGGCGGCGTCGGATGGCGCGCTGGAGTTCTGGGCGCTGTATCTGATCTGGCACATCAGCATCGAGACCGGCGACTTCGCGCGGACGCAGGCCGTCGTGAACCGCCAGCAGGAGCTGGCCGCGGCGCTGGACCAGCCCACCCTGAGCTGGGTCACCGCGGTCGCGACCGCCGCTCGGGCGCTGACTCACGGCGACTTGGGCGCGGCGGAGCGGCTCGCCCGTTCGGCGCTCGAGGCGGGTACCGCGGCAGGCCAGCGAGACGCGCTCCAGGTGTTTGGCGAGCAGCGCGCGCTGATTCGGTTCTACGAGCGCCGCGATGGCAACGAGCAGCTCATCGAGCTGGGGCGGCGCGGCGCCGCCGCGTACCCGCGGATGGCCGTCTGGCCGGCGTCGGTCGCGGCGTACGAGGCGTACTTCGGTGATCCGGAGGCGGCGGCGGCACTCGTGAGCGACGCGGTGAAGAGCGGCCTGGAGCAGGTCGGCTGGGACACGCTGAGGCTGGTCACGCTGGCCTTCTACGCCGACGCCGCCGCGCGAATCGGAGCGATAGGTGCCGCGCCACTCATCCACGACCTGCTCGCGCCATGGAGCGACCAGTTCATCTGGGGTGGAGCCTGCCCGTATGGCCACGTCCGCCTGTGGCTCGGCGTGCTGGCGGCGATGCAGGGACGGGACGCCGAGGCCGATGCGCACTTCGCCTTCGCCTGCCGCTTCCACGCTGACCATGACCTGCGCCTGTGGACGGCCCGCTCCCATCTGGGCTGGGCCCAGGCGCTGTCGGCTCGCGGTGAGCATGGCGCCGGCCGCGACCAGGCGCTGCGTGCGCTGGCCCTGGCCCGCGACGGCGGCTACGGCCTGATCGAAGCCCTGGCCGCGCCGACGGCGCGCGCCGACGGGCTGGCCGGCGACCGCGCGCCGGCGACAACCACCGAGAGGAGCTGGACATGACGCAAGTCCCCAGTCCTGTGGACGATGTCGGCGCCGACGGCGCGCAGGCGTCCCCGCCAACCCACGTCGCACAGCTTCCGCTGCGCCAGTGGGGTCTCGTCAACTGCCCCGCGATCCCGTACTGGGCCGATGCCAACGGCGATCCCGATCTCGCTCACGTCGGGGCGACGCTGGCCAGCCTGGCGCGCCGCACGATGCAGGCCAACCCGGGGTGGGCCGGCCTCACGGAGCCGTACACGATCGGCGGCCAGAGCGGCACCGCCTACCGCTTCCTGTACGGCAATCCACCGGCAGGCTCCGATCCGCTCCCGACGCTCCTCGGACTCGATGACCCCCGCCAGTTCACGCTGCCGTGGACCACCGACCAGGGCGTGTTCGCGGACTCGCAGGACCTGATCGAGCCGCTGGCGGCCTCACTCACCGACCCGGCGACGGCCGAGGCGAGCTTCTGGCCGACCATCGCCAACTTCGGGTTGCCCTACAACCTGCTCGTTCTGGCCAAGGTCAACCAGGCACGCGGTGTCGAGCTGATCGCGGAGTTCGGCACGGCGTGGGCCGAGGAGATCAACACCGCGGTGGCGGCGGGACAGCTGTACGAGATCGATCTGTCCATCTTCGCCTCGCTGGCGCCGACCCTGGCCGGCGGAGCGGTCCGGTTCACCCCGGGGACGCACACCATGCTCAGACAGGACCCCGTGTCCAAGGCGCTCACCCCGATCGGGGTCAAGCTGTCAACGGCCTACGGGCGGGGGCAGATCTACCGTTCCGGCGACAAGGCGTGGCTGTACGCCCTGCAGGCGGCAAAGGCCTCGGTCACCGTGTACGGCATCTGGTTCGGACACGTCTATCAGTGGCACATCGTCACCGCCGCCTTGCAGATGACGATGTACAACGAGCTTCCGGCACAACACCGGCTGTGGCCGCTGTTGTCGCGACACTCACAGTCACTGATCGATTTCGACTTCGTCCTGCTGTCACTGTTGTGGGACAAGATCGTCCCGCCGACGCCGGTGGACGGCGGCATGGCGCTGCTGCGCCTGCTCGACCGCTTCGCCGTGGGCCGCGCATTCTTCGACGACGATCCACTGACGGCGCTCGCGTCCCGGGGTCTGGACGTGAAGGACTTCACCGTGACACGCCCCTGGGACGCCTACCCCGTGGTCGGCTTCCTGCTCGACCTCTGGACGGCCACCTCCGAGTACGTCACCGCGATCGTCAAGGACGCTTACGGCAGCGACAGCGCGGTGGCCGGTGACCTCGGGCTCAAGGCGTGGATGGACGCCAGCCGGGATCCCGCGCGGGGCAACATCAGAGGGCTGCCTCCCATCGACACGCGCGCCGCTCTCAGCGGGCTGCTCACCAGCATCGTGCATCGGGTCACCGCCCACGGGGTCGGGAACCTCAACCCGTCGGTGAATCCCGTTCTCTCGTTCATGGCCACCTTCCCGCCCTGCCTGCAGAGCACCGAGATCCCGCAGCCCAGCGATGCGGTCAGCCAGGCGCAGCTGCTCGCCATGCTGCCCCACACCGGCGCCCTGGGGTCGATGACCACGTTCTACTTCACCCTGGCCTACGGCATGCCCGACGTATCGCTGATCCCAGCGGGCGGCATCAACGCGCCCCCGTACTTTCCGGGGCCGACCACCAACGCGGCCAACCAGGCGTGGTTCCAGTTCCGGGGCCGGGTGCACGCGTTCATCGACACCTACGTCACGGCGTGGGACGCGGCCCTTGCCCGCATCCGCGGCAGCGACCCGGGGGTGCCGTCCTACGCGACCGAGCTCTACCAGCACTGGGCGTCAAGCGTCGAGACGTAGGGGCACCCGGTGGCGCTGTCCTCGTCGGCGCGAGCAGACCACGCCCGCCACGCCCTCGCCCAGGTGCGCGGTCACCTCAAACGCCGCGCTCTGAAGCTGCTGGGCTTTCTGTTGGTGGTCTACGCGGTGCTCAAGCTGATTCCCGCGCTCGAGCAGGCCCTGCACGCCCTCGAGCACGCGACGTGGGAGTGGATCGTCGCCCTGATCGGACTGGAGGTGCTCTCAGAGGCCGGGTTCGTCTTCGCCTGGAGCGCGATCATCGATCCCCAGAACGTGCTCGCCGGTGACGGGCGGGGGCGGCGGATGGACGAGCATGTCGCCTGGGCGCAGTTGGGGGGCGGTCTCCTGCTCCCCGGCGGATCCTGGGGCGGCATGGGATTGGGTGGGGTGATCCTGCACCGCTTCGGGATGCCGACGAAGGTCGTCGCCGAGCGCCAGCTCAACCTGAGCTTTCTCAACACCGGCGTCGATGCGCTCGCTCTGGTCGTGTTCGGCCTCGGGCTCGCCACCGGCGTCTTCGCCGTCCAGGACAGGCTCCTGCTGGGGCTGCTCCCGGCGGTGGCCGCGGGGGCCGGCATCACCGCCGCCGTCCTCGTCGCTCCGCACGCCGGCGGCGCTGCGGATCGCCTGAGAGCCAAGCATCCGAAGATCGCGACCGCCATCGCCACGCTCGGGGCCGCCGTGCAGGACACCAAGCGCCTGCTGCTGCACCGCGACTCGTGGGCGGCGCTGTTCGGGGTGGTCAGCTATCTCACCTTTGACGTGCTGGTGCTGTGCAGCGCCTTTCGTGCCGTCAACGCGCACCCCGCCCCCAGCTTCCCCATCGTGATCATGGCCTACATCATCGGCGCCCTCGGTGGATCCCTGCCGCTCCCGGCCGCGGCCGGCACCATCGGCGGCATGGCCGGGATGCTCGTCCTCTACGGGGTGGCGAGCCACGCGGCCCTGGCCGCGGTCCTCCTGCACCAGGCGATCGGACTGCTGGTGCCGCTCACCGGAGGAGCGGTGGCCTACGCGATCCTGCGCCACCGGTTCGGCCCACTGCGCACGCACGGCGCCGGCGACGCGACCACCGCACGACCGGATGCCGGGGGCGGATAGCCGGCCCGGGTACGCTCGGCCGATGACCGATTCGTTCGTCCCGGATGACTACGCCGTCCCGCTGGCTCTCGCCGGCCCGGGCTTTCGCCTGGAGCCGCTCGGACCCCAGCACAACGAGGCCGACCACCGCGCCTGGACGTCGAGCATCGAGCACATCCACGCCACCCCGGGCTTCACCACGTGGCGATGGCCACCCGCGGAGGGCATGTCACTCGAGGAGAACCTCCGCGACCTGCAGGGGCACGCCGACGACTTCGAGCGTCGCGCCGGCTTCACCTACACCGTGCTCGACGATGACGACGTCGTCGTCGGGTGCCTCTACATCTACCCGGCGCGGGCCGACCCCGAGATCACCGAGGTGCGGTCCTGGGTCACCGCCAGCCGAGCCGAGCTGGACTCCAGGCTCGCCGAGACGGTGGACCGCTGGCTCTCCGAGGACTGGCCCTTCACCAACGTCAGCTACCGCGACGCCGCCTGACCGGAGGCGAGGAGGCGTGCTCTCGCCGGGCGGCGCGGTGGCGGGAGCTTGCGTGGCGTGGGGGCGTCATCGTGCGCACGGCGCGCGGCGCGTCCTGCCGGGCGCTGGCGGCAGCGAAATCCGAGACCGCCAGCCCACCCACGCTCGTCACCAGAACCGCCACGACCGTCCAGACGGTGGCGGTCGACGCAACGCGCTGGAGGAGCCCATCGGCGGCGAGCCGGACGCAGAGGCCGGCCGGTGACCGTCCCTCGTGCACGATGAGGTCATCGACCAGGGCCAGGATCTCCGGGCCGTGACGGTCTCGCACACGACGCGGGTAGAGCAGCAGGATCGTGGCGGCGAGGCGCCTCATCGCTCACCCAGAGCGATCCGCTCGAGCCCGAGGCTCGCGATCCGCGCGGATTCGGCCAGACGCTCGGCCAGCGCGGCCCGGCCGGCCGAGGTAAGGCGGTAGGGGTAGCGCCGGTCCTCGGCCGGAAGGCGCTCCACGAAACCGTCGGCCTCGAGCTTGGCCAGAGCACCGTAGAGCGTCCCGGGTGAGAGGGCGACACCCGAGAAGCTCTCGATGTCCTTGATCAGCGCGTACCCGTGGCGGTCAGCGCCGGCCAGGCTGGTGAGGACCAGGACGCTGCGTTCGGGCAACCGCATGCGAGTCAGAGTACGCCGATCCGGCGCGGCGGCCAGTAGGTGAAGAAGGCCACGCCGATGATGTCGCGCTGCGGCACCGGGCCCCAATAGCGACTGTCATCGGAGTCCCCGCGGTTGTCACCCATCATGTAATCGTCACCCGCCGGGACCCGGATGGACCCGGGGAACGTGCACTCGGCCGACGCGCCGCAGGGCGCGACGTCGGCATCTCGCTCCGGCTTGCCGTTGCGGATCACGTGTCCGGCCTCGATCCGCAGCACGTCGCCCGGCAGTCCGACGAGGCGCTTGACAAACGTCTGGGTTGACTCGCTGGCCAGCGGCCGGTCACATGGGTGCGCCAGCGCGGCCCCGTCGGCACTGAATCCCTGCCGGGGATCGCCGCACTGGCTCACCTCGAGGTCCGCCCCGTGCGGCGGATGGAATACGACCACGTCCCCGATCTGAGGATGACCGTCCAAGCGGTTGACCAGGATCCGTTGATTGATGGCCAGCGTTGGCAGCATCGACCCGGTGGGCACCTGGTAGGGCTTGACCACAAAGGCCTCCACCAGCAGCGCCAGCGCGATGGCGACCACAACGGTGAGCAGCAGCTCGACCAGGGGCCGTACCCGCGTCCATGACTCGGAAACCGTTATAACGCTTTCCGACCCTATCAGGTGTGCGCATCGTCGTTGGCGCGTCCCCGACCACCGGCGTCGTGGTCTGGAGCTAGCTGTTGCCGGGGATATCGAGCAGCGGCACGAGCCGCTTGTTCTTCAGCGAGAACGGGCAGACGGCCCCCGGCCCGGTGACGCTGAGCTGGAGCGTGCCCGACAGGCCCTTGCTCGAGAACCGCACACCGCGGACGGACCAGCTGACGCTTGCGGTGTCGCCGACCGCCTTGGGGTCGGTCTCGTCGCTGATCTTGTTGGTGAAGCTGCCCGAGACCCGGCCTCCGTGGAGCCCGACGCGGGGGTTGGTGGTCAGGCTGAGGTACGCCGGGTACTTGCTCTTGGACGGCCCCGCCGCGCGGCAGGGGTAGTAGACCTGAACGTAGTTGAACTTCTTGGTCTTCTTGTTGTACTGGACGTCGATGTAGCCGCTGCCCTTGATCTGCAGGCGTCCGTCGGGCAGGTTGGGGCTCTGGATTGAGTGGGCGAGCGCGGTCGAGACCGGCACCACGACGGCGGCGACGACGGCGGCCCAGGTAGCGAGGCGTGGCATGCGGCGGAAAGCTATCAATCGCGGCCGTAACGATGGGATAAGCGACGACCACCGTGGCCTCCTGCCCAGCGAGGCCAAGTTACCGATCGGGGTGTCACCCGAGAATGTCAATCACACTGACACTGTCACCGGGCGTCCGTGTGTCCACTCGAGCCGCGGGCTGTCTCGGTCTCACCGGGCTGGCCCTCTTGGTCCTGGGCGTCGACCTGGGTCTTGGCGAGGGCGGAATGGAGCGGGTCGCCGCGTATCCGCAGACCGGGCGCGCCGGGACCGACGGGATGTGGGACGCTTCGCGAGTGCCCTTCGTCCCTGAGCTGTTCTCCGGCCCGGCTCTCGCTCAGTTCTACGACAAGGCGGAGCGCGATGAGCTCCAGGCGGTGCCGTACTTCGAAGGCCTGATGGCCGGGGAGCCCGAGGCGCTGGTCAAGTCGTTCGCCGCGGAACCGGAGCTGTATGACCCCATTCGAGGACGTGTGAAGGGCCGGCGCGCCTTCGAGGCGTTCGTCTCGGACATGAACGCGTGGATCGCCCGGCGCAACGTCACGGTCGAGAATGTGCAGCACGTCGTGAGCCGGGGAAGTGGCTTTGAGGAGGTCATCCTGCACCTCGACGGGGACTCGGGCCGGATCGACCTTCCCTTCGCGATGGTCGCTGACCGCGAGCCCGACGGCCATATCGACGAGCTGCGCATCTACTTCAGCACCTGGGCGCTGACCGGCCGCCACACTCGCCGCCCGCCGCTGCTCCAGCCCGACCCGGAGCTGGCGGCGCCCGGGTTGGTCGCTGACTACCTGCGAGCGCTCGGGACCGGCGAGCTCGACGCGGTCCTGGCGACGTTCGAGCGCGACGGCTCCGTCCGCGAGCCGGCGGGCGGGCAGTACCTCCATTCCGGCCCGGATGACGTGCGCGCCTTCTACGCGCAGTGGTTCTCACACGGCGGCGCCGTGCCGCTCGAGCCCTGCGCGCTCACCGCTGACCAGCACGCCTGCGCGCTGGAGTACAACGTGGTGCGCTGGGGCCACACCGAGCTGACACCCCAGGCCGGCCTCGCGGTCTTCGTCCCAGGTCAGAGCGGCAAGCTCGCCGCCGTGCGCATCTACGACGACGTCGACCCGTCGGCCACTGCCCGCTAGTCGTCGAGCACGGCCAGCGCGCGCCCCAGAGCCCTGATCGAGGACTCGTTGATGGGACTGGCCACGAGGATCGCCTCGTCGGCCCCGGCGGCGGCGAGATCGCGCAGGAATGTCGACACAGCCTCGGGCGAGCCCTCCACCGGCGGCGCCTTCTCCACCAGCCGGCGTTCCCCGGCGGCGGGGTCCAGCACCACCAGCACACAGGCGCTGCGCGCGATCGCCTCCGGCGCTCGGCCCGCCCGGCGGGCGGCCTCATCGACGCGGCGGGTGATGTGCGCGAACCCGTCAGGCGTGTTTCCGTACCACTCATACCAGGTGTTCCACGCGTCCACGTGCGGGATGGCCACGTCCAGCATCTGGCGGCGCAGCGCCCCGATCATCAGCGGCGGACGTCGTGCCGGCGGCGGCAGCAGGACCGCATCGGTGACCTGCTCGTAGGCGCCCCTGAAGGTCACTCGCTCTCCCGCCAACAGGCGCCGGGTGATCTCGAATGCCTCGGTGAACCGGGCGATCCGATCGTCGAAGGGAATCCCGAAGGCAGTGAACTCCGGCTCATTCCAACCTGCGCCGAGACCCACGACGAGGCGCCCGCCCGAGAGCTCGTCGACCGCCGCCGCGATGCGAGCCAGCAGCCCGGGACGATGAAACGCGGTGCACGCGACGAGCGGGCCGATACCGACCCGCTCGGTCACCATGGCCAGCCCCGTCAGCAGCGTCCATGCGTCCCACGGTCCGCGCTCGGGGCGCCCGTCATCGCGATAGAGCAGATGATCCCCGACCCAGACCGAGTCGAACCCCACCTCCTCGGCGGCCCGGGCCATCGCCGCGTACTCCGGCCAGCGGACGACACGCTCGACTTCTGGCAGCTGGATCCCGACGCGGAGCGGGCGCACGCGCACCTTGCCTGACGAGTTGACGGGGTGACCGTGAAATTAGTACCAGTCAGAATCGAGCCATGACCGTGGGCACCGTCAAGGACCGAGCGCACCGCCGGCGCCGCTTCAGCGGCCGCGACCCCGAGGAGCACCACCGCGCGTCGACGCCGCTGGAGCTGCTCTATGACCTCACGATCGTCGTGGCCTTCGGCACGGCAGCCGACCAGCTGGCTGACCACATCGCCGACGGCCATGTCGTGGCCGGCGTGGGCGGGTTCGTCTTCGCCGTGTTCGCGGTGAGCTGGGCGTGGTTGCAGTACTCGTGGTTCGCGTCGGCGTACGACACCGACGACTGGGTGTTCCGCCTGGCCACGATGGTCCAGATGATCGGGGTGATCATCCTCGCCCTGGGACTGGCCCCCATGTTCGCCTCGCTGCAGGCCGGGCACACGCTGGATGACCGGGTGATGGTGGCCGGGTATGTCGTGATGCGCGTCGGGCTGCTGTGCCTGTGGTGGCTGGTGTCGCGCCAAGACCCCGTGCGCGCGCCCGCGGCGCGGTCGTACATCACCACCATCGGCGTCACGCAGATCGGCTGGATCGCGCTGGCCGCCGTCGGTCCCTCCGTGGGCGTGACCCTGGCGGGCTTCGCCGTCCTGCTGCCGGCCGAGCTGGCCGGCCCGTGGATCTCGGAGCGCAAGGTCCACACGCCCTGGCATCCACACCACATCGCCGAGCGCTACAGCCTGCTCGTCATCATCACCCTCGGCGAGGTGATCCTCGGCACCGTCGAGTCCGTGAACGCGGTCGTCCACGGCGAGGCCGGCTGGAGCGCCGACGCCGCCCTGGTGGCCGTCGCCGGCGTCGGCATCGCCTTTGGCTGCTGGTGGATGTACTTCGCGGTGCCATGGGCCGAGACGCTGGTGCGCCACCGCGAGCGCGCCTTCACCTTCGGTTACGGCCACCTGGTGATCTTCGGCGCGCTGGCGGCGATCGGCGCCGGCCTGCACGTCGCAGCGCTGGAGCTCGAGGGCAAGGCAGAGGTCGGGGCGCTGGGGGCGATTCTCACCGTCGCGGTGGCGCTGGCGGTGTACTGCGCGATGTTCTACTTCCTCTACTCGGTACTGATGCGGGCGCGCGACCCCTTCCACCTCGCGCTCGTGCTCATCACGGTGGGGCTGCTGGCGCTGGCCATCGTCCTCGCCGCGATCGGGGTCAACATGGCGCTGTGCCTCGTCGTGCTCGCCCTCGTACCGGCGGTCACCGTGGTGGGCTACGAGACGCTCGGCCATCGCCACGTCAGCGCCGCGCTCAAGCGGCTCTGAATCGCGGCCAGGGCTCGCGGCGGGTCAGGTGAGCGCCGCCCGCGCGCGGGCGGCGCGGCGGATCAAGTGGTCGCGCTCCACCACGTCGGTGGCCCGGCGGGCGGCCTCGGCGTAGGCCGCAGCCGCGGCGGGCAGGTCACCGTCGAGCTCGTGGAGATGGGCCCGCACCGCGTGCCAGCGCTGGCGCTCGCCGAGCACCGCGCGCAGGCGGTCGGTCTCGCGGAGCGCTGCGGTGGCGCCGAGGGTGTGGCCGACAGCGACGGCACGGCCGAGCACGGCGGCGGGGTCCCGGTGGACGGGATCGTCGGTCAGCGCCAGGAGGTCGTCATACCAGGCGAGGATCTGCGGCCAGTCGGTCTCCGCGGCGGTGGCGGCGTCGTCGTGCAGGGCGGCGATGGCGGCCTCGATCTGGTAGCGCCCCGGGGCGCGGTCATCGGTCTGCATCGCCAGCGCGGACTGCAAAATGCGCACACCCTCGGCGATCTCGCGCGTGTCCCACAGGCCGCGGTTTTGCTCATCCAGGGTGACGATCCGGCCGTCGGCGTCACACCGTGCCGGCAGCCGGGCGTGGTTGAGCAGCATCAGCGCCAGCAGCCCCCGGGCCTCGGGCTCCTGCGTGGCCAGCGTGAGCTGGCGGGCGAGCCGGATCGCCTCGCCGGCAAGGTCCGGTGGGCCGGTCCGGGTCCCGGGGCCGATGTGCCCGGCCGTGTAGACGAGGTAGAGCACGCGGAGGACGACGGCGAGGTCGCCCGGTTGGTCCAGTCGCCGCCCGCGCAGGGTGCTCTTGGCGCGGCTGATCCGCTGCGCCATCGTCGCCTCGGGGACGTAGAAGGCGTCGGCGATCTCCAGCGTGGTCAGCCCGCCGACCGCGCGCAGGGTCAGCGCCACCTGAGACGCGGGCGCGAGATCGGGATGGCAGCAGCAGAAGAGCACGAACAGCGTGTCATCGCCGTCCTGCGCTGGTCCCGGCGCCGGCTCGGCGGTGATGGCCTCCTCGCGGCGCTGCCGGGCGGCGTCGCTGCGGCGGGCATCGACGAGGCGGCGCGTCGCCACCGTGCTCAGCCACGCCCGCGGGTCGCGCGGCGGGTGCTCGGGCCAGACCCGGAGCGCCTCGAGCAGTGCCTCCTGGAGCGCGTCCTCGGCATCGTCGAAGTCCTCACCGCGACGGACCAGTCCCGCCAGCACAAGCGGAACGAGATCGCGCCCAAGCCCGCGCAGCACGGCCTCGTCGGAATGCTGCGCGGGCTCCTCGGACACGTCCGGTCAGTCCTGTGACGGGGCGTTTGACATGACCTCCCGGACGTCGATCCACTCATAGAGGGGCTCGCGCCCGGGCCCGGGCTCGGACGAGACGTAGGCCGCGAGCTCGAGCGCGCGCTCGCGCGACTCGACATCGATCATGAACCACCCGGCGACCAGGTCGCTGGTCTCGGGCAGCGGGCCGTCGGTGGTGACCGGCGCCGCGTCGGGACCGCCGTAGCGCACCCAGATCTGGTCCGGCGTGAGCGCCTGCGCGTCGACGTACTCGCCGCTCTGCTCCAGCAATTCGATGACGTGGCGCTGGAAGGCGATGTGCGCCTCCACGTCCTCGGGATCCCACTGGTCCATCGGGGGGAAGGGGTGGTGGGGCTCGGGTCCGCCGGCGTAGTGCTTGAGCAGCAGGTACTTGGGCATGGTGCTCTCCTGATGTCGTGGGCCGCGCCTGTCGGGGCCCTTCACCTGGTGAGCGGAGCCGGCCGGCGATTCTCGACATCGTGTCAGCCGACGTCGTTGCCGACGTCCAGCTTCTCGAGCCGCTCTCGGGGTAAGAGGGTGCCCATGTCACATCGCACCTGGTTCATCACCGGCGCTTCACGCGGCCTGGGCCGGGCCTTCGCACAGGCCGCGCTGGCCGCGGGCGACCGCGTCGCCGCCGCCGCGCGCAACACCCCGACACTGGACGATCTCGTCACCGAGCACGGCGACGCGATCGTTCCCATCGAACTCGACGTCACCGATCGCGACGCCACCTTCGTCGCCGTCGCGCAGGCCCACGAACGGCTCGGACGGCTGGACGTCGTCGTCAACAACGCGGGCTACGGCCTGTCGGGCGCGGTCGAGGAGGTCTCAGAGGAGCAGGCCCGCCGGCAGATCGAGGTCAACCTGTTCGGCGCGCTGTGGGTCACGCAGGCGGCGCTGCCCATCATGCGCGAGCAGGGCTCGGGATGGATCGTCCAGGTCTCCTCCATCGGAGGGCTGGCCGCGTTCCCGCTGACCGGCATCTACCACGCGAGCAAATGGGCCCTCGAGGGGTTCTCGGAGTCGCTGCGCCAGGAGGTCGAGCCCTTCGGGATCAGGGTCCTCATCGTCGAGCCCAGCGGCTTTCGCACCGACTGGGCCGGCTCCTCGATGGATCGCGCCCAGGCCATCGACGCCTATCAGGGCGTCGAGGCGATCGCCGAGCGCCGCGCATCCCAACAGGAGGAGAACAACGGGTCTCAGCCGGGCAACCCCGACCTCGCCGCCCACGCCCTGCTGACCACGCTGGACCGCGACGACCCGCCGTTTCGTCTCCTGCTGGGCAACGTCGCCTATGACGTAGCCGTGGATCGCTACCAGTCGCGCCTGGAGGAGTTCCGCGCGGGCGAGCAGGTGGCGCGGGGCGCCGACGACGGCTGACCGGGCGGCCGGGCGGCCGGTGAGCTCGCGATGAGCTCCTGACCGCGCCGGTGCCAACTCGTCGAGCAGGGCACCGGAGAGTGGAGGATCGGGCTCCGGGAGTCGATGACGCGCGCAGAGATGTCGACGTTTGAGCGCACAAACCCCCGGTTCATGGCCTATACGGCCTCGGCGATGTGGGGCGCGGCGGGGCTCGACGGGGTGCTCGAGGGGGTCCTGCCCCACGATCCGCCGTTCGCCCTCGTGCCAGTCATCGCCGCGCTGGTCATGTTCTGCGTGCTGGTCACGGTGGGACCCCGGCTGCCCCGGCGCTGGCTGGCGATGCTGGGACCGCTGGGAGTCGCCGCGATCTCCTATGCGCTCTCGCAGGCGCCGGGGGCCGGCGACGGGGCGGTGCTCTACACGATGCCCGTCCTGTGGACCACCTTCTTCTACGGCCGCCGGGGCGCCGTGGGCATTCTCGGCTGCGTGGCCATCGGTCACGCCACGGCGCTGATGCTGCTGCCGGCGTCCAGCGTGTATCCGGGCCGGTGGCTGGACGTCATGGTCTCCGTGACCGCCTCAGCGATCGTGGTCCTGGCGCTGGAAGGGCGCAACCAGGCGCTCCTCGGGCGGGTGGCCGCCGAGGCGCGGACCGACCCGCTGACCGGAGTGCTCAACCGCCGCGGCCTCGAGGAGCGCGGCACCGTCGAGATCGCCCACGCGCGGCGCGATGACAGCCCGGTCGCGCTGGCGGTCTTCGATCTGGACCACTTCAAGCGCATCAACGACCGGTGGGGTCACGAGACCGGAGACCGAGTCCTGGTCAACCTGGCTCGCGTCCTCATGCGCGAGGCGCGCGACATCGACACCGTGGCGCGGACCGGGGGCGAGGAGTTCGTCGTCCTGCTGCCCGACACCGACCTCGACGGCGCCCACGCTTTCACGGACCGCGTCCGGACGCGCCTTGCCGATGCGGCGCCCAGCCAGCTGCCAGCCTTCGGGATCAGCGCGGGGATCGTCTCCTGCCCCCGCCCGGACGACCTGGCGACGCTGTTGGCGCAGGCCGACTCGGCGATGTACGCCGCCAAGCGCGCCGGACGCGATCGCACCCTGCCCTGGGTGGCCGAGCGCGCGCAGTACGTCGCCGCGTAGCGCCGACAACGGCCGGGCCTAGGAGAGCCCGGCGACCCTGCGCACGAGCTGTGCCCGTGAGCGGACACCGAGCTTGCGGTAGGCGTTGGAGAGATGGAACTCAACGGTCTTGGTGCTGAGAAAGAGCGCCGCCGCCACTTCCTTGTTGGTGGCGCCGCCCGCCACCGTCAACGCGACCTGGAGCTCCTGGGGCGTGAGGGCACGGAGCGACTCCTCGCCCGATGACTCGGCTGACAGGGTCTCCCCCGTCGCCCGGAGCTCGACGCGACATTGCTCCGCCCAGGGCAGCGCGCCCGCGCTCTCGAAATAGGTGAGCGCTTCGTGGAGGGCGACCCGCGCGTCCGCGCGTTTGCGCGAGCGCCGGCGGCGCATGCCCAGCGCCAGCAGCGTGCGCGCGCGCTCGTAGCGGGTGTCGTCACCATGCAGCGCCAGGGCTGTCTCGAACTCAGCCTCGTAGGCATCCTCGGAGGCCAGCATCGCCCGACCGCGGGCGGCCATCGAACGCTCCCAACGGACCTCGGTCCGCTCCGCGTTGGCCTGCACCATCTCGACCGTCGCCCGCGCGCCGTCGAGGTCATCGATGCGCACCTGAGCGTCGATGAGATCGCCCGCCCAGTGGGCGACCGCCAGCAGGCCCGCCGCGTGGACGATCTGCAGGCGGGCGCACGTCATCAGGTACGGGACCGCTCGGTCGGGCCGGCCCAGTGAGAGCTCCAGCAACCCGAGCACGCTGCCCGCGTAGGTGTCGATGGAGCCGGCTCCCGTCCGGCGGGCGCTCTCCACCGCGCTGGAGACCAGGCTGCGGCACTCGCTCTCGTTGCCGAGGATGGCATCGAGACGGGCCAGCGTCACCAGCGAGAAGGTGAGCTCCGTGACCTGGCCGGTGTCTCGTGCAAGCTGTACGGACTCCGAGGCCGCGGCGTACGCCGGCGTGACCCTGCCTTCGCGCAGCTCGAGCTCGGACAGGCTGGCCAGCCAGAACGGCAGCCCGGTCACGGCCCCGGCGGCTCGAGACCCGCCGATGATGCTCTCGAGCATCGCGCGCGCCGACTGCCGGCGATCGGTCCAGGTGAGGATCGGGACCACCGGGAACAGGGCCGGCGCCAGCTCGCTGGCCGGATTGAGAAGCGCCTCATTATGGGTGGCCAGGATCGGCTCGATCAGCCCCAGACCGAAGGCGACCTTGCCCCGCAGGGCCGACGAGCCCCCGAGCGTGAGCTTGGCGATGATCCCGGCGGGTCCGTCGTCGTCGCCGGCCATCCCCATCGCCTCCAGCGCCAGCTGCTCGGCGCGCGCCACGTCGCCGGCCATCATCCCAACATTGGATGCGGTACAGAGCAGCGGTGCGGCCACGAGCGGATGCCGGGCGGCCACGCGACCTGCCTCGGTCACCAGGAGCGAGTGGGTCTCCGCCGTCGGGGAGGTGAAGTACATGGCGAGGGCGCGGAGGTGCTGCACCTGCGCCCGCACCGCCGGATCCACCGCCAGCTCGGCCGCGACCGCCAGCACCCTCGCCGCGCGCACCGGCTCCCCGCCAAACCAGATCGCCCGGCCGGCCTGGGTGAGCCGGCGCACCTTGTCGCCATCGTGGGGACTGAGCGCCGCCGCTGCCTCGAGCGCCCGCCCCGCCGCCCCGTAGGCGCTGCGG
>DATJTQ010000031.1:0-29461 GCA_035503355.1 Solirubrobacteraceae bacterium
CCACGATGGCTACCGCGCATACCAGCGGCACTGCGGCGGACAGCCATGTCCTGATTGAACGCATAGCGCTCCTCCTCATTGTTTCCCAGAAAGCACGCGGGAGGATAGGCAACGTCGCCTCCGGCGGGAGCCCTCCTAATCGCCCCCCAACACTGGCGTAGCCTACGGGCCATGCACGTCACCGTCCGCCTCTTTGCCGGGTTGCGCGAGCGAGCCGGGTGCGACGAGGTCGCGCTGGAGCTCCCCGAGGGCGCGCGCGTAGCCGATGCGCTGGCTCAGATGGGCGAGGTCATCCGCGACGTGCCGGTGGTCATGGCGGTCAACCAGGAGTACGCCGACGACGGCCATCGCCTCGCGGCCGGCGACGAGCTGGCGCTGATCCCGCCCGTGTCGGGTGGGTCGGTGGGTGTGGCCCATGTGCGCGTCACCGACGAGCCGCTCGCCCTCGACCCGCTGGTGGCGCGCGTCCGCGACCCCCGGGCCGGCGCGGTGGTGACGTTCACGGGGGTCACGCGCGACGTGCCCCATCTCGACTACGAGGCCTACGTACCGATGGCCGAGCGCCACATGGAGCGCATCGTGGCCGAGGCGATCGAGCGGCATGGGCTGTGCGCGGCGGCCGCCGAGCACCGGATCGGGCCTGTGCCCCTGTCGGAGCCGTCGGTGGCCATCGCCGTGTCGGCGCCGCACCGCGCCGAGGCCTTTGCCGGCGCGCGCGAGATCATCGACGAGATCAAGGCCCGCGCCCCGATCTGGAAGCGCGAGGAGGGCGAGTGGGTCAGCGGTTCACGCCCATCCGCGACGCCGCCCGAGCCGCCCCCGCGACCGGCCTGACGCACCGGTTTGTTGTCCCTGATCGACGGCGCGCCCGCGGGCGTCGGGCCCGCATAAACCGACGCCGCCGCCCGGAACTTGCACGGTCACCTTCCACGTAACTTCAGAGACGAGATACCGTTACGAAGTGCGGGGGTCCAGGTAATCGGCCCTGCTTAGCGTGACAATCGAGCACAAAGAGGCCATCCCAAGCCGTACTGGTAGGCGCGGCGCCGCCGCGCCGGTGACGTTGCCCGAACGCGATGTCCGGCGCAAACGATCGCCCGTGCTCATGTTCCTGCTGCGCAAGGAGACGCTGCGGCGCCTGAGCCGCGTGCTGACCCTGCTGGTGCTCGATTTCGTCGGCGTCACCGCGGCGATCTTCACTGCCATCGCCATCAAGCTCGCCCTCCGCGGCGAGTTCACGCTGGGCGCGACGTGGAGCAACACCCGCAGCCCGCTGGCCTTCGCCTACCTGCTCACGGTGCTGATGTTCGCGCGCCTGGACCTGTACGCCGACCGCCTGCGCCGCCCGGGGCTGCCCAAGATCTTCGCCGGCCTCTTCCAGGCCACGGTGATCGCGCTGATCTTCGCCCTGGCCACCGGCAACCACTTCAAGAGCTACTACATCTTCTACGGCGCCCTGTTCTTCGGGACCGCCTACATCTCGGTTCTGCGCGAGAGCTACACCCGCTTCACCGGGTGGGCGCTCGAGCAGGCCGGCTACCGGCGGCGCGCGCTGCTGGTCGGCTCCGGCCAGCACATCGAGGAGGTGGCGCACGCGCTGGGCGGCCGCTCCCGGACCCGCGTGGACCTCGTCGGCTACATCTCGCTCACTCCGCGGCCCCAGAACGGCCTGCGCTCGCTGGGGCGGCTGGATCAGCTGTCCGACGTGCTGGGTGAGGAGCGCATCGACGAGGTGATCATCGCCGACCCCGACTTCCCCCAGGAGCGAGCGGTCGATCTCGTCGACCGCTGCCACCAGCGCGGCGTCACCGTGCACGTGGCGCCGTCGACCATGGAGATCCTCATCGATCGGGCCGTGTTCATGCCCGGCGAGTCGGTTCCGCTGTTCACCCTGCGCCCGCCGGTGTTCGACGGCGTCCAGTTCACCGCCAAGCGCACCTTCGACCTCATCGTGTCCACCATCACCCTGGTGCTTCTCTCCCCGGTGCTGGCGGCCATCGCGCTCGCGGTCAAGCTCAGCTCCCCGGGCCCTGTCATCTACCGCTCCGTACGCCCCGGCATGGGCGGCAAGCCCTTCCGCTGCTTCAAGTTCCGCACCATGCGCGAGCACGCTGAGCAGATCCAGGTCGACCTCGAGCCCTTCAACGAGTCCTCGGGCGCCCTGTTCAAGATCCGCGAGGACCCACGGCTGACCCCCGCGGGGCGCTTCCTACGCCGCTTCTCCCTCGACGAGCTGCCCCAACTGGTCAACGTCATCCGCGGCGAGATGTCGCTGGTGGGGCCGCGACCGCTGCCCATGCGCGACTTCGAGCGGTTGGACGAGTGGCACAAGAAGCGCTACCTCGTCATGCCGGGGATCACCGGCTTGTGGCAGGTCTCGGGCCGGGCCGAGCTGGACTTCGATGACCTGGTGCGCCTGGACTTCCTGTACCTGGAGCGGTGGTCGATCCTGCTGGACCTGTCGATCCTCATCAAGACCATTCCGGCGGTGCTGTCGCGGCGGGGGGCGTACTAGGGCTTTCGTCGGGGGTCGGGTGCTGTGGGGGCACGAGCGTGGTCACACGGCGGGCGTGGGACGGCGGAGTGTGCGGCGTAAAGGGGGCCCTGTGCAGGGGTCCTTGGGAGATAACGGTTATCAGGTAACCCATATCTCCCACGGTCGCGCCGGGAGCGCCCGTAGTCGCCGCGGCCATCTGGACGAGCTCCCGCTGGGCGGCCTTCTGAGCGAGGCCGGTGCCCCGGCGACACGGGACCCCCACAGGAACCGCGTAGGACCGCTAGGCTCCCGCCGCGAATGCCCCCCACCGACCGCTTCGTCATCAGCTTCGCCGCCGAGCCTCCCCAGGAGGCCCTGCCCTACGGCCGCTGGGCCGACACCCTACGCGACCATTTCCTGGCCGCCTGCCACGAGATCGACTCAGAGGACGAGGACCTGGGCGACGCGGGTGACATCGCCTGGTTCCCCGACCGCTCGTATGCCGGCCGGACCTACATCCCCGCAGTGGCCCGCACCACCACCGGCTATGAGCTGTTCGGGTTCGTCTCGTTTCGCGAGGAGGGCGGTCGCGGGCCCGTGGACTTCGTGGCGCGCGCCGACTACACCTCCGAGACGGCCGAGACCAATCCCGACTGGAAGCTCGACATCAACGACGAGGTGGTGGGCCAGTGGCGCGGCGAGCAGGGGAAGACCGCCGACATGACGCTGGTGTGGGGCGTGCCGATGATCGCGGGCGGCGCCGTGGTCACCGCCGAGCTGGCCAACCTGGCCGTCGACCAGTGCGAGCTGCTCGAGGAGCGCTTCACCCTCCTGGCGCCCGACGACTATCGCTCAGACCTGTTGGAGATCAAGCTGTGGGACAAGCGCGGTAGCGAGCTGGCCTCAGAGTCGCTCTACGTCGACGATGAAGATGACGAAGACGAGGAAGAAGAGGACGACGGCGACGACGAAGGCGTCGAAGCCGATGACGACGGGGACGGGGACGAGCCGGACGCCGAGGCGTCCTGAGCGCCGCCGCTCAGGTGGCGTGCTCGGCCGGCGCGGCCTGGCGCGAGAGAGCCTGCGGCAGCCGCTCCCGGACCTCTTCGTCGGTCAGCGGGAAGTGACAGGCGGCGACCGATCCCCCCGGCTTGGCCTCGAGCACCGGGTCGTCCTCGGAGCACTTGGGCTGGGCCTTGGGGCAGCGGGTGTGAAAGCGGCACGCCGAGGGTGGGTTGGCCGGGCTGGGCACGTCGCCGGTGAGCAGCTGACGCTGCTTGGTGCCCCCGCTCGGGTCGGGCACCGGCACCGCTGAGAGCAGCGCGCCGGTGTAGGGGTGGCGGGGCTGGGCGTAGAGGACGTCGCTGTCGGCCATCTCGACGATCCGGCCGAGGTACATGACGGCCACGCGGTCGCACATGTGGCGCACCACCGACAGGTCGTGGGCGATGAAGACGAGCGTCAGGCCCATGTCGCGCTGGAGCTGGCGCAGCAGGTTGAGCACCTGGGCCTGGATGGAGACGTCCAGGGCCGAGACCGGCTCGTCGGCGATGAGCAGCTTGGGCTCCAGGGCGATGGCGCGGGCCACGCCGATGCGCTGGCGCTGGCCACCCGAGAACTCGTGCGGGTAGCGGTTGTAGTGCTCAGGGTTGAGCCCGACGCGGTCCATGAGGTCCTGGACACGGCGCTTGCGCTCGCCGTCGCCGCTGTAGAGCCCATGGATGACGTAGGGGTCAGAGATGATCGACCCGACCGACTTGCGGGGATTGAGCGACGAGTAGGGGTCCTGGAAGACCATCTGCACGTCGCGATGCATCGCCTTGAGCGCATCGCCCTTCTGAGCGCCGACGTCGCGCCCGTCAATGGTGATCGTGCCCGATGTCGGGTCCATGAGGCGGCACAGCAGCCGCGCGGTGGTGCTCTTGCCGCACCCCGTCTCGCCGACGATGCCGAGCGTCTCGCCCTGCTTGACGTCAAACGAAATGCCGTCCACCGCCTTCACCGCGCCGATCTGGCGCTGGAAGACGACGCCGCGCTTGATCGGGAAGTGCTTGACGAGGTCGCGGACCTCGACCAGATTGGTCATGGCTCTACGTGTCCTCCGGTCCGGTGATGACCTCGCCCGTGTGCTCGTTGCGCTCCAGCCGGTGGTCAACCTCGTCAACGGGCTGCGTGAACAGGTGCTGCTCGCCGTGACGCTCGGACTCGACCACGCCCTCCTCGGAGGGCTCGATGTCCGTTCCCTCGCTCTCCGGCGCCTCCAGCGCCGCGGCGGGCACCTCGGGCTCGGGAGAGGCGGCCGCGATGCGGACCAGCGATTCCGCGTCGCGCCCGGTCCGGATGCCGTCCCAGATCCGGGCGCGGACCGAGGACTCAAGTGAGCAGGCGACGGCGTGCTCCGAGCTCCCGTCGACCGGCGTGAGCTTGGGATCGACGCGCCGGTGCGCGTCGCGCACGTACGGGCAGCGGGGGTGGAAGTGGCAGCCGCTCGGCCGGTTGATGAGGCTGGGCGGCCGGCCCGAGATCGGCACGAGCTCCTCGTCGCGGGGGCTGTCCAAGCGGGGGATCGAGCTGAGCAGGCCCCAGGTGTACGGATGTTGGGGCGCGTTGAAGATGTCCTCGGTCGAGCCGCGCTCGACGATCCGCCCGGCGTACATCACGCAGATGTCGTCGGCGATCTCGGCCACCACCCCGAGGTCATGGGTGATGATGATGATGGCGGTGCCCAAACGCTGCTGGAGGTCCTGCAGCAGGGCCAGGATCTGCGCTTGGACGGTGACGTCCAGCGCCGTGGTGGGCTCGTCGGCGATGAGCAGCTTGGGCTCGTTGGCCAGTGCCATGGCGATCATGGCGCGCTGGCGCATGCCTCCGGAGAACTCGTGCGGGTACTGATCGACCCGGCGTTTGGGGTCGGGAATGCCGACGAGCTCGAGCAGCTCGGCGGAGCGGCGACGCGCCGCGGACTTGGAGATGCTGCGATGCACCTGCATCGCCTCCACCAGCTGCACGCCCACCTTGTAGAAGGGGTGCAGCGCCGACAGCGGGTCCTGGAAGATCATCGAGACATCGTTGCCGCGGACGCGGCGCAGGTGGCTGTCGTCCATCGCCACGATGTCCTCACCTTGGAACATGATCCGGCCGCTGATCCTCGATCGCTTGCTGCGGGTCAGGCCGAGCGTGGTCAGCGACGACACGGTCTTGCCCGAGCCCGACTCACCGACGATGCCCAGCGTCTTGCCCGCCTGCAGGGCGTAGGAGATCCCATCGACGGCGTGCACGATGCCGTCGTCGGTGTGAAACGAGACGCGGAGGTCCTCGACGGAGAGCAGCGGCTGGCCGACGCTGTCGACGGCGCCTTCCGCGGTCTCAGTGGCGGTGGTCACGAGTACCTGACGCGCGGGTCGAGGTAGGCATAGGCGATGTCGACCACGATATTGGCGACCACGATGAAGAGCGTGGCCAGGATGACCGTGCCCTGCACGATCGGGAAGTCCGAGTGGTTGATGGCATCCAGATTCAACCGCCCGATCCCGGGGATGTTGAACACCGTCTCGGTGATGACCGCGCCGCCGAGCAGCGCGCCGAGGTCGAGTCCGAAGATCGTCACCACCGGCGTGATGGCGGAGCGCACGCCATGACGGAAGATGACCCGCCGCTCGCGCAGACCCTTGGCCCGGGCGGTGCGGATGTAGTCCTCTCCCATCGCCTCGATGAGGCTCCCCCGCAAGACGCGGGAATACACCGCCGCCGACGTCGCGGCGAGCACGAACCACGGCATGATCAACGACGTGAACCAGTGCCACGGGCTCACCGTCAGCCCGACATAGGTATTGGCGCCGGGAAAGACATGGAAGCGGCCGATGTCGTCGGCGAACAGGAACAGGACGACGAGCCCGAGCCAGAACACCGGCATGGACACGAACACCAGCGCGATCCCCATCGCCGTGCGATCCAGGAACGAGCCGCTCCGCACCGCCGACAGGATCCCCACCGGGATCCCCATGGCCAGCCAGATCACCGCGGCACCGACGGCCAGCGACAGGGTCGCCGGCAAACGGTTGGTGATGAGGCTGAGCACCGAGGCGCCGGTGTAGAAGCTGTAGCCGAAGTTGAAGTGCAGGAAGATGTTCTTCATGTAGACCCAGAACTGCACCGGCAGGGACTTGTCCAGGCCCAGCTCGTGCCGGATGTAGGCGATGATCTGAGGGCTCGCGTTGCGGCCCGCGCGCAACTGCGCCGGGTCGGCCGAGGGGAACACGTTGAAGAAGACGAACGTGATGGCGCTGACCAGGATGAGCAGCGCGATCCCCCAGAGAATGCGACGGACGATGTAGGTGGCCATAGCTTGGGTCTTGTTGTTCTAGCGAACCAATGAAAACGAGCCCCGCCCCCCGCCGCGCCGAGACGCGGACGGGGGGCCGAGCGGAGTACTGCCTACGGGTTCTTCAACGAGGTGAAGTCCAGGTCCCAGGTCCCGGTGTTCCACAGCTCGTTGACACCATCGACGTCCTTGGACTCGACGTTGGCCTGGTTATCGAAATCCTCGGGGATCGCGACAGCCTGGTTGACCAGCATCTTGTCGACGTTGGCCCACGCCTGTGCACGGGCGGTCGGGTCGGTGACCAGCGCCGCCTTCTGCATCGCGGAGTTGATCGCCGGATCGTTGACCTGACCCCAGTTGGAGTTGTTGGTCGGGGTGATCGCCGGGCCGTAGAACGGGATGTAGAGCACCGTCAGCGGATCGGCGAAGTCACGCACCCAGCCCACGGTCGGGCACGCGTCGATCTCCTGCTTCGGCACGCCGCAGTACTTGGCGTACATGACCGACTGGTCCACCAGGCTCACATGGGTATGGAAGCCCAGCTGGGTCATGTCGGAGTTCAGCAGCTGGATGATCGCCGGGTCGTTGCCGTTGTTGGCACCGACGATCTGCACCGTGGCGGAACCGGTGTACTTGCCGGACTTGAAACCGGCGGCCTTCATGTAGGTCTCGGCGACCTGCAGGTTGCCGGTGACGCTCTTGTTCCACGGGACCTGCGGACCTGCCGCACCGCCCGCCTGCTCATACCCGGTCACGCCGGGGTAGATGAAGTGCGTGGCCGGCTGGCCGGTGAGCGAGCCACCACGCAGCTTGATGATCGCGGCGCGGTCGAGGTTGGCCCACACCGCCCGGCGCAGGTTGACGTTCTTGAACACGCCGGAGGCGTTGTCGAGAGCCACGTAGTGGTCACCCGAGCCCTGCGTGAACGTGATCTGCGACGGATAGTTCTCGTAGGCCAGCTTGACGACCGACTGCGCCGGCGTGTCGAACTGCACCGCGTCCGAGCCCTGCAGCACCTGACGGCCGATGACGGTCGAGTCACCGCCGATGCTGAAGTTGATCGCGTTCAGGTACGCGGGCCGGAAGTCCGTCTTCGGGTTCCAGTTGGGGTTGCGCACCAGGTTCAGCGACTTACCGGTCTGGTAGCCGATGCCCTGGAACAGGCCCGTCTTGGGGTCGGACTTGATCATGTACGGACCGGTGGCGACCAGGTACTTGGTGCCGTAGGTCGTCGGCGACTTCTTATCCATCGGTCCCGCGAAGCTCTGCGGCACCGGCGCGGAGATCGGCAGGCTGAGCGCCGACACCAGGAACGAACCCGAGGGCTTGACCGTGTGGAACACGATGGTGAACTTGTTCGGCGTCTGGATGCCCGGGATCGGACCGCCCTTGTAGTTGGCGCTCTGGGCGCCGACGAGCGGAGCCGGAGCACCGGCGCCGAAGTAGCCCGCGAAGTACGGGTTGGCCACGTTCGGATTAGCGGCACGCTCGATGGCGTAGGCCACGTCAGCCGAGGTCACCTCGCGGTTGACCGGCGGGCTGAAGTGCACACCCTGGCGGATGTGGACGGTGAGCGTCTTACCGCCGTCGGTGATGCCGCCGTTGGCCGTCGTGGGAATCTCGGTGGCGAGGTCCGGGCTCACGGTCTGAGACGTGTTCGGCATGTATGAGAACAGCGGACGCTGCGTCACGTAGTCCACGCCGTAGTCCTGGGTGAAGTAGGACTCGCCGGGATCGAGGTGCTCAAAGTCCTCGCTGGAGTAGACCGTCAACGTCCCGCCCCGCTTCTTGGTGGAGCCGGTGAGCGTCTGCCCGACCGGGTTCTCCCCCGCCTTGAGCGGAATCGACTGGACCCCGTTGCTGCTGCCCTGACTGCTGGATTGCGAGCTCGATCCTCCCCCGGACGAGCTCTTGGAACCGCTTGACCCGCAGGCGGTAATGCCTACGGCAAGCAGCCCGGTGACCGCCATCGAGGCGATCAGGCTGCGACTGACCCTCATAGGGTGTGTCCTCCTGTTGCGTTGTACGCGTGGGAGCCGCATCCCAGAAGCGATTGCGGCGTCATCGCGACTCCCCGCGCGGATTGAGGGCGTCCAGCAGGCCATCGCCGACCAGGTTGAACGCCAGCACCGTGAGCAGCAATGCCGCTCCCGGAAAGACCATGTACCACCAGGCCGTGTTGAAGGTGGCGGAGGCGTCGGAGATCATCTGACCCCACGACGCGGTGGGCGGGCGGATCCCGACGCCCAGGAACGAGAGTGCCGCCTCAAGCAGGATGTTGGTGGGAATCAACAGGCTCGAGTAGACGATCAGCGGCGCGACCAGGTTGGGCAGGATCTCGCGGAACAGGATCCGCGTGTTGGACGCGCCCAGCGATCGCGAGGCCTCGACGAACTCCTTCTCGCGCAGCGACAGCACCTGTCCTCGCGCGATGCGCGCGATGTAGGTGAACGAGCTGATCACGATGATGAAGATGACTGTGCCCAACCCAGGTTGGATGAGGCCGCTGACGCAGCCGCGCACGCCGCAGGCCGCGCCGATGCCCAGGCCCAGCACGAGCACCGGGAAGGCGAGGAAGACCTCGACGATCCTGGAGACGACGGTGTCGACCCACCCGCGGTAGAAACCCGCCAGCAATCCGACGACGGTGCCGACGGCGGTGGCGATGAGCGTCCCGGCGATCCCGACGATGAGAGACACGCGCGCGCCATAGATCGTCCGCGAGAGCACGTCGCGGCCGAGCTGGTCGACGCCGAAGGGGTGACCGGCGCTCGGGCCGAGCGGACTACCGAACGCGTCGGTGGCGTTGGGGTCGTTGACGTTCGGACCGGGGACGCCGAGGATCTTGATCACCAGCGGCGCGCAGATCGCGATCAGGATCAGCAGGATGATGAACGCGGCCGACGCCATGGCGACGCGATCGGAGCGGAAACGGCGCCAGAAGAGCTGGCGCGGGGACCGCGCCGCCACCTCCCTGCCGGCAAGCTCGACGACGTCGACATTGGCTTCCGGCTCGACGAGGAGCTCTGAAGCACCAACGCTCATGACTTAACGGGCGACCTCACGGCGCCACCAACCTCCATGCTCGGGCATCGAAGCAGATCGGCGGATAGCTGTCACTCACGATTAATGCGTGCTCAACGAATAGACGGGCGCGCAGAGGCGGTTACCCTCACCGCTCAAGCCCTCGTAGCTCAATGGATAGAGCACGCGCCTCCTAAGCGCGGGATGCAGGTTCGATTCCTGCCGGGGGCACGTTCTCCTCCCGGGGACGAACGGATTGTAGGGCGCATGTCGCCGCCGTGGCGCATCACCCTCAACGGGTAGCGCCGGACGCCGATTGCCCCCGTGCTACGGTCCGCGCGTCCTCGATGTCCGAGAGCACCCTGCAAGCCGCCCCGTCCCGTCCCGACGGGTCAGAACCCCGCAGTGTCAACGCCCCTGACGCGTCCGCGCGGCGTTTCGGCGCGGGCTACCTCGGCTGGCTGGTCGCCGCCGCCGTGGTGGTGGTCTCGGCGCTGCTGGTCTTCTGGGCCAAGACGCGTCCCGGCTTTGACCCCTACGGCTGGCTGACCTGGGGTCACATGACGCTGCACGGCGGCCTGGACACCAACGCCGCCCCGTCGTGGAAGCCGCTGCCCTACGTGTTCACGGTCATCTACGCGCTGACGGGCTCCCACGAGCTGCGGCTGTGGATGATCACCTCGGCGGCGGTCTCGCTCAGCGGCGTCATCTTCGCCGGGCGCATCGCCTACAAGCTCACCGACGCTCCGCCCGAACGCCGTTGGGCGGCCTGGGTGGCGGCGGTCTTCGCCGGACTGGCGCTGCTGGGCATCCAGGACTACTTCCACTACATCCTCAGCTCCCAGTCAGACCCAATGATCGTGGCGCTGTGCCTGGCCGCGATCGACCTGCACCTGGATGGCCGGGTGCAGCTGGCCTACGTGGCCGGCGTGCTGGCCGGGTTGGGCCGGCCCGAGGTATGGCCGTTCCTGGGCCTGTACTTCCTGTGGGCGTGGGTCCGTCGGCCCCGCACCCGGCCGGTCCTGGTGGGTGGCGTGGTGGTGATGGCGCTGCTGTGGTTCGGCATCCCGGCCCTCACCTCCCGCACCCCGTTCGTCGCCGCCGCCAACGCGATGGACTCGGGGCGCCGGCTGACCTCTGACCAGATCGGGGGCACCATCACCCGCTTCCTGGACCTCCACTACTGGCCCTTGGAGGTCGCCGCCCTGCTCGCCGTCGTCCTGGCCGCGTGGCGCCGGTCCTGGGCGGACCGGGTGACCCTGGTCCTGGCGGCCGGCGTGGTGGGCTGGGTGGTCGTCGAGATCGCCTTCGCGCTGCACGGCTGGCCTGGCCTGGCCCGTTACATGTTCGAGGCCGGCGGCGTGATGATCGTGCTCGCCGGGGTGTTCGTGGGACGGGTGCTGGCCGACCCGCCGCGGCTGGGCTTTGTCAGCGGCTCCGTGGCCACCGCGGTGGGCTGTGTGGCGGTGGGCCTGCTGGTGATCGGACTGCTCCCCCCCGGGCTGTCCGCCGCCCGCACCGAGCACAAGGACATCCACGTCCAGCGGGCCCGGACCATCGAGCTGGGGAAGCTGAACTCGGTCATCGGCCAGCTGGGCGGAGCCGCGCGCCTGCGCGCCTGCGGCGAGCCCCTGACCCGCCTGGAGTACCAGACCGCACTGGCCTACAACCTGGGCGTCAACGTCTCCAAGATCGGCTTCAAATACGGGCAGGCCATCGGCCACGGCAACCCGATCGTGATGTTCACGCCGACGTCCGGCGGGTGGTTGGTCCAGGCCGATCATCAGGTCTCGGCGGCGTGTAAGTCGCTGCCGCAGCTGCACTGAGCCGTTTCGCGCGGCGCCGACAAACGTCAACTGCGGCTCTCGAAGGAGGGGGCGCGGGGGCGCTGGTACCCGCGAGACCGCCCCGCCTGCTTACGTGCGCGATTTTTCCAGCATGTCTGTAAAAAGCGCGCACGCGGGGTCGCCGCAGCAACCCGTCCTGCCTTCGATAGCCGCGGTTGACGTTCGGCCGATGCCCCGCCCAAGCGCGGAGAGACCCGAGGCGACCCCGCTACCGGTCGGGCCGCTCCGGATACACCTCGTCGATGGTGGTCAGCGCCACCACCGGAACCCCCGCGGCCTCCTCGATCGCCGCCAACCCCCCGGCCAGGCGGTCACAGATGGCCAGTACGCCGCACACCTCGTGCCCCTCGTCGCGAACCGCCTCCAGGGCGCGCAGCGTGGAGCCCCCCGTGGTGACCACGTCCTCGACGAGCATGCAGCGGTCCCCAGCGTCCAGGAGCGGCCCCTCGATGCGGCGGGCCAGGCCATGGGTCTTGGCCTCCTTGCGCACGAAGAAGGCCTTGACGTCGGCGCCGCCGGCCAGCGCGGCGCAGGCGATCGGGTCGGCCCCCATCGTCATGCCCCCGACGGCGGTCGCGCCCCACTCGCGCGCCTGGGCGGCGACGAGCTCGCCGAGGGCGGCGAACCCCTCGGGGAGCAGGATCGCGCGCTTGGCGTCGACCAGGTACTGGGCGGTGGCCCCACTGGTGAGCGTCACCTCGCCGATCACCAGCGCATGGGTCCGCAGCTCGGCCAGCAGCCGGTCACGCGCCGTGGGCATGGTCAGCGGACCCGCGCGGGCTGACGGCTACTCGTAGTAGACGTCAACCCAGTCGCCGTAGTTGACCCAGTTGTACACCGAGATCGCGTCGATGATCGGCAGCCTCATGCAGCCGTGGCTGGCCGGGTAGTCCGGCGCCGGGTTGTAGCCATGGATGGCGTAGCCGCGGAAGAAGAAGCTCGAGTAGTACATGCCGTCGGGGAGGTAGCCCGGCACGCGGTAGTAGACGCGGAAGCGCCCCAGCACCGTCGGCGTCGACGGCTTGCCCGAGCTGATCGGATAGATCCAGACCACCTTCGACCCGTTGATCTCGGCCAGGAGCTGGCGGGAGAGGTCGCCCTCGACGTGGGTGCCGTCCTTGGGGTAGCGGACGTGGAAGGCGCCGACGCCGTTGAGCAGCTCGGAGACCGTCGCGCCATCCAGCGTCTGCGCCACGCCATGGCCGAGCAGGCGGTGGTAGGCGTCGACCGCCAGGCCGGTGTAGGTGTCGTAGACGCCGCTCTGGGGGACGAAGATGTGCAGGGCGTTGAGCCGCTGCTGGATGAGCGTCACGAACGTACCGCGCGCGCCGAAGCCCGCCTGCGGGTTGAGTACCGTGAACGCCCGCCGCGACTGGAAGCCGACCATTTGGGCGTCGCGCTGGTGCGTCACCGTGACGCGCACCAGCCCGGCGGAGGAGGCGGTGACCTTCTCGGTGAAGGCTCCGACCTTGCCCTTGGCGGGCTTGATGCGCAGCACATCGGTCTTGATCACCTTGTGCCCCAGGACCGACTGCACCTTGACCTTCTGTCCCGCGACGTAGGGCCGGACGAACCCCTGCACCTCGACGGTCCGGCCGGGCACCGTCACTTCGTCCTTGCTCACCGTGAAGGTGTCGGCGAGATACAGCTTGGGCGTCGCCTTGACCGCGGGCGGCGCCGGCGGCTTGGGGGTCGGGGTGGTGGGGGTGGTGGTCGTAGGAGTGGTTGTCGTGGGGGTGGTGGTCGTCGGAGTCGTGGCCGACGTGGTGGTGGGCGCGGCGGCCGCGCTGGTCACGGTCGAGGCCGCGCTGGTCAGGGATCCGTCGGTGGAAGAACCATCGGCGACTGCGGCGCCGGCGAACAGCCCAAGCGACACGATCGAGGCGGCGAGGGCCGCGGTGCAGGAGGCGAAATGGCGACGCATAGCCGGGAAAGTAAACCAGTCAACCACCCGGATGACGGTCGCTCACCCTGCGCGGCCGTGCGCGCGGGGCCCCGCCGCGCGTCAGGCGACCTGGGGCGCGCGGGCCGACAGCGGCCCCGTCACGACCCCGATCACCAGCCACGAGGCGGCGATCAGCCCCAGGATCGCGAGCGCGCTCCAGTTCAGCTGATTGACCCCCAGAGCCAGCGCGTTGTTGGCGCTGTGCAGGGCCATGCAGGGGTACAACGACCCGGTCCGCCAGCGCACCAGGCACAGCACGAAGCCCAGGAAGCCGAGCGGGATGAGGTACTGCGAGGACGCCGAGCCGGTGTGGGCCAGGCCGAACAGGATCCCCGTCAGGACGGCGGCGATCCAGGGACCGCCGTCGAAGCGGCCCACCCGCAGCGGGATGTTGCGCAGAGCCCCGAAGACGAAGCCCCGGAAGAAGAACTCCTCGCACATCGGCGCGATGGCGCACACGAACAGCGAGGCGGCGACCAGCGCTGCGGTGCTGTGGGTCGCTCCCAGCTCCGACGGCAGCTTGTCCTTGCCGTGCAGGTGGACCAGCGCGCTGTAGAGCGCGGTCAGCCCGTAGTAGGCGACGGCGGCGGCGACCACCGCCCCCACCCCCGTCGAGAGCCGGATCCGGCGAAAGCCGAAGTCCGCGGGCCGCGCGCCACCGCGCCACCGCGCGAGCCACAGCGCCGCGGCCACGAAACAGAGGTCGAAGACGATGTCGGCGATGATGCTGGTGGCCGGGCTGGGGTTGCTGACGGTCGAACCGCCCGCGCTGCCGATGACGTCGACGATGATCGTCCCGAACGACCCCAGCACCAGGCCGAGGGCGACGGCGGCCGGCGCGGTCCAGACCGGCCACGGCGGATGCTCATCGGCCGGAGACCGGGGCGGGCCCGCCGCGGGCGGCTCCTCAGGGGGCGCGACCGCCGGATGGGAGGGCGTGGAGGACATGCGCCTTCAGATTACGTCCAGCCGAGCTCAGCCAAGCTGGCAATCGTCGGGACGCCGTCGGGGGGCGGCGCACCGCCATCGCGGCGCAGCAGCACGGCGGCGATCCCACACGCCTCGGCCCCGCGGATGTCCTCCTCCAGGCTGTCGCCGACGTGGCGGGCGTGCTCGGCGCCGACCCCGGCGAGCCCCAGCGCGTGCTCGAAGATCGCGCGCGCCGGCTTGGCGGCGCCCACCGCGGCAGAGGTGACGACGGCGTCGACCAGCGGCGCCAGCCCCACTCGCTCGAGCACCTCGGCCAGCGACACGTCCCAGTTGGAGACGACGACGACCCGCGCGCCGGCCGCACGCGCGCGCAGGAGCGCCGGGCGCGCGTCGAGGTAGGCGTCAAAGCGAAGGGCTCGCAGCAGGACACCGGTGAGCGCCTCGGTCCCCACCGCGGCCAGCCGCGCCGAGGGGGGCAGGGCCTCGCGCATCACCTCGGCGCAGCGGCGGCGCAGCGCGTCCAGGCTCTCGCCGTCGCGACCCTGGCCCATATGCGCGCGGTAGTAGGCGATCTCGGCGCCCAGCGCCCGCCCGGCCTCCTGGAGGCTGACCTCGATCCCGAACCGCGCGGCGAGCTCGTCGCGGAGCTCCGGGGCGGGCGGCGCCAGAGACACCAGCGTGCCGAGACCGTCGATGAGCAGAGCGTGTCGGGGCATGGCCGGTTGCGATCTTGCCAGCGGTTGCAGGACCCCGAACCGGCGGGCCGAACAACCCTACTCAGTACACTGGCGACCCACGAGTGCGGCGCCTGCACTTGAGCGAACCACGCCCCGGCGCCGGACGCTCGTTGAGATTTCATGAGCCGACGTGACAGACAGCGCCGACGCCGGCGCAATCGGGGATCGCCGCTGAAGAGCGTGGTCGCCATGACGGGCGTCCTCATCATCTGCGCGGTCACCGTCGGCGCCCTGGCCATCGCCGGCTGGGTGGTCAACGTGGCCCACTCCGCGCCCAACCTCAGTTCGCTCAAGCCGGTGCTGCCCGGGTCGCCGTCGCAGATCTTCGCCGCCGACGGGACCTCGCTGGGCTACATCTGGTCGCAGTCGGTCCACACGCCGATCGCCGGCGACCGCATCCCCCAGACGCTCAAGGACGCCACGGTCTCCATCGAGGACCGCCGCTTCTACCAGCACGGCGCCCTGGACTACCAGGGGATCGTGCGCGCAGCAATCAAGGACGCGGTCAAGGGCGGCAACGGCCTGCAGGGCGCCTCGACGCTGACCATGCAGCTCGTCGACAACACCTACCTGCCGCACCGCTATCGCAACAACCACGACCTGAAATACAAGATCGTCCAGGCCAAACTCGCCGAGCAGCTCGAGGGCCAGCACTCCAAGGACTGGATCCTCGACAGCTACCTCAACGATGTCCCCTACGGGACGGTCGGCGGGCAGACGGCGTACGGCGTCGCCGCCGCGTCGCAGATGTTCTTCGACAAGCCGGTGCAGAAGCTCAGCCTCGCCCAGTTCGCCCTGCTGGCCGGCCTGCCCCAGGCACCGTCGGAGTACAACCCGTTCCTGCACAAGTCAGACGCACTGCGGCGCCGCCAAGAGGTGCTCCAGTCGATGGTCACCGCCGGCTACATCACGCAGGAGCAGGCTGACCGGGCCGACGCGCGGGGTCTCGGGATCAAGGTCGACAACACCCTCCGGGTCCACAAGGACCCCTACGTCTTCGACTACGTCGAGCAGCAGGCGGCTCACGACCTCTGCCCCAAGACGCCCAACAACTGCAAGACCCTGGAAGAGGGCGGGCTGAAGATCTACTCCACCATCGACCTGCGCAAGCAGGCCCTGGCCACCCAGGCGATCGTGGACCACCAGTCGCTGCTCTCCGAGCAGGGGGACGGCACGGCCGGTGCCGCGGTGGCCTCGGTCGACACCGCCAACGGCCACATCCTGGCCATCGCCACCTCGGGCAGCTACGCCAACACCCAGGTCGACTACGCCACCTCCGCCCACCGCCAGCCGGGCTCGTCGTTTAAGACCTTCGCCCTGATGACGCTCATCCACGACGAGCAGGGCAACCCCAACAGCACCTACTACGTCTCCAAGCCGCTGCCGGCCGGCTGGCTGAGCGCGGACCCGACCTGGGAGGTCCACACCGCGGAGGACTCCTACCAGGGCACGATCAACATCACCAAGGCGACGATCCTCTCCGACAACACCGTCTACGTGCAGCTCGCGGCCGACCTGGGCTGGGACAAGCTCGACGACACCGCCCGCGCCATGGGCATCACCTCCCCGCTGGACGGCAACCCGGCCGAGGTGATCGGCGGTCTGCGCGTCGGAGTCACGCCGCTGGAGATGGCCGATTCCTACGCCACGCTGGCCAACGGCGGTACCCACGTCCCGGCCACCATCATCAACAAGGTCGTCTTCCCCGACGGCTCAAGCCGCGACTTCGGGAACCCCCAGACCACCCGCGTCTTCCCCTACGACGAGGCCTACGAGGGGACGAGCGTCCTCAAGCAGGTCGTCACCAGCGGCACCGGCACCTCGGCCAACTACGGCTGCCCGGTGGCCGGCAAGACCGGTACGGCCAACAACCTCGAGAACGCATGGTTCGTCGGCTACTCGCCGCGGATGGCGACCGCGGTGTGGGTCGGTTACCCGCAGGGCAACATCCCGATGAACGACGGCTTCGGTGGAACGCTGGCCGCTCCCATCTGGAACGAGTACATGAAGGACGCGTCCAACGGCTACTGCGGCGACTGGAAGGCGCCGGAGGTGCCGTTCGAGGGCAAGCCCTTCTTCGGCCCGTTCGCGGTGACCGGCCAGCCGGTGACGACCCCGTCCACCTCGGGCAGTCAGCCCAACACCACCAGCAAGACGACGACGTCCAAGAGTGGCGGGACGGGCCTGGGCACCGGCACGACGCCCAACACCAACAACCCCACCCTGTTCGCGCAGCCGCCGCAGCAGGGTGCCGCCAACCCCACACCGCCTCCGGCCCACAATCCGCCCAGCGGCGGGGCGGGCGGCGGCACCGGCGGTGGCGGCACGGGCAAGCACTGACGGCCCTGTAGTCGCGACGCGGCTGGTAGCCTCGTCTCCTGCACAGGGGGCGCAACCGTCCCCGTGCCCAGAAAAGGTTCGTCACAGCATGCCCAAGGAAGAAAAGGTCGAGTTGGAAGGCGAGGTCGTCGAGGCCCTCCCGAACGCGATGTTCCGCGTCAAGCTCGACAACATGGATCGCGTCGTGCTCGGACACGTGGCCGGCAAGATGCGCCGCTTCCGTATTCGCATCCTCCCCGGCGACCGCGTCCGGGTCGAGCTGTCCCCCTACGACCTCGACCGCGCCCGCATCGTCTACCGCCACCGGTAGCAGCGGACGCCGCTCGCCGCCGGCGATCGGGCCATGCGCGAGTTGGAGCTGATCCAGCGCCTGGAGCAGGTGCTGGCGCCCGGCGGAACTGTCCCCGCCCACCACCACGTGCTGCGCTGGCTCGGCGATGACGCCGCCGTCGTGCGCGGGCGGGGCTACGCCGTGACCTCGGTGGACACGGTGGTGGACGGCGTGCACTTCCGCTCGGGCGAGCTGACGCCCGCCGAGATCGGCCACCGGGCGCTGGGCAGCGCCCTCTCTGACCTGGCGGCGATGGGCGCCCGGGCCGGCGAGGCCTACCTCGCGCTGTGCCTGCCCGCGGGAAGCGAGATCGAGAGCACCTTGGCCCTGCTGGGCGGCCTGCGAGAGCTGGCCGACGAGTGCGGGGTGACCGTGGCCGGAGGCGACGTGAGTGCCTCGCCGGTGCTCAGCGTGTCGGTGACGGTCGTCGGGTGGGCGCGTGACCCGGCCGAGATCGTCGGGCGCGACGGCGCGCGCCCGGGCGACCTGGTGGCCGTCACCGGATCGCTGGGGGCGGCCGGCGCCGGGCTGGCCCTGCTCGAGGGGCGCGCCGTCTTTGACGATCCCGCCCACCCGGAGCGCGCGTCACTGCACGAGCGCTACGCCCGGCCCCGCCCACGACTGGCGGAGGGACGGGCGCTCAGCGCGCTGGGGGCCACCGCCATGATCGACCTCTCGGACGGCCTGGCCACCGACGCGCGCCATCTCTCAGAGCGCAGCGGCGTCCGCCTGGAGATCGACCTGGCCGCGTTGCCGCTGGCGCCCGGCGTGGCCGAGGTGGCCGACCAGCTGGCCACCGATCCCGCCGTGTTTGCGGCGACCGCCGGCGAGGACTTCGAGCTGTGCGCCTGCCTGCCCGCGCGTGCGCGCGCGTCGGTGCTGGCCGAGTGGCCGGCGGGCTGCGCACCGCTGACCTGGATCGGTCGAGTGACCGGTGCCCCCCACCCGCCCGGCCTGGAGTTCGCCGGCAGCACCGGCGAACTGTCAGGCTACGAGCACTCCCCCTGAGGGCGCTTGGTGGCGGTGCCCAGCTGCTGCTCCTGTAGCAGCCGGCGGAGGATCGCTTCGGCAACGGCGTGGGTGTCCACGCGGTACTCCCCGCTCCCCACCTGCTGCTGTATCTCACTGATCCGCATGTCGCGATTCCCTTCGCCTATCGGCTGGCTGTGACCGATCAATTTCCCGTCCTAGATGTCGGCGCTCAAGGTTTGGACCTCCATGCCGAAGCGCGTCGGCTGGACATTTGGACGTCGTTTACCTCTGGTCAAAATGGGAAGGGCCTCAGGCCTTTGCTGCACGCGCCGGACCCAGCGGCTGCACGCTCTTCAGACGCGCGAAGATGATGATCCGCTGAGCCGCGCTGTAGAGAGGATTGCAAGCCGACAGGACGAGCCGGTCGTAGCCGACGTTGTCGATCACCGAGACCTGGGTCGGCTTGACGATGCGCTGGTACTGGACGACGTAGGTGAACTTGCCGTAGGGCATGGTCACGAAGATGCGGTCCCCGGACGTGAGCTGGTTGAGGTAGCGAAACGGCGCCAGGTAGGTGGTGCGATGCCCGGCGATCGCCACCGTCTGGCCCATCCCGGGCAGAGCGGTCTCAGGGTAATGGCCCGGGCCCTCCTCCAGGCTCGAGGTGTCGGTGCCCTGCACCACGTTGTAGGTGTTGCCGATGCGCGGGATCTCGATCTGGCCGATGGCGTCACCGGTGGTGATCTGGGCGCGCTCGCGGCGGGCGAGATAGGCGATGCGCTGGCTGAGCGGCTTGATGGTGTGCAGCGCCTTGACGTCGGGGCCGGTGAGCGGCGCGGTCCGGTAGCTGAGGTAGCGCTGGTTGACCTGCCCGCGCATGATCAGCCCGATCGCGGCGGTGACCGGCTCCTGCCAGACGAGGGTCACCCCGGCGTCCAGCACGAGCAGCAGGCCCGACAGGATCAGCACCGATGAGAGGTCGCGGATGAGCCGCCGGGCGGGAAATCGCCGTGTGCGCGTGGCCGACATGACCACTTAACGGCGCAGGGCGGACTTCGTTCCGCCCAGAGAGCCGGGTCCGGCGTAGGTGGCCGGGCCGCGCACGGTGATGGGGGTGGGCAGGACGCGCAGGCCCTTGGTGGCCAACAGCGACAGGGTGAGCGCGCTGACCAGGCAGCCCAGGACGACACTCCACTCGACGGCGGCGGCGATGCTCACGCCGTGACCGGCGAGCAGCAACACCATCTCCCACACGACGTTGATCGGCCCGTAGCCCAACTCGTTGGCGTAGTAGCCGACCACCAGCACGGCCGGGGCGATCCCGATCGCAATGAGGATCAGGCGCAGCGGAAGGGGGACGCGCACGTCGGGGCTGATCGCCCACAGCCACAGGTGCAGCGCCGGCACCAGCAGGAAGGCGGCGAACGGGTTGGACAGCCAGATCGCAAAGGTGATGGCGCACATCACCACCAGCAGGCCCGCGAGGGCGCCGTCGCTGCTCAGCCCCTCGGGAGGCCGCCGGGACTGCCGCGTGCGGGTGGGCAGGCGCCGCGCCAGGGCCAGCACACCGCCCGAGCCGCCCAGAAGCACGAGGGCCATCACGATGAGCAGGGCCACGCCCCCGCTGGTGAGCGGGATCGCCCCGGCCGCGACGGGGCCGGGCGGGGCCACCGGCAGGACGCCGAGCAGCCGCGCCAGCAGCACGATCCCGACAAGCAGGACGAAGGGCAGCGCCGCGGCCAGCACCACGGTCAGCGATCGCCAGATGACGTGTCCGCGCCGGCGCGCGCGGGCCACGCCGTCGATGGTGGTCATGAGCACCGGAACGAGCAGCGAGAGGACGAAGAGCGAGATCGCCCAGCCGGGCACGACCTTGCCGCTGAGCAGGACGTAGGGCGAGGGCGCCGGCAGCGTCGTGCCGCTGTCCAGCGCGGAGATCGTGGTGAGAACGGCGCGACCCACATCGGTGAGCTGGTCGGCATCCATCACGGCGGCGTCGGCGGCCGGGCCCTGCTCGCCCGACAGCGACAGCTCCACCGCCGGGATCCCCTGGGCGCCGAAGGGCGCCTGCTGGCCCAGGGTGAAGGGGAAGGCGAGGTGCGCGAACTGGCCGCCGAGGCCGGTGAAGCCGTCCGACAGCGAGGTCTGTGCCGCCAGGGCCGAGGCGACGGTGTTGCGCAGGCCGGTGGGCGCCACCGCCTGGCGCGTGGACCACGGCAGGATGACCGGCTGCTGGATGTGGCTGCTGGCCACGTCGCCGAGGACCAGCACCGCGTCGACGGGCCCGCCGAGGGTGGCGGCCAGCCGGATGGCTCCCGCGGTGCCCTGGGTGCCGCTGGTCGACGCCAGCACGACGGTGCGGTGGAGGGTCTCGCCCTGCAGGTCGCGGGCCAGCTCCATGAGCATGGCGGAGCCCGACGCCGCCGCCGCGGCGGGGGCGCCGAGGGCATCGCGCGGGGCCACGATCACGATGCTGCCGTTCTCGGTCCCCGGCCGCATGCCCACCACGTTCTCCAGCGGCACCGTCCCGTCCACGGTGCGCCCGGTGAAGGTGTCGGTGGTGGGGGCGAAGCCGTAATGCGTGAGCGTGTTGCGCACGGTGACGGCCAGCGCCTGATCGCCGTCGGAGCCCGGCCGGCGGCTCGGGTCGGTGCTGGCGATCGTCGTCATCTTGGCGTAGACGTTCTCGCCGCTGAACGCGGACGGGGCCAGGGTCGGGGACAGCGCCGTCTGCTGATCCTTCAGCGAGAACGCCAACACGACCAGAGCCAGCGCCGCGACGACCAGTCCGGTCCGGTAGATACGCGGATCCAGCATTCAAGCCAAGGTTATCCGCCGTGGAGACGGGCGTTTTCGGAACCCGAGGGCGCCCGCTCATTACTCTTGTGTGAGGTTGGCCGAGACGACGGTGCCCGAACGCAGCGCCCGGATTCTGCTCGTCGACGACGAGCAGTCGATCCAGACGCTGCTCTCCTACCCCTTGCGCAAGGAGGGGTACGACGTCGTGCAGGCCACCGACGGGCGCCAGGCGCTCGAGCGCTTTGACGAGCAGTCGTTTGACCTCGTCGTCCTCGACCTCATGCTCCCGCGCATCGACGGCCTGGAGGTGTGCCGCCGGCTGCGCAGCCGCAGCTCGGTGCCGATCATCATGCTCACCGCGAAGTCCGAGGAGATCGACAAGGTGGTGGGCCTCGAGCTCGGGGCGGACGACTACATCACCAAGCCGTTCTCGCTGCGGGAGTTCTCCAGCCGCATCAAGGCGGCACTGCGCCGCGCCGAGATGAGCCGGCCCGATCAGGCCCTGCCCGGCGAGGCACCGCTCGACATCCGCCAGCTGCGCATCGATTTCGCCAAGCGGAGCGTGCGCATCCGCGGCAACGACGCCCAGCTCACCTACGTCGAATTCGAGATCCTCTCGGCGCTGGCGCGGGCCCCGGGACGGGTGTTCACGCGTGACATGCTGCTGGCGCGGATCTGGGGCGACTCCGCGTACCGTGACCCGCGCACGATCGACGTGCACATCCGGCATCTGCGCGAGAAGGTGGAGCGTGACCCGAAGGACCCGGAATATCTGTTCACGGTGCGGGGCGTCGGCTACCGCTTCCGTGACACCGACCCCTGACCTCGCTGGGACCTGAGCGGAGCCACCCCGTGGGGCGAGCATGAGGTTGTCGCTGAGCAACCGCCTGGCGGTGGTGTTCTTCGCCATCACGGCGCTGGCCATCGGCGCCCTGTACCTGTACGTCGCCCCGGGGCTGCAGAGCCGCCTGATGGGCGAGAAGCTCAGCGCCCTGTCGCAGACGGCCCGCACCGACACGGGAAAGCTCGCGCGGGCGGTGGGCAGCTCGACGCCGCTCCCCGCGGTGCGACGGCTGGTCAATCAGACCGCAGGGACCTCCGGGACGCGCGTGACGCTGCTCACCGTCAACTACGTCCAGGGGCGGGTGCAGCTGTCCAAGCAGGCCGACTCGGGGATGGGCTCCGGCCCGGATCTGGCGTTCCCGATCGCCTATGAGGCCGTCGCGCGCCGGCGCCTGGTCACCGGCGTGGAGCACATGGGATCCGACGCCGTGGCCGAGGCGGCCAAGCCGATCTTCTACGCCCCCGGCGCCGTGGGGTGGGTGGTGGTGTACTCGGCGCCGCTGGCCGACGTCATGCGGACGGTCTCCACGGTGCGCCACGAGATCCTCGTGGCTGGCGCCATCGCGCTGCTGCTGGCCCTGGTGGCGGGCTACCTCGTGGCACGGGCGTTGGCGCGGCGGGTCAAGCGGCTGGAGCTGGCGGCCAAGCAGGTGGCCGCGGGCGACTTCAGCCGCCCCATCCCGGTGGACTCCACCGACGAGCTCGGGCAGCTGGCGGTGGCCTTCAACGAGATGCAGCAGCAGCTCCAGCAGCTTGAGCAGGCGCGCAAGAAGTTCATCGCCACGGCCTCGCACGAGCTGCGCACGCCGGTGTTCTCACTCGGCGGCTTCGTCGAGCTGCTCGAGGACGAGGAGCTCGACGCCGAGACCCGCCGGCGGTTCCTGGACCAGGTGCGCGACCAGGTCCAGCGCCTGGGCAAGCTCTCGGTCGACCTGCTCGACCTCTCGCGCCTGGAGGCGGGGTCCCTGGAACTGCGCCCCGAGGAGGTGGACCTCGGCGAGCTCACGCGCTCGGTGTCGGGAGAGTTCGAGCCGACGCTGGCTCAGCACGACAGCCGGCTGGAGCTGCGGCTGCCGGGTGGGCGGGATCCGATTCATGCCCAATGCGACCCGGTCCGGGTGGCCCAGATCATGCGCATCCTGATCGACAACGCGCTCACCCACACGCCCCCAGGGACCCAGATCGTCGTCACCGCGGGCCGCGAAAACGGCAACGTGCGCCTGGCCGTCCGCGACGACGGCGAGGGCATCGAACGGATGGCGCAGCAGCGGATCTTCGAGCCGTTCTACACCGCTGACGACGCCCAGGGCTCGGGGCTGGGGCTGGCCATCGCCTCGGAGCTGGCCGATCGCATGCGCGGCCGGCTGTCGGTGCAGTCGGCGGCGGGGGCGACGACGTTCACCCTCGAGATCCCCGCCTGAGCGCCGGTCCGGCTGCTGCCTCAGGGCTTCCAGGGATCCAGCAGCTTCAGCCACACCTCGGTGCGCGTGGGAAACGGCGGCATCGCGTGGACCAGCCGTCGCAACGGGACCTCGCCGACGATGGCGATGGTGGCCGCGTGCAGCGACTCGGCCACCTCAGGGCCGGTGAAGGTGGCACCGATCATCACCTCGCGCTCCTCGTCGACGACGATCCGGCACGTCGAGCGCGTGCCCTTGCCGACAAAGCTCGCGCCCGGCGTACGGCTCATCTCGCCATCGACGGCGCGGGCGCTGATCCCCGCGTCGAGGGCCTCGCGCAACGTGCGCCCGACCACCGCGACCTGAGGGTCGGTGAAGACGACGCGGGGGGTGAGCGGGCCATCCCAGTCCGCGGTGGCCTCGCGGTTCATGATGTTGGCCACGGCGATCATCGCCTGGTATTTGCCCGCCTGGGTGAGCAGGGCGCGGCCGTTGACGTCGCCGATGGCATAGAGCCAGTCGCGATGGGCGGGCGCGGCCACGCGCATGTGGTCATCAACGGCGACGGTGGCTCCCGGCGCGAGGTCGACGCTCTCCAGCCCGAGCTCGGTGGTGTGGGGCGTGCGCCCAACCGCCACCAACAGCTCGTCGGAGACCAGCGCGTCACCGCTGTCGAGCGTGAGCGTGAACTCACCGGCGTCGTCGCGCGCGGCGTGGGTGGCCTTCGCCCCAAGGCGGACGTCCACGCCCCGCTCGCGCAGGGCGGCCGCGACGGCTTCGCCCGCGAACGGCTCCTCGCCGGGCACGAGGGCCGGCAGCGCCTCGACGAGGGTGACCGTCGCGCCCAGCGACGCCCACGCCTGCGCCAGCTCGCAGCCCACGGCGCCGCCGCCCAGGACGGTCAGGCGCCGCGGAACCGCCTTGGCGCCGGTGGCCTGGCGGTTGGTCCACGGTGCGATGTCGCGCAGGCCGGGCACCGGCGGGATGGCCGCGCCGCTGCCGGCGGCGATGACCACCGCGCGCCGTGCGGTGTGGAGCTCGTCGTCGACGCGGACGCGCCGGGGGCCGTCCAGCCGCGCCTGCCCGCGGTAGAGCGTGATCCCTCGGTCCGTGACCCAGGGGAGCTGCGCGGAGTCATCGAGGTCGTGGATGACCTCGTCACGCCGGGCGAGCACGACTGCGGCGTCAAGGGCGCCGGTGACCGCCTCCCTGGCTCCCGGGACGCGTTGCACCTCGGCCAGGAGCTGCGCGGGACGGAGCAGCGCCTTGGACGGCATGCAGGCCCAATAGGCGCATTCGCCGCCGACGAGCTCGCGCTCGACCAGGGCCACGTCGAGGCCCTCGCCGGCGGCCCGCCCGGCGCACACCTCGCCCGCCGGACCGGCGCCGATGATGATGACGTCATGCTCGGCCATGCCCCGGGAAGCTACCCGGCGGCACGGCTCCGACTACGAGACCTCGCGCAGACGTCCCGTCTCCACCTCGTAGACGAACCCCCGGACCGAGTTCTTGTTGGGAATGAACGGCGAGGCCTTGACGCGCGCGATCGACTGGCGCACGTCGCCGTCGAGATCGGGGAAGGCCTCGGCGGCCCACGTCGGGCGGATCCCGGTGTCCTTCTCGATGTCGGCCTTGAAGCCGTCGTCGGTGAAGGTGAGCATCCCGCAGTCGGTGTGGTGGATGAGGATGATCTCCTCGGTCCCGAGCAGGCGCTGGGAGATGGCCAGGGAGCGGATCTCGTCATCGGTGACGACGCCGCCGGCGTTGCGGATGACGTGGGCGTCGCCCTCGGCGAGCCCGAGCATCCCGTAGACGTTCAGGCGGGCGTCCATGCAGGCGACGACCGCGACCTTCTTGGCGGGCGGCAGCGGCAGGTTGGCCTTATCGAAGGCGGCGACGTAGCTCTCGTTGTTGGCCAGCAGATCGTCGGTGCTGCTCACGGTGGGTCTCCTTGTCGAAGGCTTGTCGAAGGCGGCGGGAGCGAAACGCTAACAACTTCACCGATCCGGTGGGATATGTTGACGGCGGGGTCCGGTTATCGTCTATCACGACGCATGTCAGCCGATACGCCACTCGTTCTCGTCTCAAATCGTGGCCCGGTCACCTTCCAGGAGGGAGGTGAGATCAAGCGAGGCACGGGAGGACTGGTCACTGCACTGATCGGGCTCGCCTCCCACCGCCCCGTGACCTGGGTGGCGTCGGCGATGACCGACGAGGACATCGCTGAGGCCGAGCGCAACGACGGTCGTCCTTTCCCGGTGAAGACCCCCGAGGGGGACGAGTACCGCGTCAAGCTCGTGGCCTCCGATCCCGACGCCTACGACGGCTTCTACAACATCATCGCCAACCCGCTGCTGTGGTTCATCCAGCACTACCTGTGGGACCTCTCCAACGCTCCGGATATCCGCCGCAACGAGACCGAGGCCTACGAGTTCGGTTACAACACGGTCAACGAGGACCTCGCCCACGCCGTGCTCGAGGAGATCGAGGGCATCGACAAGCCGGTGGTGATGGTCCACGACTACCACCTCTACGTCCTGCCGGCGCTCATCCGCCGCCAGCGCCCCGACGTCTTCCTGCACCACTTCGTCCACATCCCGTGGAGCCAGTCGGACTCGTGGCGGGTGCTGCCCACCCCGATCCGGCGCGACATCTATCACGGGATCCTCTCCAACGACATCATCGGCTTCCACACCCGCTCCTACCGCCGGAACTTCCTGCAGTGCTGCGAGGACCTCATGGGGCTGGATGTCGACCACGAGGCGGGCGTGGTGAAGATCGATGACCGCGAGGTCTGGGTCCGGGCCTATCCGCTGCCCATCGACTCCAGCGCCATCCAGGCCGTGGCCGCCCGTCCCCACGTGCGGGAGTTCGAGACCGAGCTGCTGCGTCGCCGGCGTGACCATCTCATCCTCCGCGTCGATCGCGCCGACCTGAGCAAGAACGTCCTGCGCGGCTTCAGCGCCTTTGACACCTTCCTGGAGCAGCACCCCGAGTTCCGTGAGCGGGTCACCTTCATCGCCCAGCTCATGCCCTCGCGAACCGACGTCCCCGAGTACGCCGAGTACCTGGAGCGCATCGAGGCGGTGGTGGCGGTGGTCAACCATCGCCACGGCTCGCCGGATTGGATGCCCATCCAGCTCAAGCTCCGCGATGACCTGGAGGAGGCGGTGGCCGCCTACAAGCACTACGACATGCTGATGGTCAACGCGATGTTCGACGGGATGAACCTCGTCGCCAAGGAGGGGCCGATGGTCAACGAGCGCGCCGGCGTATCGGTGCTGTCGGAGAACACCGGCGCTCACGAGGAGCTCGGCCAGTACGCCCTGTCGGTCAACCCCTTCGACATCCAGGAGCTCGCCGACTCCATCCACGCGGCGCTGACGATGCCCATCGAGGAGCGCAAGCGCCGTCACGAGGGACTGATCTCGATTGTCACCGCGCGGGACCCGGGCGACTGGATCGATGACCAGCTCGCCGATATCCGGGCCAAGGAGACCAGCCGCGAGAGCGCGGTCTAGTTGAGCGTCCGCCCCTCGCGCAGCAGCTCGATGTAGTTGGCGATGCGCCGCTGCCGGCCCTTCTCGGTCTTGACGTTGTGCAGGCGGTAGAGGAAGGCGTAGCGCTGCTGGCCCTTGAGCGTGGCGAAGAACGCCCTGGCCTCGGGCTCGGCGTCCAGCGCGCGCTGGAGATCCTCGGGAGCTTCGATGCGGCTCTGGGGGGCGTAGGCCGCGTCCCAGCGCCCGTCGGCCTGCGCCGCCCTGACCTGCGCGTGGCCGGCGGGCTGCATCCGCCCCTGGCCGGTGAGGGCGACCGCCTTCTCGCGATTGACCTGCGACCACTTGCTGCGCGGCCCACGCGGCGTGAAGCGCTGCAGGAAGTAGATGTCGTCGAGCGGGCGGCGCACCGCGTCGATCCAGCCGAAGCAGATCGCCGTGTCCAGCACCTCGGGGTAATGGACCGTGGTGACGCCCGAGCCCTTCTTGGCGATCTTGACCCAGGCATCGGCGACGCGGGCGTGGTGCTCGTGCAGCCAGCGCTCCCAGTGGGCGTCGTCGGGGCACTCGACGATGTTCAGCTCCTCGACGGGGATGTCGGTCGGCCTGGCGGACATGAGACGATGGTGACAGCCGGCCGGCGCGGGCGAGGCCGCCTGGCCACCCCGGCACGGCCGCTGGGGACGAGTCACCCGCTATAGTCGGCGCCCGCCCAGCGATGGGCGTTTTCCATGCCCGAGCAAGCACGCCTATATGACCTGATGCTGGTCCTCTCGACCACCGCCGAGGACGAGCGCCGCGCCAAGATCCTCGCCGACGTCGAGTCCCAGATCACGACCGGCGGCGGCAACGTCGAGCGCAACGACGACTGGCACGGGCGCCCTCTGGCCTACGAGATCAACCACCAGACCGAGGGCGAGTACCACCTGTTCCAGTTCACCGGACCGACGACTCTGCTCGAGGGCCTGTCGCACACGCTGCGCATCGATGACGCCGTGCTGCGCTTCCGGATCATCCGCGTCGTGCCCGGGACGCCCCCGGCGCCCGACACGCCTCCGCCGGTGGTGGCGGGGACCCCCACGGCGCCTCCGGCTGCTCCGGCGGCCGCCGCGGCCGTGCCCGCTGAGGGCTGAGACTCCCCGCCGCCTGGCGGCTCAGGCTTCTCCCCGCCGTGAGCTGGGACACGTGGCCGCGCGAGCTGCGGCCTGCGCGCGCCCGGATCTGTGACAAAAGCATCACGAAACGTACGCCGTGTGCCGTGCCGGCGACGTTTCCGCCAAATTCCGGCCAGCGCGACGGGGAGCCGTCTGGCACGGCCATAGACTCGACTCGAGCTTCAAAAACAGGCTTTGGGAAAGGAGCCACAGCATGGCTGGCGGCAACATCAACCGGGTGATCATCACCGGAAACCTCACGCGAGACCCCGAGATCCGCTCGACCGGATCGGGCAACAACGTGTGCTCGCTGCGCGTGGCCTGCAACGGCCGGCGCCGCAATCCTCAGTCCAACGAGTGGGAGGACGCTCCCAACTACTTCGACGTCTCCGTGTGGGGTGCGCAGGGCGAGAACTGCCACCGCTACCTCTCCAAGGGACGCCCGATCGCCGTGGACGGACGGCTGCAGTGGCGCGAGTGGACCGACAAGGACGGCAACAAGCGCCAGTCTGTTGATATCGTCGCTGAGTCCGTGCAGTTCCTCGGCAGTCGCGACGACGCCGGTAACGGGAACGGGTTCTCCTCCAGCTCACACTCACAGGAGAGCGACGTCCCGATCGACACCGGTGATTTCGAGCGCACGCCGGTCGGCGCCGCCGGAGGCGACGACGACATCCCGTTCTAAAGGCAGTTCCTCAACAATCACGCTAGGCTGAACTCCGTGGCAAAGCAACGCAGACGACCGGTACGCCGGCGCGATCGGAAGGGTGGGCCGACTTCAGCCCGCCGGAAGTCGTGCCCGTATTGCCGGGACAAGGTCGACCAGGTCGACTACAAGGACCTCT
>DATJTQ010000032.1:0-8035 GCA_035503355.1 Solirubrobacteraceae bacterium
GCTACGCGCGGGAGACGTACTTGCCCGAGCGGGTGTCGACGCGCACCCGGTCCCCGATGTTGACGAACAACGGGACCTGGATGCTGGCGCCGGTCTCCAGCGTGGCGGGCTTGTTGCCGCCGCCTGAGGCGGTGTCGCCGCGCAGGCCGGGCTCGGTCTCGGTGACCTCGAGGTCCACGGCGCTGGGGAGCTGGAGGCCGCCCGGCTGGCCGTCGATGACCAGGAGCTCGACCTCGTCGTTGGGCTTGGTCCAGCGCAGCTCTTCCTCCAGGGACGCCTGGGGCACGGTGATCTGCTCGTAGCTCTCGGAGTCCATGAAGTGGGCGTCGGTGCCGTCGTCGTAGAGGAACTGCATCCGGCGCACCTCAGTGCGGATGGAGCGGAACTTCTCGCCCGCGCGGAAGGTCTTGTCGATGACGTTGCCGTCTGACGCGCGCTTGAGCTTGGTGCGCACGAACGCGGCCCCCTTGCCGGGGTTGACGTGCTGGAACTCGAGGACCTTGTAGACGACGCCGTCGACCTCGATGTGGTTGCCGTTCTTGAGCTGATTTGTGCTGATCATCGTCTTCTAGGCTACCCGCCGCCTGGGGGGTCTGGGGCGGCGGCTGATGGAGCCAAGCGGCTCAGCACTCCTATCATCCGCCGGTGATGAGCGACGGAGCGCCCAGCGAAGGCGAGGTGGGGAATGCGCAGCCTGCGTCAACGGCCCCTGCGCCGGCGCCCAATGCTCCCACCGAAGACGCCCCCGCGGCGGTAGCCCCCGATTCACCGTCTGACGCCCACGCGACCTCCGCCGGGGCCGCCGGCATCGGCGCGGGAGCCGGCGCGGCTGCAGGGATGGCGGGCGCCGCGGCCGGAGCAGGCGCCGCGTCCGCGGCGGGCGCTCCCGGCACCGCCGCACGCCTGCTGCGCTCCACCAACGTCCGTCTCGGAGCGGCCGGCGCGGTCGCCGTCGTGCTCCTCGGCCTCGTGGCCCTGTCCATCGGCGCGGGACCGCTGGGCAGCCCGCCGTCGACCGGCGGCTCCCCGGCCGCGACCGCACTGAACGCTCCCGCGGGGCGCCATCATCGTGCGGGCCAGCGTCACCTGCCCGCCACGCGCGCCGCGACCCATCGCCAGGCGGCTCACGGGGGCGCCCACGGCGGCGCGACCTTTGTGGCCGCGACCGGCCAGGCAGGCGGCGCCACGCTGGGCCGCGGCACGGCCAGGACGGCGCCCGGCCGGCGACATGCCGCCGGACGGCACACCTCCAGCGGTCATTCCGGTGGCACGCGGCGACGTGCCGCGGGCGTGCGGAACCACGCGCCGGCCAAGCAGCAGCCCACCGCGCCCGCCACCCCGACCACGCCCGCGCCGACGCCGGCCACCCCCACCGCCACCCCAGTCACCACCACGACAACCACCACTGCCCCGCCCACCACCACAGTGGTGGCCAGCGTGCCGACGTCCAACCGGCCCGTGCGCTCGGGTCGCCGGCCCGTTGGCGGTGACCGGCACGAGGACGCGTCAGACGGCCACAACGGCACCGGACACGGTGGTGGCCCCGGCGGATACCACGGCCACGGCGGCCCGGGCAGACACGAGGGCCACGGCGGTCCGGTCGGGCCCGGCGCGGGCAGCGACGGCGGCCCGAGCACTCCCGGCCCGAGCGTCCCCACGGGCCCGAGCAATCCCGGCGGGCATCCGGGCCACGGCGGCCCGGGCGGCCCGGGCGGTCCGGGTGGATACGGGGGCCACGGCGGCCCCGGTGGATACGGCGGCCACGGCGGCCCCGGAGGTCCAGGTGGCCACGGCGGCCCCGGTGGATACGGGGGCCACGGCGGTCCCGGCGGCCACGGCGGTCCCGGCGGCCACCACCGCTAGCGGGCCAAGCTCGACTCAGCCCGGAACGCACGGATCACACCGCGGCCGAGCGGAGTGTCACAGTGGGGTTGTGTTCGCCGCCTCAGCAGCTGCTGATCGGCGTTGACCTGACCGTGCGGGAGTCGACGGGCCCGGCGCCGCGGGTCAGTTCCGCGCGCCGCCGAGACCGTGGATCCGGTCGCGGAGCTGCTCGGGCGGCTGCTCGATGATCTGAGAGAAGCGCACCACGGTCACGGTGTCGTCCATCGACACCTTGCGACCGTAGATCTGCTCCAGGAAGTGGACCATCTCGTCGACGCGCCGGAACTCGGGGTTGTCGTGCTCGATCTCGCGGGGCGAGAGGTCACGCACACGCTTGACCTCCACCTGATCGATGACGGCGTGGAAGATCTTCTCCCGCGGCGAGTGCTGGTAGCCGATCGTGACCAGAACGCACTCGTTCTTGTGGTACTTGTGCGACTTGTCGCCGAGACGGATCGTGGCCGTCTTGCGGCCGCGCCGCAGCTGGTCGGCGAACACCGAGGAGTAGAAGTTGAGCACCCGCACGGCTGCGCAGCCTACCGATCCTCGGCGGATCGCGACAGGGCGCGCTGCACCATCTCGCGTTCGCCCGCATAGGTGAGGTCCCACGCGGCCTGCTCCAGCGGCATCCACCGTGCCTCTTCGATCTCGTGGTCGTGGTCATCGACGCTCCCCGAGACGTAGGTGAAGAGGAAGAAGCGCACCGTCTTGGCCACGCGGCGGCCGCGCCGCTCGTAGCGGTAGCGCACGTCGCCCAGCTCCGCCACCACGTCGCCGATGACGCCCGCCTCCTCGCTCACCTCGCGCCGGGCCGCCTGCTCGGGAGTCTCGTCGCCGTCGAGGTGGCCCTTGGGCAGGCCGAGGACGCGGCGACCGTCCGCCGCGCGCTTGACGGGCACGATCACGACCACCTCGCCCCCACGCACCACGACGCCCCCCGCCGAGAACTCGTCGCCTGGACCCGGCGCGCTAATAGACGTACCCCTCCAAGCGGCCTGGATCATGCACGGTGAGCTTCCCCCGGCCCTGCGTGATCACGCCGGCGCGCTCCAGCGTGGCCAGAAACCGGCTGGCCGATTCGCGCGACGAACCCGCCAGCTGAGCCAGGTCGGTCTGGGTGGCCGTGATGAGCACGTCATTCTCACCCGCGCCCTCGGCGCGGGCGGTCGCCACCAGTTCGGCCAGCGCCGCCGCGACCCGGCTCTGCACCGTCTGGAAGGACTGACGGGCGAGGCGCTCGTTGGTCTCGCGCAACCGCCGTCCGAGCGCGCCCAGCAGCTTGACGGAGATCTCCGGGTGCGCGCGCAACAGCCGCCGCATGTCCTGGCCCAGAATGGCCGCCACCTCGGTGTCCTCCAGTGCCTCGATGGTCGCCGAGCGGCTCTCGTCGTCGAACATGGCCAGCTCCCCGAAGATGTCACCGGGGCCGAAGGTGGCCAGCGTCAGCGTCCGCCGGCCGGTGTGCTCGCGCACCGCGCGCACGCGGCCGGAGCGGACCACGTAGCAGGTGTTGCTGCGATCGCCCTCGCGGAAGACCACATCGCCGCCGTCGAAGTGGCGGGGCACGGTGACAGCCGCCACCTCGGCGAGGTCCTCGTCTGACAGCGTCGCGAACAGCGGGACGCTGTGCAGCAGGACGATCGTCTCCTCGCTGGTCGCCGCCATTGTGTGATGGATAGCACACAACGCGGCGCCGCCCGGCGAGCGGCGCCGAGGAAGGCCCCGTCACACGAGATCGAGGACCTGATCGCGGCGCCGGCGGCGCACCGCGAAGCCCACCCAGGCCAGCAGGGCCACCACCAGGGCGAGTGGCACCAGGACCGCCAGCGCGATCAGGGCCACCCCGGCCACCACCACCAGCACCCGACCGGCGTCGTGGGCGGCCTTGCCGATGGTGAAGCCGCTCGAGCTGTGGTGGGCCACCGGCGCCGGAGCCGTGGAGGACTGGATGCGCACCGTGATGTTGCTGTAGGCCACCTGGCGCTGCAGGCCGCGCAGGCTCGAGAGGTCAGAGGCGATCGAGGCGTTGGCGTCGTGCAGGCGGGCCTGGATGCTGTCCACCTGCTCGGTGGTGACGGCGTTGGCCAGTTGCTTGAGCAGCGAGCGCCGCAGTGCCCGCGCCTCGGCCAGCTTCTGGCCGGCGCCACCGACCTGCCCGGTGATGTCGTTGGTGTTGTCCGTGCGCGACACGACGTGGGCGCCCTTGAGCTCTGACAGGGCGGCCAGTGTCGCCGGCAGGTTGGAGCTGGGCACGCTCAGTGAGAAGAAGGCGTTGCCGTCGCCGCCGGAGGTGACGTTGGAGCCGTTGACGTAGCCCTTCTCCTGCCCGACGACGTTGAACACCTGCTGGGAGACGTCGTCGATCCGGCTGGGGGCGACGCCCAGGATGAGCTGCGCCGACTGGACGACCTGGCGCTTGCCGGGGACCACCGGCGTGGGGATCACCGCCTGCGGCGCGTACGGGGCGGCTGGGGGGCTCGACGCCCGCGACGACGCGCTCGACGCGCTCGACGCCGCAGAGGAGGCCGCCGAGGAGGCCGCGCCATGCGCCGCCGGGCTCTTCTCACGTGTGGGGGTCGCCAGGTGGGGAGTGACCTTGCTGGAAGGGGCACTCGCCGCGGCGACGCCGCTCGACGCCGCCGACCCAGCGGAGGTGCTGGTCGCAGCCGCCGCCGAGGACGAGCTCACCACCGTCGCCCCCGCCGACTCGGCGGCCCCGTTGGACAAGGAGGTGTGGTTCCCGTTGGAGATCACGATCACAAGCACGGTCGCCGCGGCGGCCGCCGCCAGGCCGGCCAGCGAGCCGGTCAACCACCGCCGAAGGCCCGTCCCGCGCGCCGCCGGCGCGGGACGGGCGAACCGGCGCTGCACCCGGTCATCGAGGCGCGCAGCGAACGCGTCGCTGGTCCTGGGTCGCTCCCGGCGCAGGATGAGCGCCAGCTCGGCGAGCTCGGCGTAGTCGGGGTCCACGGGATCACCGGCCAGGGTGGCGTCGATCGCCATCACCGCGCCCGCGATGTCCCGGTCCTCGGGGTCGCTGTCAGGTCCTCGCATCGCAGGCCTTTCTCAGTCTCTCCATGGCTCGATACAGCAGGGTTCCGGCGGCGGTTTCGCTGACCCCCAGGACCTTGGCCAGCTCGGTGTTGCGCAGTCCGGCTCCGAACTTGAGCGCGATGACCTCGCGATCGCGCGCCGGCAGCTCGGTCAGCGCCGAGCGGACCGCGGTCCGGCGCAGCGCCACCTCCGCCGCCTCGTCGTCCTTGACCTCGGACACGTCCTCGGGGTCGACGGTCAGCGAGGCCACGCGCTTGCGGCGGCGCAACTCGTCCAGCGCGGCGTTGCGGGCGATGCCGAACAGCCACGCGCGCTCCTCGCCGCGGCGGCGGTCGAAGGTCATGCGGCGCCGGTAGGCCCGCTCGAACGCCTGCGCGGTGATGTCCTCCGCCGCGGCGCGGTCGTTCAGGAGGGTCGCCACGTAGGCGAAGACATCGTCGCGGCTCGAGCGATACAGCAACTCGAAGCGGTCCCAGGAGTTCTGGGTGGAGCGACGCCCGCCGGACTTAGGTTGCGCCTGAGTCTCGATCACCACCCTCACTACGCGCCCAGATGGGTTCCATCACCACCACAGCTCGATATCTTCGTCGCATGCGTGCCGCGCTGGCGACAACGGTACTCGCGGCCGCAGTCCTGTTCGCGGCCGGGTCGGCGGCTGCCGCCGGGATCGGACCGGCCAGGATCGCCCGCGCGGTGCACACCGCCGAGAAGTCGCGGTCGCTGTGGGCGACGGTCAACATCTGCGACACCGCCAAGTTCCGCAACGACCTCGGCGTGCGCGGACAGATGCCGTCGCTCGGCTTCTCGGCCTCCCTGTCCATGATCGTCCAGGTCAACTACTGGTCGACCGGCGAGCACCGCTTCCTTCCCATCCAGAGCAACCTGGCCACCAGCCGCCTGTCGCTGGGGCGCAACGCCAACGGACTGCAGCAGGACGGCGCCGTCTTCCCCTTCAGCGCCCACACCGGGCTGCTCAACGCCACCATCACCTTCATCTGGAAGCGCGGCGGGAAGATCATCGGGCAGACGGTCCGCCGCACCACCGCCGGCCACACCGACGCCGCCCACGCCAATCCGCCGCGCTTCAGCGCGGCGCAGTGCCGCATCAAGTAGCGGCGGCGCAGCGAAAAGGTGGGACGCCGGGCGTCAGCGCTGGCAGCCCGGACACCAGAAGGCGGTCCGGTTGTCATCGCCCTGCCCGCGCGCGAGCACGGTGGCCCCGCAGCGCGGGCACGGCCGCCCCGCACGGCGAAAGACCCGCGCCTCGCCCTGCATCCGCCCGCGTCGCGCCGAATCCAACATCCGCGGCCGCACCGCCGCGATGACCGCCATCGCGTCCTCGTCGGTCACCGACGACAGCGGGCGCCAAGGATCCAGGGCGGCCTCCCACAGGCCCTCGGACTTCCAGATGTTGCCGATGCCCGCGACGTTGCGCTGATCGAGCAGCGCCTCGCCGATCCCGCGGGTGGGGTCGTCGGCGCGCAGGCGCGCCAGAAAACGCCGAGAGTCGAATTCGCCGGCCAGGATGTCCGGGCCCAGCGCGGCCAGCCGCTGATCAAAGCGGGTGCGGCTCTCGGTCATGAGCTCGAGCACCGGCCCGTTGAACTGGACGACCTGGTGGCCGCCGCGCTCGAGCACGAGCCAGGCCAGCCGCGGTGACCGCCCCCACCGGCGACCGGGGGCATAGACACCCCAGGTCCCGGTCATGCGCAGGTGCGAGTGCAGCACCAGATCGCCCTGAAAGCAGATGAACAGGTGCTTGCCGTGCGTGCGGATCTCGGTCACCACACGACCGCTCAGCCGCTCCGGCCAGCGATCCAGGGCGTGGCGCGGATGCGGGGTGCGGATCTCATCGGGCATATGACCCTCCAGCACCGGGCGCATCCGCTGCGCCGCATAGGCGATGGTGTCGCCCTCAGGCATCCCCTGAGGGTGTCAGGCCGACAGCGTGAGCCGCCGCGGGCCCTCCTGGAAGCCGAGCGCCAGCAGCGCCGGGGCGAGCGGGGAGCTCATCGCGGGCTCGCCGTCCACCTTCTCCAGCGCGACACGCTTGATGGCGCCGGCGCGGACGCGCTCCACCAGCGCCGATAGCGCCACCTCGATCCGCGGATCTGCGGCGGCGACGAGCGTCTGCAGCGCCCGCCCGCCGCGCTCGAGGTAGACGATCGGGTCTCCCCCGGCCAGGACCACGTACGCGCCCGCCACCCGGGCCGGGCGCCGCGCGGAGCGCTCCTCGCCACCCGGGCGCTTGGGCCACGGCAGCGCCGCACCATACGGCTGCGCGGGATCGACCGCGGCCAGCACCAGGGGCGACGCGTCATCGCCGGCACCCGCCGAGGCGCCCGCGCCGCCGCGCGCCCGCAGCCGCTCAACCGCGCCCGGCAGGGCGAACTGCGCGCCGCCCAGGCCCTCCAGGAAGTAGCCGCGCCGGGCCACGCCCAGCGTCTCGAGCTGCGAGAGCTCCGCGTAGATGCCCGAGAAACCGCCGGGGATCCCCTCGGCCAGGACCTGCTCACGCGTGACGATCCCGTAGCGCTCCAGCAGGAGCTCGCCCAGCGCCCGGCGACGAAGGCTCGGATCGCCCTCCCCGCCGCGCAGCAGCGGCTCGGTCAACGACCACCGGCCCTGGACCTGCGCCGCCGCGCCGGCACTCCGCCGGCGGGCCGCCCCGAACCGCCCGCCGCGCACGGCGCCGCGACGGCTCACCTCGCGCTGGGCGCGGGCCAGCGTCAGCCGCGGCGCGCGTAGGGGAGCGTAGGCGTCGTTGGTGACCACGCCGGCCCAGGCCAGATCCCACAGCGCCTCCTGGATCTCCTCGGGCGACGCGTCGACATCCACGAGCAGGTCGGTGAAGAAGCACGCGCCGGCGGCCAGCCGCGCGCGGATCGCCTGATGGGCCTCGTCGGAGCGCGCCTCCGCGCGCGACGGCGGTGGCCCGAGCAAGCCGAGGTCCTCGCGGAAGTACAGCGCCACCCGGCCGGAGTTGCGTCCCAGCGCGCCCGCGCCGATCCACACCACCTCGCCGGCGGCGCACAGCTGGTCCATCCACGTCGGCGAGTACGCGCCCACGCGCCGGGGCAGGACGTCTGACTCCCAC
>DATJTQ010000033.1:0-5264 GCA_035503355.1 Solirubrobacteraceae bacterium
CGAGCGTCGTGCTCATCGTCAACAGCTTCTTCCTCTACGGCGGCGTCGAGGTCAACGCCGTCCACGTCGACGAGCTGCACGACGCGCCGCGTGAGTTCCCGAAGGCGACCCTGCTCGCCGTGGTCCTGATCCTCCTCGTCTTCATCCTGCCGACGCTGGCGATCGCCGTCGCGGTGCCCGCGTCGCACATCAGCTTCACCGCCGGCGTCATGCAGGCGTTCCGGAGCCTGCTTGATCACTTCGGCCTGAGCGTGCTGACGCCGATCATCGCCGTCGGCCTGGTGGTCGCCTCGCTGAGCGGCCTGCTCGACTGGCTCACCGGGCCCTCCACCGGACTGCTGGAGATCGGCCGCGAGCGCGGCTACCTGCCCCGCTATTTCCAGAAGCTCAACGCCAACGGCGTCCAGCTGCACATCCTCGTCGCCCAGGGGCTGGTCATCACCCTGATCGGCGCGCTCTACGCGCTGGTGCCGGCGGTGTCACGCGCCTACTGGGTCTTCGCCGCCCTGGCCACCGAGGTCTACCTGGTGATGTACATCCTCATGTTCGTCGCGGCGATGAACCTGCGGCGGCGACAGCCGGAGCATCCGCGTGGCTATCGCGCACCGGCCCTGCTGTCGATCTGCGTGCTCGGCACGGTGGCGTGCGCGGCCGCCGCGATCGTCGGCCTGCTCCCACCCAGCCAGCTTGGCCACATCGCCACCGCGCCCTACCTGGTGGCGCTGCTCGCCGCCACGCTGCTCATCGGCCTCCTCCCGCCGCTGGTGTTGCACCGGTTGCGCCGTCCCGGCTGGAGAGCGGCGGCCTGAGGCGTGGCGCGCCCGCATGGGGCGGCGCGCCGGGTCAGCTCACGCCAGGGCCGGCAACGGCCGCAGGTCGGGGTCCACCCAGGCCACCCGCGCCGCTTCGCCGGAGATCAGCTCGCGCGAATAGAAGTGCTCCACCAGCGCGCCGTTGAGAAGCGGCCGGTTGCCCTCGATGAACTGGTCAAAGCTCTCCGCTCCCCAGCGCTCCATGTGCACCGCCGTGAACCGCAACCACGCCCGCGTCAGCGTCTCGTGGTACTTGCCCTCGGCCCCGTGCTGCCGCGCGACATGGCGAATCGCCGCGATCATCACCGGCTCCGCTTCCTCGAGCGGGTACGCGCGCAGGTACGTCCACGCGAGCTCGAGATGCTCGCGATGCCCGAACCCTCCGCGCTCTCTGATGATCCGCTCCAGCGCCTCGAGATCAGAGCTCCGCATGCCTCCACCGTAGCGCCCGTTCCTAGGTCGTGAGCACCGCACGCAACTCGGCCGGGACCTCAGCCACCGACGACCCCGCGTCGGCGGTGGCCGGCGCGGGGACCTCCTCGTCCTCGCGGCGTCGGCGGTTGGACGGCCGGCACGGGTGGCCGTTGGCGAGGATCACGCCGTCGCTGCAGTGAGCTTCCACCACCCCGTCGCCGAACTGCTCCTCGTACAGCCGCGCATAGAGGCCCCCCTGGGCGAGGAGCTCGTCGTGGGTGCCGCTCTCGACGATCATGCCGCCGTCGACGGCGAAGATGACGTCGGCGTTGCGGATCGTGGACAGTCGATGCGCAATGGCGATCGTGGTGCGGCGCTGGATGAGGGACTCGAGCGCCTGCTGGACGACCCGCTCGCTCTCGGTGTCCAGGGCGGAGGTGGCCTCGTCGAGCACGAGGACGGGGGGATCCTCGAGGATCACGCGCGCGATGGCCAGCCGCTGGCGCTCTCCGCCCGAGAAGCGGTACCCGCGCTCGCCCACCACCGTGTCGTAGCCGTTCTCCAGCGCCAAGATGCGCTCGTGGATGAAGGCGGCCTTGGCGGCGGCGACGACCTGCTCGTCGGTGGCGGCCGGCCGCCCGTAGCTGATGTTCTCGCGCACCGTCCCGCCGAACAGGTAGCTCTCCTGGGTGACCACCCCGACGGCGCCGGCGATGGTGGCGGCGGTGAGGTCACGCACATCGTGGCCGTCGATCGTCACCGCGCCCTCCTCGACGTCGTAGAGCCGCGGGATCAGGTAGGAGATCGTGGTCTTGCCCGCGCCGGAGGGACCGACCAGCGCCGCCAGCTGTCCCGGCGAGACGTGGATCGAGACGTCGCTCAGCGCCTCATCAGGCGCCGGCGCGCCACCGTCCTCGCCGCCGCCGTAGCGAAACGACACGTGGTCAAAGGCGACGTCGCCGCGCACGTCTGCGGCATCGATGCTCAGCGCATCGGGCGCGTCGGTGATCCGCGGCTCGAGGTCGATGAGCTCGAAGATGCGCCCGAACAGCGCCAGTGAGGACTGCACGTCGACCGAGACCTGGAGCAGCTGATTGATCGGCAGCAGCAGCCGGGTCTGCAGGGTGGTGAAGGCCACCAGCGTTCCGGCCGAGAGATCACCGTGCGTGCCCTGCAGTCCGGCGACGAGGTAGACCAGCGCCGGGCTGATGCCGAAGAACGCCTGGGTGACCGCGAAGAAGGATCGCCCCACGAACGCCTGGCGGATCTGCAGGTCGGCCTGGTTGGCGTTCTCGGCGCGATAGCGCTCGACCTCGTGCTCCTGGCGGCCGAACACCTTGGCCAGCAGGATCCCCGACACCGAGAGCGTCTCCTGAGTGATCGAGCCCATCGCCGCCAGGGAGGCCTGCGCATCGCGGCGCGCCAGTCGCCGCGCGCGCCCGACCCGCCGGCTGAACACCACGAAGACGGGCGTCGCCGCCAGCGAGATGGCGGTCAGCAACGGCGACAGCAGCAACATGGCCACCACCGAGGAGACGAGCGTGACCACGTTTGAGACCACCGACGAGGCGGTGGAGGTGATGGTGGTCTGGACGCCGCCGACGTCGTTGGCGAGCCGCGACTGCACCTCCCCGCTGCGCGTCGCGGTGTAGAAGGCCAGCGACAACCGCTCCAGATGGGCGAACAGCCGGTCGCGCAGCTCCTGCAGCACCCGGTTGCCCACCACCTCGGTCAGGTAGGTCTGGGCGACGTTGAGCACCCCGTTGATGATCGGGATGGCGATCAGGGCCGCCACCAGCGGATACAGCGCCCCGAGGTCCGGGCCCCCGCGGACGAACAGGGCGTGGTCAAACACCCGGCGGACCAGCAACGCGCTGACCACGCTCAACACCGAGGTGATCAGGATCATCGCGACGATCAGCGCCAGCACGCCGCGGTGAGGTCGGAACAAACGCACGATCCGCAGGCCCAGCTTGGGCGGATCGGCCTGAGGGACGGGTGCGGTCATCGCCCGAGGCTAACCGGCGCGCGCCTCGGTGGCGCGCGCCGGTGGTGGCGCGGCGGCGGCCCGCGACGGCGGTGGCGCGTCGGCGGCCCGCGACAGAGGCGGCGCGGCAGCGGTGTCTACAGCTTGACCCGGATCGTGAGGCTGCGATACCCGGGATGGGTGACGGTCACATTCACGTGACCGCCCGCCGAGCCGCTGACCGTGAGCTTGGCGGAGCCCTTCGCGTTGGTGGTCTTGCTCTGCCCCTTGGCGGCCACCTTGGCCCCGCTGACGGCGTCGCCCGCGTCGGTCACCGTGGTGGTGAGCTGGAACTTCGCCTTGCCGCTGCTCTTGGCCGCCGCGGTCGCCGAGAGCTCAGGTAGCAGCCGGGCGTAGTAGATCCCCTGCACCAGCGGCCCGGTGGTGACGTCGGGCGTCCCGCTCATGAGCAGGTCAAGCGGCCCGAGTCGTCCGTCTCCGGAGAGGGTGAACAACTGCGCCCAGGTGAACCGGCCGGTCTGGATGGGCTCAAAGCGCGTCACCGCCTTGTTGGAGCGTGTGAAGGCGGTGACTCCCTTGCCGTTGATCTCCCCGGCCCACATCACCCAGATCCGGCCGTCCAGGCTGGTGGCGGCGCCGCTGACGGCGGCGTGCAGGCCCTTGACCGAGCCCACCGCCACGGAGCCTCCGCCGTACCGCAGCAGCCGGACATGCGTGGTGTCACCGAAGTCCGCCGGGTACGCCGCGAACACCCCGGGCCCGGTGTCGCGGCCCGCGAGCATGAGCGGCGACCCGGTCCCGTACTGGGATGGGATCGGCGCCTTCTGTGCGGTGCCCACGGTCGGTGACGCCTGCTGAAGCCAGATCCCGCCGCTGCCGGCGTTGGAGTCCCAGCTGGCGATGACCGCGCCCGTCTTGGCGTCCACCGCCGAGGCGGTGTTGCCCGCCGCGTCGTCGCCGGCATTGGTGAGCTGGAAGGTCGGTGATCCTGTGCCGAACCCCTGCTGAATGACGATGTTGCCGCAGCACCCAGCGGTGAGCACCGGAGTGCCGCTGGAGAGCTGCAGGGTGAGGTTGCTGTCGCCGAACGCCATCGACCCGCTGCCGATGTTGGCCGGCGCCGACCACGTGGCTCCGCCGTCGGTGGAGGTGATGCCCCACGGACCGTCGACGCCGCTGGCGGAGCCGCCGAAGACGGCCTGGAGCGACCCGTTCGGCATGACCGCAAGGCCGGGCACGCCGCTCGGCGACCCTGAGGTCAGGCCGGTCCAGGCGAGCGCCTGGACCTGCGGTCCGACGTTTCCCGACGGGCTGATGGCCACCGCGCCGACGCCGCTGGCGGCATCGCCCCAACTGGTGTTGGTCTCGTAGGCCACGTGCAACCGGCCGTCGGCTGACCGCGCAAACCCGATCGGCAGGAAGCCATAGCCCGCCTTGGTCAACAGCTTCGGGTGCAGCGTGGCGCCGACGGCGCCCGCGGGCGCCAGCGCCACCACCGCCAACCCCAGCACCACGATCCATCGCCACCGCCGCGTCGGCCTGTTCCTCATCGTCGTCCCCTTCTTCGCACAGCCCCGGTCCCGGACATCGCCACCGTGCGTCGCGGCACGGTCGGCGTGGACGCTACCCGGTGAGCCAACCTCGTTCCAACGGGGGAAAACCCTAGGCGCATCTCCGAGGCGGCCCCGCGTCGACCCGCTCGCCCTCGCCAGGCCCATCCAGGCTCGGGTCACTCACCGCGTGAACGAGACGCCCGATTGCGCGATGCCCATGAGGATGGTCGCGATCCGCTCCTTGGGCTGCTCAGGGTGCTCCAGCCACCAACTGGCCAGCGACTCGCCGGCCCCGGTGACGGCATGCGCGAACGCCTCATCGCCCAACAGCGTCGTCAGCATCTCGGTGATGCGGTCACGCAGCCCCGACAGCTCCTCGGCCACCAGGCCCCCCTGCGCGAGGGTCTCGCGATACAGGATCGTCCACCCGGCGCGGTGCTCCTCGGCGTAGGTCAGGAAGGCCAGGATGCCGGCGTGCAGGCGCTGGTCCGGCGGCGC
>DATJTQ010000034.1:0-7277 GCA_035503355.1 Solirubrobacteraceae bacterium
ACAAGTTCACGGTCTACAAGCTGTTTGAGGAGATCGCCCCGCGCTACACCGAGCGCCCGGGCGGCTACACGCGGATCCTCAAGCTCGGGCCGCGGCGGTCTGACTCGACCGAGATGGTCCTGCTCGAGCTGGTCTGACCGCGCTGGACGGCAGGGCTGTGAGAGGTCGTCGGTGACGGCGGTCTCGCGCCTGCTGATCGAGTACGACGGGACCGAGTTCTCGGGCTGGGCGCGCCAGCCCGGCCTGCGCACCATCCAGGGGGAGCTGGAGCGCGCCCTGTGCGTGATCCTGCGGCGCGACGCCGTACCGCTCACCGTGGCCGGGCGCACCGACGCGGGCGTGCACGCGCTGGGGCAGGTGGCCAGCTACCCCGGCGAGCCGGCGCGGCCTGACTCGGTCAACGCGCTGCTGCCCTACGACGTGGCGGTGATCGAGTGCGTGGCGGCGACCCCCGGGTTTGACGCGCGCCACGACGCCACCAGCCGGGCCTACGTCTATCGCGTGCTCACCCGGCGCTCTCGCAGCGCCTTCGAGCGTCGCCGCGCCCTGCACTGGCCCCATCCGCTCGACCTCGATGCTCTCCATGGCTGTGCGCAGCTGCTGGTGGGCGAGCACGACTTCACCGCGTTCACCCCGACCGAGACTGAGCACGTCCGCTTCGAGCGCATCGTGTTCAGCGCGGGGTGGGCCGCGGCGGACCCCGAGCTGCTGGAGTTCCGCGTCGAGGCCGACGCCTTCATGCGCAACATGATCCGCGTACTGGTGGGGACGATGCTCGAAGTCGCCGGAGGACGGCGCTCGGCGGCCACGTTTGCGGACCTCTTGCGTGGGCGCCCGCGCTCCGCCGCAGGGCCCACCGCGGCGCCGCAGGGGCTGCATTTCCTCGGCGCCGGCTACGGCGGCGCCCGTGTTATGTGACGTTGTGCGGGGGGGCTCGCTTTCGTGACGCGAGCGGCATCCCCTTCCCGTCCAGGCCCCACCTAATCCCCAATTGGACGGATGTTCTATGTCGGTTTTTCTTGCAAAACCCTACTCTTTCTGACACATCAGGGGCGCAGGCGTTTTGGGGGTGGTCGCGGCGCGGGTGGTGATCTGGGTTATCACCGCTCGGGCCGCGGCCCAGCGCCTTTCGCGTTTCCGGCCTGGCCGCGCCATAGCATCTAGAGCGTGCGCGTCCTTCTCACCAACGATGACGGGATCCAGGCCGACGGCCTGCAGGCGCTGCGCCGTGCCCTGATCGCGCTGCCGTCCGTAGAGCTGGTGGTCATCGCTCCCGACGGCAACCGCTCGGCGATGGCGCGCTCCATCACCACGCGCCGGCCCCTGTGGGTGCAGGAGGTCGACTTCGAGGACGGCACGATCGGCTACGCCACTGACGGCACGCCGGTCGACTGCGTGCGCCTGGCCAACCTGGGGCTGGTGGAGGGGTTTGAAGCCGAGCTGGTGGTGGCCGGGATCAACCACGGCTCCAACCTGGGTGACGACATCACCTACTCGGGCACCGTCGCGGCGGCGCTGGAGGCGATCGTCCTCGGGCTTCCCGGGATCGCGGTCTCCCAGCAGTCGACCAGCCGGGAGCTCGACTTCCGGACCGGCTCGAGCTTTGACTTCGAGGTGGCCGCGAGCTTTACGGCCCGTCTGGTCGCCGAGCTCGAGGACATTCCGCTGCCCTCAGGGACGCTGCTGAACATCAACGTCCCGGGGGCCGGCCCGCGGGGCGTTGCCGTCGCGGGGCTGGGCAAGCGCATCTACCGCGACGAGCTCTCCCTCGTCGACGAGGACGAAACGCACCCGCGCGGCCGGCGCCTGTACCGGATCTACGGCGACGCCAGCTTCGAGCGCGACGAGAAGGGCACCGATCTCGCCGCCGTGGCGGCGGGCCAGATCGCGGTGACCCCGATCCACTTCGACCTCACCGACCGCGATGGGCTCGATGCGCTGGCGCGCTATGACCTTGCGCGCCTGATCGCGCCCGCCGCCGACGAGGTGGGCGAGCCGCTGGCGGCGGCCGGCGAAGAGGTGGGCCAGCCGCTGGCTCCGGCCGGCGACGAGGTGCCCGAGCCGTGAGCCCGGCGGCCAGGGCCGGGAACGCCGCGGGCGCGTCTGATCTCGCGGCGCGCGCCGACGAACTGCGCAAGCTGCTCGAGTACCACGGCCACCGCTACTACGTCCTCGACGACCCCGAGATCGGCGACGACGCCTACGACGCCCTGCTTGACGAGCTGCGCCGCATCGAGGCCGATCACCCTGAGCTGCTCACCGCGGACTCGCCCACCCAGCGCGTCGGCGGCGAGCCGGTCTCTGACCTGGTCAAGGTCCGCCACCCCGAGCCGATGCTGTCGCTGGCCAACGCCCGCTCGGCCGAGGAGCTCCAGGCGTGGATCCAGCGCATGCGCAACCACCTGGCCCGGGAGGGGATCGAGGATCCGGCGTTCGAGTTCGTCGCCGAGCCCAAGATCGACGGCCTGGCCATCTCGCTCATCTATCGCGACGGCGTCTTTGAGCGGGGCGCCACCCGCGGCAACGGCCAGGTGGGGGAGGACGTGACCCACAACCTGCGCACGATCGGCTCGATCCCGCTGCGCCTGGAGATGGATGGGGAGCCGCCTCCGCCGCTGCTGGAGGTCCGCGGCGAGGTCTACATGTCGCTGCCCGACTTCACTGCGCTCAACGAGCGGCGCGCGGAGGCGGGGCTCTCGACATTCATGAACCCGCGCAACTCGGCGGCGGGCACGATCCGCCAGCTCGATCCCAAGTTGGCCGCCGACCGGCCGCTATCGCTGTGGTGCTACTCGATCGGCGTGACCGAGGGACTCTCCTTCGAGGCCCACTGGGACGCCCTGGAGTGGCTGCGCACGCACCGCTTCCCGGTCAACCCCGATGTGCGCAAGATCACCGATGAGCAGGAGTTGGTGGAGCAGTGCGAGTCCTGGGAGCGCCGGCGGGGGTCGCTGGACTTTGAGATCGACGGCGTGGTGGTCAAGGTCAATCAGTTCGCGCTGCAACGGCGGCTGGGCGTCGTCGGGCGCGACCCTCGGTGGGCGATCGCCTGGAAGTTCCCGCCGACGACGGCGGTCACCCGGCTGCTCGAGATCCGGTGGAACCCTGGCAAGTTCGGCGATCTGCACCCCTACGCGGTGGTGGAGCCGGTGCACGTGTCGGGCGTGACCATCAAGCAGGCGACCCTCCACAACGAGGAGGACATCGCCCGCAAGGACATCCGCCCCGGCGAGGACGTCATCGTCCTGCGCGCCGGGGATGTGATTCCGCAGGTCCTCTCGCCCGCGCCCCACGTCGCCGAGCGGCCGGATCGGCCGCCGTCACCGCGGCCGCCCGAGCGCTGCCCGGTGTGCGACACCCCGACGGTCAAGCCCGAGGACTCGGTGTTCACGCGCTGCCCCAACCGCGACTGCGCCGGGCGCCGCTGGCAGCTGCTCACCTTCTTCGAGACCGTGCTCGACATCGACGGCCTGGGCGAGAAGCAGGTGTCGCTGTTCATGGAGCTCGGCTGGGTGCGCACCGCCGCCGACTTCTATGACCTCACCGCCGAGCAGATCGCGGAGCAGCCCGGTTTCGGCCAGGTCTCGGCCGAGAAGCTCGTCGGCGCCATCGCCGCCTCGAAGGAGATGCCCTTCGGCCGGGTGCTGGTGGCCCTCGGCATCGAGGAGGTGGGCGGGGTGACCGGGCGCAACCTGGCCGCCCAGTTCCGCTCCATCGATGCCCTGCTGGCGGCCTCGCCCGAGGCCATCGAGGAGACCCCGGGCGTCGGGCCGAAGATGGCCGCCACCATTCACGACCAGCTGCACGACCCGATCATGGAGAAGCTCATCGCTGATCTCCGCGAGCGCGGACTCCAGTTCGAGCAGGAGGGGCCGCCGCCCGGCGAGGGCGTTCTGGCCGGCAAGACCGTGGTCCTCACCGGGACCCTCCCCGAGCTCACTCGCGAGCAGGCCACCGAGCGGATCCTCGCCGCCGGCGGCCGCGTCACCGGGTCGGTGTCGCGCAAGACCGACTGGGTGGTGGCGGGGGAGAGCGCCGGCTCAAAGCTCGCTCAGGCCGAGAAGCTGGGGGTGGCGGTGCTCGACGAGGCGGGGTTGCTGGAGTTGCTGGGGGGCTGACGCGGCGCGTGTCCCGCGCCCGATGTGTCGCCAGATGTGCGCGGGGCGCGCGCCGGGCGACCAATCGGCGGCAAATCCGCGGGCGCCAGCCCGATTTGTCCTCAGGTGTACGCAGGGCGACCAATCGGCGGCAAATCCGCGGGCGCGAGCTCGATTTGTCCTCGATGGGTCGTCCCAGCCGCTGATTCAGCCCGTGTACTTGGCCAGCGCCACCTGCATCCGGTCCTGGATGGGGTGGGCGTAGTCGGGCACGATGCCGTTCATCATCAGCGCGTAGGCGAGGGTGTGCCCGTCCTTGGCCCGGCAGTAGCCGACGACGTTGGAGACGTCGTGCAGGGTTCCGGTCTTGCCGCGGCAGCGCCCCTGCGCGTAGGTGTGGCGCATCTCGTCGACGAGCGTGCCGGTCTCGCCGGCGACGGCCAGTGATGAGGTGAACTGGGAGTCGGAGGCCATGCTGCGCAGCAGGGTGACCACCTGCACCGGCGTGGTCAGGTCAGAGCGTGACAGGCCCGAGCCGTCGTTGAGGCGGGGGTGGATGCCAAAGCTCGAGGCCATCTGCGCGCGCACCACCGCGGCGCCGGCCGCGGTGCTCCCGCCGGAGCCGAACCGGGCCCCCAGGTCCTTGACGAGCGTCTCGGCGAAGAAGTTGTCTGACGGAGTGTTGGTCAACGCGACCAGGGTGGCCATCGACGGCGAGTGGACGGTGGCCAGGGTGCTGGCGCCGGCAGGCGTGCGCCCTGCGGTGATCTTGACGTGACGGGACACCTGGATTCCCGCGGCCGACATCGCGGCGGCGAGCTGCTGCCCGGCTTCGACGGCGGGGTGCTTGAAGTAGACGGTGCCGGTCGAATTGGCCCACCCACGGTCGAAGGCCAGCGCGCTGAGCTCGCCCTCGGTCTCGATGGAGGGCTGGTTGCCGGTCGCCGGGGTGCCCCGGTCTGAGTCGAACATCGTCTCGTCGGCCACCACGTTGCCCTTGAGCGCGGTGATCCCGCTCTTGCTGCGCAGGGCCGACACCAGCTGCTGGATGGTGGCTCCGGTGCCGTAGTTGGCGGCGTCAAAGGACGAGGACCCGAAGGTGGGATCCCCGCCGCCGCGGAGGTAGAGGCTGCCGGTGAAGGTGCCGCCCTGCTGCGTGCCGCGGCCCAGGAGCGAGGTGGTCAGCGTGGCGCCCGGCCCGAAGCGCTGGAGCACCGTGGTCGTGGTGTAGAGCTTCTCCACCGACGCTGGGAGACGGTTCGTGGTGGCGTTCTTGGAGTACAGGATCCGGTTGGCGGTGAGATCGACCACGTAGGCGCCGCTGAACCGGCCCGCCTGACGCATCCCGAGGTTCAGGCTCCCGTCCAGGGTCCGGTTGGCCCTGGAGGTGGCCGCGCTTGGTGGGCTGGAGGTGGGCGTGGTGCCCGTGGTGGTCGTCCCCGTCGTGGTGGTGCTCGAGCTGGTGGTGCCGCCGAGGCCGACGCCACCGCCGCCGCCGCCACCACCACCACCACCAGCGCCGGAGGCGATCGAGGCGGCGCCCAGCGCGATGGCCAGGGCCGCGACGAGCGAGGGGACGGCGGACCGCATTGCACATGTGTAACCCATCGAGCGGCGCAAAGCTGCGGTCCCGCGCCGCCGTGTGACTAAAATCCGGCGGCGCATGGGCAAGGTTGTCAAGCTGGCGACGGATCGCTCAGCCGGGGCCTCCCGAACCGGCCAATCCGCCCGACGGAGGCGGCGGTCCAAGACCGCCCTGGTTCTGGGCGGCGGCGGCTTCACGGGCGGGGTCTATGAGATCGGGGCCCTGCGAGCCCTTGACCTGCTCTCGGTCAACAAGACCGTCAACCAGTTCGACGTCTACGTCGGGACCAGCGCGGGCTCCTTCGTGGCTTCGGCGGTGGCCAACGGGGTCACGCCCGAAGAGATGATGCGGGTCATCGTCCAGCAGGTCCCCACGCCGTTTCCCGACGCGCGGGTCGGCGCCCTGCTCAAGCCCAACTACCGGGAATTCATGACCCGGGGGCTGATGTTCCCGCTGCGTGTCGCGAACCTGCTGCGCACCCTGGGCAAGGATCTGCGCCAGGTGTCGGCGGTGGACATCGTTCTGGCCCTCGCCGAAGCGCTGCCCACGGGCCTGTACTCGGGTGAGGGCATCGAGCGCTACGTGCGCCGCATCCTCTCTGACCCGGATCGCACCAACGATTTTCGCGAGCTGGCCTGCGAGCTGTACCTGGCGGCGACCGACCTGGACACGTGCGAGCGGGTGGTATTCGGCTCCGAGGCCTTCCAGGACGTCCCCATCTCACGAGCCGTCAGTGCCTCGAGCGCGCTGCCCATGGTCTACCGGCCGGTCAAGATCGGCGATCGCGAGTACGTCGACGGCGGGATCATCTCCACCACCAACCTCGACATCGCCGTCGAGGCCGGGGCGAAGTTCATCGTCGTCGTCAATCCCCTGGTCCCGTACGCCAACGACTTCGAGACCAAGATCCCCACCCTCACCGGCTCGCGCCCGCGCCGGGTATCGGATATGGGCTTTCCCCATATCGGCTACCAGGCGTTCAAGCTCCTGGCCCACCAGCGCCTCCATGAGCTGGCCCGGCGATGGGAGGAGCGGTACCCCGGGGTCGACATCATCCTGATCGAGCCCGACTCCGGCGACGAGCTGATGTTCCAGACGAGCATCATGAACTACACCTCGCGTGTGGAGATCGCCCGTCACGGGTTCCAGTCGGTGACCCTGAAGCTCGCCAACGACTACCCCCGCTTCAAGCGCATCTGCGCCCGGCACGGCATCGAGATCTCAGCCACCCGGGTCCGCAAGGTGGTCAAGCACTTCGAGGCCGAGCGCGAATCGACCCGCGCGTGGCGCAAGATCCTGGAGCAGACGACGTCCACGCTGCTGCGTCAGTCAGCCCAGTAGGGCCGCCACAGCTATCGGGCCAAGGAAGATCGATCGGGCCAAGGGGGATCGATCGGGCGAAGGAGGATCCCGACAGCAGTCGGGCCCAGTACGGCGGGCACAGCCAGCCTGGCCCGGGCGGCTCGCGACCGCCGGGCCATCACTCGGTTGCGATGACGGCTAGGCGCCGGCGGCGCTGACCTGCGTCTGAGTGGAGACCGCCGTCTCGCGCAGACTGGAGAGGAAAAGAGTCTTGTCGATCCGACCGTTGAAGA
>DATJTQ010000035.1:0-51965 GCA_035503355.1 Solirubrobacteraceae bacterium
GCCTCAAGACGCTGCTGGAGACCGGCGACACGTTTCGCATCGGCAGCTGACCGATACCACCACTGACACTGAGGAGTTACCCCATGACCACCCCCACCATCGCCACTCGCGAGCAGTGGCAGGCCGCCCGCGACGAGCTTCTCGCGCGAGAGAAGGAGCACACCCATGCCGCCGACGATCTGGCCCGGGCACGTCGCGAGCTGCCCTGGCTGCCGGTCGACAAGACCTATACCCTGCAGACCACCGACGGACCGAGGACGCTGGCGGAGCTGTTTGACGGCCGCTCCCAGCTGGTCATCTATCACTTCATGTTCGGGCCCGACTATGCGCACGGGTGCCCGGTGTGCTCATCGATCGCCGACAGCTTCAACGGGGTGCTGGAACAGCTCAAGGCGCGCGACACCACGATGATCGCCGTGTCGCAGGCGCCGGTGGAGAAGCTCGCGGCCGAAGCGGCACGGCTGGGCTGGGACTTCAACTGGGTCTCCAGCTTCCAGAGCGACTTCAACGCCGATTTCCACCACACCGTCTCCATCGAGCAGGCCAACGCCTGGGTCCCCGGCGCCCCGCCGATCGTGACCCAGAACGCCTCTGACTGCGGAACCGACGCGGCGGGCTACATGGCGCAGCGCCCGGGATTGAGCGTGTTCGCGCTGCACGATGGCGAGGTCTACCTGACCTACGCGAGCGGCAACCGCGGGCTCGAGGTGATCATGACCTACTACGGCATCCTGGACCGGACGCCGCTCGGGCGCAACGAGGGCGAGCCGGCCTACCCCACGTGGATGCGTCGCCACGACGAGTTCGCCGCCGCGTGAGCGGCGTGAGCCGGGTGAGGGTGACGCGACGATGACCGGATACGCCGTCAGCACGCGCGCGGGATCGCGCGCCGTCCCCGCCGCGGTGGCGGCCGGCGTGCTCGCCGGCGCCGCCGCGGGCTGGGTGATCGTGGCTCACCGCATGGCCGGGATGGACATGAGCCCGGGCGGCGATCCGGGGGGCGTGGGCTGGTTCGCCATCACCTGGGTGGTGATGACCGCCGCGATGATGCTGCCCGGCTCGGTGCCGGCGGTGGTGCGGGCGGCCCAGGGTCGACCCGGCGCGGCCGCGCCGACCGCTGCGGGCTTCGTCACCGGCTATGGGCTGGTGTGGCTGGTCGCCGGCCTCGCCGGCTATGCCTGCGTACAGGCGGTGCGCGCGCTGGACCTCGGGGCCCTCGGCTGGGCGTCGGCAGGCCGCTACGCCGCCGCCGGAACGGTGATCGCGGCGGGGCTCTACCAGCTCACCCCCGTCAAGCGCCGCTGGCTGGCGCGATGTGTCGCCCCCGAGCGCCATCGCGGCGGGTCCGGCAGCGTCCGAGGCGCGCTGCTCGCCGGCGCCGATCACGGCGTGTGCTGCGTCGCCTGCTGCTGGACGCTCATGGTCGCGCTCTACGCGCTGGGGATCATGAGCGTCACCTGGATGGTGGTGGTGACCGTGCTGATCGCCGGCGAGCGGCTGCTGGCCTACGGCTCACAGGTGGTGTCGAGCACCGCGGTCACCGCGGTCGCGGCCGTCCTGCTGGCGCTGGGCGCAGGGATCGCGGCGGCGCCGGCGTCCGTCCCGGGACTGACCATCCCGGCCCCGGGACATGTCGCCGCCATGGGGATGAGCATGGGCTAGCAGGCATGACCGTCCCGCCGGCGTCCCGGCGCCGGCGAACGCGTCCGCCTAAGCCGCCGGCGCGGCCCACGCCCGCGCGATGTCGGCCCCGAGGCGGCAGTTGCCGCGCACGATGTCGAGGTTGACGGCCACACTGGCGCCCGCGGTGTGTTCGTGGATGTACTCGAGCAGGAACGGGGTGACGTCCTTGCCGCGCACCGAGCCCGCCTCGGCGGCCGCGAGGGCCGCGGCGAGCAGGCGGTCGTGGAGCTCGGGGTCCAGCTGGGCCGTTACCGGCAGCGGGTTGGCGACGAGGATCCCGCCCGGGAGGTCCAGCGCGTCGGCGGCACGCATCACGCCGGCGATCTCCTCGGCGGTGGTGACGGGGTGATCGACGGTGTAGCCGCTGTCGGCCAACCAGAAGGCCGGGAAGCGATCTGAGCCGAACACCAGGACCGGCACGCTCAATGTCTCCAGCCGCTCCAGCGTGGCCGCGATGTCGAGGATCGACTTGACTCCGGCCGAGACCACGGTGATCCGGCAGCGACCCAGAATCCCGAGGTCAGCAGACTCATCAAAGGTCTCGGCGGCGTCCCGGTGCACCCCGCCGATCCCACCGGTGGCGAACACGCGAATCCCGGCGCGGGCGGCGAGCAGCGCCGTGGCGGCGACGGTGGTGCCACCGGTGACCCCCTGGGCCATGGCGACCGGAAGGTCGCGGACGCTGAGCTTCAGCGACCCGTCGCTCCCCGCCAGCCGCTCGAGCTGCTCGGGCTCCAGGCCGACGTGGGGCACCCCTTCAAGCACCGCGATCGTCGCCGGGACCGCGTCGCGCTCGCTCACCGCCTGCTCGAACTCGCGCGCCGCCGCGACGTTGTCGGGGCGCGGCAGACCGTGGGTGATGATCGTCGACTCCAGCGCGACGAGCGGCTGCCCGTCGCGCAGCGCGCGGGCGACCCGGTCGGAGACGATGACGCGTGGCGGAGCGGGCGGCACGGGGGCACCGTAGCGAACGCCCCGACCCGCCATCCTGTCCCGATGCCGCTCTCCATCTGCACGCTCGGCGATCTCATCCTCGACGTCGTCGTCCTCCCCGAGCGCCCTCTGGCAGCCGACGGCGACACACCGGCGGCGATCCACCTGGCCGCCGGCGGACAGGCCGCCAACGTGGCGGCATGGGCCAGCGCCCTCGGCGCGCGCAGCCGGCTGATCTGCGCCCGGGGCACGGACGCCGCGGGCGCGCTGGCCGCGGGCGAACTGGCGGCGCACGGCGTCGAGGTGGGTGGACTGGTGGTGGAGGGGCGCGGCGGGGTGGTCGTCTCGGTGCGCAATGCTCACGGAGAACGGACGATGGCCTCCGATCGCGGGGTCGCCACCATGCTCGGGCCATCTGACCTCGAGCGGGCGTGGCTCGAGCAGTGCGACGTCCTGCACATCTCGGGCTACTGCCTGCTGCGCGAGCCGATGGCCCAGGCCGCCGTCGAGGCCGCCCGGCTGGCCCGTCGCGTCACCGTCGATCTCGCCTCGGCGCACGACATCGAGCTGGTGGGGGCGGCCACCTTCACGGCGCGGCTGACGGCCGTCGCCCCCGATCTGGTCTTTGCCACCGAGACCGAGCGGGCGGCCGTGGCGGACCTCGACACCGCGTGGGTGATCAAGCTGGGTGCACGCGGCGCGCGGTTCCCCGAGGGCGAGTACCCCGCCCCCGACGTCCCGGTGCTCGACACCACCGGCGCGGGCGATGCGCTGGCCGCCGGGTACCTGGTGGGCGGCCCACACCAGGCACTGCAAGCAGCGGCGCGGTGCGTGGGACGGGTGGGCGCGATGCCCACCCCCACGGCCGGTTAGCCGTGCAAACCCGATGCACCCGGCCCTGGTTCCGTGACTTTGTTGTAAGCGTCTTGTGAGCGCGCTGTTTCCGGCTGGACAGGCCCCCCGGACGCGACCTAGTGTGCGGCCGCGTTGGCATCCGGGGCGCCGTGCGCCCGGCCGGGTGCTCGGGAGCAGGGCGGCGCATGGGCGGCGCCCGTGAAATGGGCTGGTGATACGGATGCACGACGTCAATCGGCGCAGGTTCCTCCAGATCGCGGGCGGAGGCGTTGCGACGACGCTGTTCTCGGACAGCATCGCGCGAGCGCTTGCCATCCCGGCCAACCGGACCACCCGGTCGATCCGAGATATCGAGCACATCGTCGTGCTGCTGCAGGAGAACCGCTCGTTTGACCACTACTTCGGAACCCTGCGCGGCGTGCGCGGCTTCGGCGACCCGCACCCGGTGACGCTGCCGAGCGGCCAGCCCGTCTGGTTCCAGGCCCAGGGCAGCACGGTCATCCCGCCCTTCCGGCCCGACGTCGGCAACCTGGCGCTCACCTTCATCGAGGACCTCGATCACAGCTGGGCCGGCACGCACGAGATGTGGAACGCGGGCAACTGGGATCAGTGGCTGCCGAGCAAGACCAAGACCACCATGGCCCACCTCGAACGCCGCGACCTCCCCTTCCACGCCGCGCTGGCCGACGCCTTCACCGTCTGCGACGCCAACTTCTGCTCGCTGCTGGGCCCCACCGACCCCAACCGCTACTACATGTGGACCGGCTGGGTGGGCAACGACGGCCAGGGCGGCGGCCCCGTCATCGCCAATGACGAGATCGGCTACGACTGGCACACCTATCCCGAGCGCCTCCAGGCGAACGGGGTCAGCTGGAAGATCTATCAGGACATCGGCGATGGCCTCACCGCCGCCGGCGCCTGGGGCTGGACCGGCGAGGACCCCTTCATCGGCAACTTCGGCGACAACTCGCTGCTCTACTTCCACCAGTACCAGAACGCCCCGGCCAACAGCCCGCTGGCCGAGCTCGCCCGCACCGGAACCGACCTCAAGGCCACCGGCAACGACCTGGCCAACGCCAACGTCCTCTTCTCGCAACTGGCGGCGGACGTCAAGGGCGACAAACTGCCGCAGGTCTCCTGGATCGTCGCGCCGCAGGCCTACACGGAGCACCCCGCCTTCCCGCCCGGGTACGGGGCTTGGTACACGGCTCAGTGCCTCAACGCGTTGACCAGCAACCCCGACGTGTGGTCAAAGACCGCGCTGATCATCACCTTCGACGAGAACGACGGCTTCTTTGACCACATCCCGGGTCACACCCCGGCGGTGGGTGGCCTGTCCGGCGAGTCGACGGTGCCGCTGGACAACGAGTTCTTCGACGGCACCGCGGGGACGCCCGGAGGTAGCAACGGCGTTCCCGGTCCGTACGGCCTGGGCATCCGCGTGCCTCTGCTGATCGTCTCGCCGTGGAGCACCGGGGGCTGGGTGTGCTCAGAGACGTTTGACCACACCTCGCTCATCCGCTTCATCGAGGCGCGGTTCGGGGTCGATGAGCCCAACATCACGCCGTTCCGCCGCGCGGTGTGCGGCGACCTGACCGCGGCGTTTGACTTCGAGACCGCCCAGGACCGGGTCCCGCCGCTGCCCAGCGTGGCCGCCTACAAGCCGACGAGCGAGACGGTGCCGCCGGACTTCGTGCCGACCCCGCCGGCCAACGGGTCGGTGCCGACTCAGGAGCCGGGCGTCCGGCCCTCGCGCCGGCTGGGCTACGACCTCGAGGTCGGCTTCGACGCCGCGCCTCAGGGACTGCGCCTGCGGATGCGCAATCGGGGCAGCCTCGGGGCCGGCCTCCAGGCGCGGTCGCTCACCGTCATCGGCGCTCCCTACAGCTACACGATCGGGGCTGGGGACAAGATCGACACGGTCCTGCCCAACCCCGGCACGTTCGACCTGAGCGTTCACGGACCCAACGGGTTCTTCCGGCACTTCGCCGGAAGCGGCTCGCCGGCGCTGAAGGTCGACGTCAGCACCGATCGCGCCCCCGGCCGGCTGCGGGTCCAGCTGCACCCCGAGTCACGCGGCCGCGGTCGCCAGGAGACCGTGGTGCACATCGCGGACGCGTTCGGCCCCGACCGTACGCTCAGGCTCCGCGGCGACGAGGAGTTGCTGGTCGATACCAACCGCAACGGCGGGTGGTATGACCTGGCCCTCTCCACACCCGGCGACTCGAGCTTCAGCTACCAGCTGGCCGGGCGCCTGGAGTCGGCCCGGGAGCTGACCAGCGATCCTCAGCTGGGCCGGTCCTAGACCCGGCCTACCCGGGGGCGATGTCACCAAGCACGTCGCCCTCGGGTTAACCCCACCCCCGCACGCCAGCGGGCCGCATTGGCCGCGCCGGCCTCATGCCCGACCATCGAGGCATGAACAGATCACATTCCATCTTCACAGCGGCCGGGCGCGACCTGGCCTACCTGCTGGTGGTGTTGGCCACCAGCGTCGTCGAGTTTGCGGTGTGGGTGACGGGCGTGTCGGTGAGCGCGTCGCTGCTGGTGCTGGTCATCGGCGTGGTGGTGTGGCTCGCCACCGCATGGACCTTCCGGTGGGCCGCCGGCGTTGACCGGCGCACCGCGGGCTGGTATCGCCGCCGCCCGATCCGGGCCGACTACCGCGAGCCGATCGACGGCACATGGCTCGTCCGCGCACGGACCGTCACCACCGACCCGAGGACGTGGAAGGACCTCGGCTGGCTGATCATCAACTCCACCGTCGGCTTCGTGCTGGCCACCACGGCCCTCACCGTCACCACCCTGGTTATCAGCTATCTGACCATGCCGCTGTGGTGGTGGGCGATCAACGATCCGAGCAAGCAGTACGCCACGCTCAATCTCGGCATCTACACCATCACCTCGACGAGCCTGGCCTTCGCCACCGCCGGCCTGGGCCTGATGCTCGTCCCGGTCGCGGCCCTGATCAACCGCGGTGCCGCCGCGGGCCACGCCCGGATGGCGGCACGGCTCCTGGGCCCCAGCCGCACGACCGAGGCACACCGCGTCACGCTGCCGGCTGCAGCCTGGCCCGGTCCGGGCCGGTGATGCCGAAGTCGGCGTGCAGGACGAGCCCCACCGCGTTGGCGGGCCAGAACGCTCCCGTGGGCGGTGCCTTGACGCCGGGACCGCAGGCGCCGCCGGATTTGCCCGGCAGCGCGATCCAGGCAAAGGCATCGGCAAAGGCGTAACCCGTCTGGCTGGTGGGCACGGGGCCCAGGCCCCGGCCCTTGGGGCCGCACAGCACCTCGTTGCCGTGATGCACGCGATCCGTGGGGCGCAGGGGGCCGCGGCCATTGTCGGAGGTCGAGACCACGAAGTGCACGCCGTGCAGCGCCCGCGCGAGCTTCTGGCCATAGGCGACCTCCGACGTCGTCCAGTCAAAGTGGGTGGAGTTCAGGAAGAAGCCCTGGGCCTGGTGGATGCCGGCGCGCGTCAGCATCCGCGCCGCGGTCTTGTAGGACAGAGCGTCGCCGGCCCCCGCGTCGAGATAGACCACGGTGTGCGGGTTCTCCTCGAGTGTCTTGATCGCGTAGCGCAGCTCCGTCATCCGCGCCGCCAGCGCGCGTCCGTGCAGGCATGGGGTGGTGATGATCGAGTCCATCTCCAGGAACACCACCGCACGGAAATTGCCGATCCCGGCCGATAGGCCGTTGATGAAGCGCTTGTAGGCGGCGATCCGGGACGGTGGGTCCGCCGAGCCGCCGCGGGCACACTGGCCGTTGACGATCCAGTAGGTCGCCAGCGTGGGGATCGACGTCGGGTTCTGGACGTCGGCATTGCGCAGGAACTGAAACACGGAGCTCTCCGGGGTGCGCCCGTTCCAGGAGCCGAAGCGATCGGTGAAGGGCTGGTCGGCGATCTCCTGGATCAGGCCGGCCTCCTTGGGATGCCGGCGCTTGAGCCTGCGCGCGGCCTCCGCCGCCGGGGAATTGTGGGGGTCGGCGTAGAACTGGGCGCCGGCCAGGAGATTGCCGGCCGCGTTGGGGATGCCGGGAAGCTCCAGGGGATCCGCTGGATCGCGGGTTTGGACCGGAGCGTTGTGCAGGATGAAGAGCTTGGCGTTGTGGGAGCCGAGCTTCTCGGGAAAGGAGCTGTAGAGGTAGACCGCCGCGTGGACCGAGGGCCCGCGCCAGTCATGGGCGACGATGGGGATGGTGAAGGTGGCCTGGGACTGGCCCGGCACGAAGTGCAACGTGCCGCCCACCGTCTGGTAGTCGATCCCTGCCACTGCGTTGGCGCGATGGATCCCGTAGCGCACGTACTCGTCGCCGTGCCGATCCCCCGTGCGGTTGACCGTTACCGTCGCCTGTCCCGCGGTTTCCGAGACGCGATAGCCGGTGGCGGAGAGGGACACGGTGGCGTGGGCGGCGCCGGCGAGAGCGAGCTGATAGGCGCAGGAGGTCAGGAGGATGCGGAGGGATCGGGGCATACATCCCCGTATAGCCCGAGCGCATCTCTCAGACCACGCCAGTCGGCGCCACGCCCAGATTTGCACGGGTTCAGGGGCCCAGAAACGAGAGAAATGTCCGGCCGGATGAACGGACGATGGAGGGGCGGGTGGGGTGGCTAAGGTCAGAGACCGGGGTAACACCGTGTGGGGCGCACCACAACAATCCGGCGCCTGACCGTGTTCTAGTCCCAGTTGTCCCTGTCCTACGTCCTTTTAGTGAGGCTCATGAAACGCTGTTTGCTCCTCCTCCTGTCCTTCTCTGCCCTGGCCATCCCCGCTTCCGCAAGCGCCACCACGTTCGGCGCTGAGGTCGGCAGCATCTTCACCAACCAGCAACGCGGCGGAATCACACAGGACCAGGCGACGAGCAGCCTGCAGGCGCTCTACAAGGCCGGCGGCCGGGTCGGCCGCGCCGACTCCAACTGGGCCATCACCGAGCCCAAGGCGCCGGTTCATGGCCGCGCCACCTACAACTGGACCTTCGACGACATGATCGTCACCGATATGGCGACGGCCCACCTGAAGTGGGAGCCGACGCTCGCGTTCGCCCCGCGCTGGGCAGAGGTCCACCGGTCAAACGTGCTGCACAAGAAGTCCGGGAAGGTCATCGCCTACCTGCCGCCGGCCAGCAACGCGACCTTCGCGTCCTACGCGACCGCGTTCATGAAGCGCTACGGCCCGCACGGTGCCTTCTGGAAGGCCCACCCGACGCTCAAGCAGGAGCCGGTGACCACCGTCGAGGTGTGGAACGAGCCCGACAACGTCAATGACTGGGGCAACGACATCAACCTGTCGGACTACTCGAGGATGTACGAGGCCGTCCGCACCGCCGTGCACCGCGTCGATCACAGCGCCCGCGTCATGACCGGAGGCCTGGCCTGGACCGAGTCCTCGCTGCCCCGCTTCCTCAAGGCGTTCCGCGGCAAGGCGGTAGACGCCGTCGCGATCCATCCCTACGGCGCGACCCCGGCCGCCTCGATCAAGATCGCCAAGGACGCGCTGGCCGACATGAGCAAGGCCGGCCGCGGCCGGGTGCCGGTCATCGCCAACGAGTACGGCTGGACCTCGACGCCCGACACGTGGGGCTCGACGAAGGCCAAGAACGTCAGCACGTACGCCTACAACGCGCTGATCGGCCTGGCCAAGCTCCGCCTGTCGGAGATCGAGCCGTTCGCCTGGGCTCCGACCTGGGGCCTGGACACCGGCGCCTTCGCCAAGGCGCTGAAGAAGATCCAGCACCACTAGCCGTCCCGGATCCCGGGCCCGCCGCCGCGGCGGGCCCGGCGCCGCCGGTGAGAGACTTTGGGCGTGGTCACCCGCCGGATCGTCTGCTCATCGCACGCCACGCTGGAGGCGGTCGAGTGGCCGGTGTTCGAGGCCGTCGGGGCCCGCGATGGCCCGCGGGTGTGTCTCCTGGCCGGCGTCCACGGCGGTGAGTACTCCTCGATTGCCGCGCTGGTCCACTTCATGCGCGAGCTGGATGTCGCCGAGCTCACCGGATCGATCCTGGCCGTCCCCGTGGTGTCGCCGACCTCGTTTGGCGCCCGCTCACCCTTCGTCGTCCCGGAGGACGGGCGCAATCTCAACCGCTCCTTTCCGGGCGATCCGGACGGATCGTTCACCGACGTGCTCGCCCACCACGTCTTTTCCGAGTTCGTTGCCGGCAGCGACCTGCTCATCGATCTGCACGGCGGCGACATGGTCGAGGCGCTCGAGCCCTTCGCCCTCTACGACGACTCGCCGCTGCGCGACACCGCCGAGTGGCTGGCCCGGGCCTACGGCCTGCGCTACGTGGTCTGTGACACCACCGGCGCGCTCGGCGGGACGAGCAGCGCTGCCGCGGCCGCCGCGGGGATCCCCGCCTTCACCGCCGAGGCCGGCGGCCGCGGACTGCTCGAGCCCGCGGAGGTCGAGCGCCACGTGCGCGGCCTGCGCAATTCGCTGCGCGCGGCCGGCGTCCTTGACGGCGAGCCCGATCCGCCACGCCCTGACCAGCAGCTGGTGCAGCGCTTCCTGTGGCTGCGCACCCATGCGCGCGGCTGGTGGCAGCCCGCGCTCGACGTCGGCGACACCGTCGCGGCCGGCGAGTTGATCGGGACCGTGCTCGACGGGTTCGGCGACACCAGTGAGGTGATCAGCGCCCCTGAACCCGGAGCCCTGCTCTTTCTCACCTCCAGCCCGGCGGTACAGGCCGACGGGCTGCTGGTGGGGCTCGGCGCGGGCCTGCAACCGTACGACGGCACGCCGCCCTGACGCCCGTCGTCACCGTCCGGGGAACAGCTCGACCCCTTCAGCCGCGGCGTGCGCCACCAGTAGGCGACTGACGACCCGGGTCAGGGCGTGCCGTTCCGAGGCCGGCAGGTGCTCCAGTAGCCCCGTGACGTCACCCTCGAACTGCGCCGCCGCACCGTTGATCAGTGCCCGGCCGGAGTCGGTGAGGGTCACCAGCACCGAACGGCCGTCCGCGGGCGAGGGCGATCGCGCCACCAGGCCGCGGCGCTCCGCGCGCTCGACCAGTCCGCTCACGCTCGACTTATCCAGGCCGAGCAGCCGCCCGAGCTCGTTGATCGTCGGCCGGCGGTCGCGTAGGACGCCGAGCAGGCGCGTCTGGATGATCGAGAGGTCGTGTTCGCCCGCCCGGCGCTCGAGCATCCGCTGGAGCAGGAACGACAGCTGGGCCAGCCCGTCGACGGCGCTGAGTTCTTCCATCGTGCGCACCAGCCTACTTGATTTAGTCCGTGGCACCAACTAAACTAGTACGTATCACGAACTATCTGAGCCGGGCGAGATCAGCCCACACAGGAGCGAACCCATGCCCACGATGAACGCCGCGGTCGTCACGTCCTTTGACCACCCGCCCCGCTACCAGCCCTTTGAGGCGCCACAACCCACCACCGCTGACGAGGTCCGCGTCGACGTGCTCGCCGCCGGCCTGCATCCCCGTGTGCGCAGCGGTGCCGCCGGTGCCCACTACACCAGCACCGGAGCGCTGCCGATGATCCCGGGCATCGACGGCGTCGGCCGGCGCGCGGACGGCACCCGCCTCTATTTCGTCGCTGACGACGCCAGCCTCGGCACCATGGCCGACACCGCGATCGTCGACCCGCGCCGCGCGATCGAACTGCCCGATGACGTCGACGCCGCCACGGTCGCCGCGACCATGAACCCGGCGATGTCGGCCTGGGTGGCGCTGCGCCGGCGTGTGCCGCTGACGCCCGGGCAGAGCGTCCTCGTTCTCGGCGCCACCGGCAACGCGGGCACCATGGCGGTCCGAGTGGCACGGCATCTCGGCGCGGGACGCGTGGTCGGGGCCGGCCGCGATCCCGAACGTCTCCAGGCGCTTCGCGCACAGGGCGCCGATGACGTGGTGTCGCTCACCGATGACGCCCACGCCACCGGCGACGCTCTGGCCGCCGCGGCCGCCGACGTCGACATCGTCCTGGACTACTTGTGGGGCGCACCCGCTCAGCGGACCATGATGGCCCTGCTCACCGCGCGTGCCGATCGCAGCCGTGCCCTTGACTGGGTTCAGATCGGCGCCATCGCCGGCCCCACCCTCGAGCTGGCCTCGGTAGCTCTGCGCTCGGCCAATCTCCGCCTTCAGGGCAACGGCCAGGGGGCCGTCTCCCCCGCCGGCTACCTCGCCGAGCTCCCGTCGCTCGTCGAGCAGGTCCGCGCCGGCACGATCGCGCTGACGCCGATCGCCCGGCCCCTCGCCGACGTCGAGGCCGTCTGGGCCACCACCGATCCGCCGGGGCACCGGACCGTCCTCGTCCCTTAGAACCTAGGCGCGCCCAACCAATCGGGCGCGCACGAAGAGGATGTCGTGGTCGGTGTGCGCGGCCGGTATCACCAGCCACGAGCGCCCGGCCCACCGGCGCTGCACATCGCACTACGCTGTCGAGGTATGTCGATCGTGATCGTGGGGGCCGGCCCCAACCTCGGACTGGCGGTGGCCCGGCGCTTCGGGCGCGAAGGGTTCGCCGTCGGCCTCATCTCGCGCACGGAGTCCCGGCTGGTCGAACTGGCCGGGCAACTGCGGCTTGACGGCATCACCCCCGCGGTCGCGGCGGCCGACATCCGCGACAGCGACGCGCTCGGGGACGCGATCGGCAGGCTCGCCGACGAGTTGGGCCCGGTGCAGGTGCTCGAGTACTCACCGCTGCCCGCGGCGGAGTTCATGAAGCCGATCCTGGAGACCACCGTCGACGACGTCCGGGGCCCGCTCGAGTTCAGCGTGCTCGGCGCCGTGGCGGCCACCCAGGCGGTGATCGGCCCGATGCGCGAGGCCGGACGCGGCACGATCCTCTTCACCACCGGAGGCGCGGCCGTCAACCCCTATCCAGAGCGCGCGGGGGTCGGCATCTCCTTCGCGGGCGAGGTCGCCTACGCGCGCATGCTCCACGACGCTGTTCGCGATGACGGGATCCACGTCGCCCACATCGCCGTCGCGGGCCGGATCGCCCCGGGAGCCGACAACGAGCCCGACGACGTCGCCGAGGTCCTCTGGACCCACCACGTGGACCGCCGCGTGTTCCAGACGCGGCTCGGGATGCCCTGAGGCTGCGCGGACGCGCCCGCGATCAGAGCTGGGCGCCGGCTCCGCCGCCGCCTGACAGGCTGATCTGCGCCCACACCAGGTACCCGTCGTCGCGTTCCTCGCCCCACCGCTCGCACAGCGCGTCGACGATCTGCAGCCCCCACCCGCCAACCTGGAAGTCGCTGGCCGGACTCGGGGTGGCGTGTGAGCCCGAGAGTCCCGGATCGCGCACACTGATCGTCAGCAGCTCATCGTGCCGCGAGGCACGGACCTGTAGGTCGTGATGGGGCATGGCGCCCGAGTGGGTGATGGCGTTGTTGACCAGCTCACTGGCCACCAGCATCACGTCCCCCAACACCCAGCCGAGGCCGTCGATGTGACTCAGCTTCTCTCGGACCGCCGCCGACGCGGCCGGAGCGCACGGAAGCGTCAGCGCCATGAGCGTCTCGTCCCTACCGATCATCTCTCTTATTGCTTCCCCCACGGGCGCAAATCACACACAGGAAATCTGCCCGGCCGACGCGCGTCATCCTGATCAGGGGATGCGCGGCGAGCCGTCCGGACCTAGCCTGTCTGACGTGGACCACGCCCAAGACCGATGATCGACGCCGACGCCGAGGCCGAGGCCGAGGCGGCCTTCGCGCAGTCGACGGAGTGGCGCCCCGAGCCGCCCCGGTTTCGGCCCCTGCGCCTGACCCTGTCCCTGCTGGTCGGCGCGGTGGCGGTGTGGATCGCGGGATTCGTGCTACCGGGCGTTCACGTCAAGAGCGTGACAGGCGCGTTGCTCACCGCCGCGCTGATCGGCGTGATGAACGCGGTGCTACCTCCGATCGTGGCGGCCTTGCGGCTTCCCTTCACGCTCGCCCTTGGCTTTCTCTCCGTGCTGGCGCTGGACGCGGGGATCATCCTCATCGTCTCCGCCGTCGACCCCGACGACTTCCACGTCGACTCGTTCGGGTGGGCCCTGGCAGCCGCGCTCCTCATGGCCGCGGCGAGCCTGGTGCTGCAGGTCATCCTGGGAGTCGACGACGACGACACCTATTCGCTGCGAGTGATCCGCCGTATCGCGCGACGGCAGGGAGAGCGGATCCACACCGATGTGCCCGGCCTCATCTTCCTGGAGATCGACGGCCTGGCGGCGCCGGTACTGCGCCGCGCGATGCGCGACGGCAGCGCGCCGGTGCTGGCCCGATGGATGGCGCACGGCACGCATCGCCTGGTGGAGTGGGAGACCGATCTGTCGTCACAGACCGGCGCCAGCCAAGCCGGGATCCTGCTCGGCTCCAACGAGGGCATCCCCGCGTTCCGATGGGTCGAGAAGGAGACCGGCAAGGTTATGTCGTGCTCGGCACCCGCCGACTGCGCCGAGATCGAACGCCGGCTCGCCACCGGCCGCGGACTGTTGGCCGGCGGCGGCGCGAGCCGTGGCAACCTCCTGTCGGGCGAGGCCGACGAGGTCATCCTCACCGTGAGCCGGATGGATGCGGAGAAGCGCGCCAATCCCGGCTATCGCCCCTTCCTGGCCAATGGCTTCAACGTCACGCGCGAGCTGGTGCTGTTCACCTGGGAGGTGCTGCTGGAGTACTCAGCGGCGATCAGACAGCGACGCCGCAGGGTGGTGCCTCGCGGCGAACGCGGCGGGCGCTACCCGTACCTGCGCGCCGCGCTCTGCGTCGTCGTCCGCGACCTGATCGTCTTCGGAGTCCTGGGCGACATGATGCGCGGGCGACCCGCCGTCTATGCGACGTTCTCCAGCTACGACGAGGTCGCCCACCACTCGGGGCTGGAGCGCGTCGACACCCTGGAGGCGCTGCGCAAGCTCGATCAGCAGTTTGGGCGTATCGAACGCGCCCGGCGCTTTGCTCCGCGCCCCTACAAGCTGGTCGTGCTCTCTGACCATGGCCAAACGCAGGGCCAGACGTTCAAGCAGCGCAACGGCTACGGACTCGATGACCTCGTGCAGCGCTCCCTCTCACGCGGGAGCGTGTCCGCCGTCGGCGGTGGCGATGAGCACGACGACGCGGTCGGCCAGGCGCTCCAGGAGGCGACCACCGGTTCAGTCCGCCGGCGGTCGGCCGACGCCGTGGGCGATGCCGCGGGCGACGCCCACGCCATCGTGCTCGGCTCGGGGAACCTTGGTCTGGTGTACCTGATGGAGGAGCGCCGGCGACTTACCGTCGAGGAGATCCAGGAGCGTCATCCCCGGCTGCTGCCGGCGCTGGGCGACCATCCGGACATCGGGTTTCTCCTCGTCCGGTCAGCCGAACATGGAGCGCTGGCGATGACGTCACGCGGGGTCCACTACCTGTCCAACGGGCGCGTTGAGGGAACGGACCCGCTCGCGCCGTTCTCGGCCAATGCGCCCACTCACCTGCTTCGCACCGACGGGTTTGCGCATGTGGCCGACATCATGGTCGGCAGCTTCTATGACCCTGAGCTCGAGCAGGGCTGCGCGTTTGAGGAGCTCATCTCCTTCCACGGGGGCCTCGGCGGTCCGCAGACTCAACCGTTCCTGCTCTACCCCGCCGACCTGCCGCTCCCGTCTGAGCCGATCGTCGGCGCCGCGAGCGTGCACGAGGTGCTGATGGGCTGGCGGCGTCTGCTCGAGGGCGAGCCGCCCCGCACCACGGCCCCGGATGCCGTGAGCGGGCTCGCGTAGTGCCGGAGCGCGCGGACGCCATCACGTACATCGGTCATGCGACCGTCCTGATCGAGCTTGCGGGTGTGCGGCTCCTCACCGATCCGCTGCTCGGTGGTGTCCTCCACGTCCGCCGGCAGCCACCCGCCCCGGCGATCGACGGGCTGCTCCCGCTTGACGCGATTCTCATCTCCCATGCGCACCGTGACCATCTCGATCGCCGCTCGCTCCGCCGCCTCCATGCCCGCGGCCCGACGATCGTCCCGCACGGATGCGCGGACGTGGCACGGCGCGCCGGCGCCCGCCAGGTCATCGAACTCGGCGCCGGAGACCGGACCTCGGTGGCCGGCGTCATGGTTGAGGGCATCCACGCCGAGCACGATGGCCGACGTGATCCGCTCTCGCATCCCATGACCTCGCTCGGCTACCTCCTCGACGGGCCCGAGCGCATCTACTTCGCGGGCGACACCGACCTCTTCGCCGGCATGTCGGCGCTCGCGGGACGCGTCGATGTGGCGCTCGTGCCGATTTGGGGATGGGGCCCGCGCCTGCCCGCCGGGCACCTGAACCCGGCAAGGGCTGCCGAGGCCATCGCGCGCATCAGGCCACGGCTCGCGGTGCCGATCCACTGGGGGACGCTGCGGGCGTGGGGCGCCCAGCGCGGACTGGACCCGGCCGCGCCCGCCCGGGCGTTCGCGGACGCCGTCGCACACTCTGCCCCAGACACCGAGGTACGGATCCTCATGCCGGGGCAGGGCACCACTCTGTAGACGACTCGCAGCGCTCCGGTGAGCGTCCTCACCGATGACCGGGGAGCGGCTTCAGCGCTCCGACCTCGTCTCTGGACAGGGTGAGGACCAGTTCGTCGATCTCGAATTGGGTGATGGCACGTGCCGGGACCGAGACCGTCCGCTTGCCCCACAGATGGCCGTGCTCGAGGATGAGCTCGGTGATCTGATCGTCATCGTCGATCACGAAGCCGACGACGTGGCCGAGATCATGGCCGTCGGTGGAGGTCACCGCGCTCGCCCGGCGGATCTCGGCGTCGCCCTTGGGGATGCGGTGGTAGTTCACCCCGACGTGCTGGTCGTAATCCATCGCGACCCCCGCGCCCAGGATCTCCGGGCCGAGACTGCGTCCGTCCGGGACGGGGAAGGCCTCCTCGATCCCGACGTCCCAATCGGGTCCGGTCTCGATGACCTCGTCGAGGCGAATGAAGGCGGCCTCCTGGATCGATTCGAACCCGTCGATCGCGGCGAGCGTGCAGTCGAGCACGAGCCCCTCCAGGGGCGCGTGCCCCATGTCAGCGGCGCGAACGTGCTCGGTGGCCACGAGCCGGGCGCGGCGCCCTCGATCCTCCGGCTGGACGACGATGTGCGTCAGCCGCCGAGTGCGCGGGTCGATGATCACGTCCGCCAGCGTGCCGAAGGCGCCGTCCGCGCAGGAAACGGGCATGTCGAGGTCGATCCGCATCGCATGGGTGGTCCGGGGCGCACCGATCGCGGCCCGGCCGAAGGTGATCATGGCTGCCGATCGCGGGCCGCGCGTCACCCGATCTGGGTGAGGCGCCGAGCGTGAGAAGTGAGAGAGTGGTGTGCGCACCCTCGTCGGGTCCCGGCGGCGTGCGATCAGGCGACTCGAGAATGAGGGGGGACCATGGCGACGGCAACCGATGGGACACAGTCGCGTCCGGCAGCGGGCGAGCGCCTGCTGCCGTACCTGAGCGTGGCCGAGCGGGTGCAGCGAGGCAGGGCGGCCCGGGCCGAGGTGCCACGGGCAAGCCACGCCGTGTTCACACCTCCGCCGGGCCGCGCTGATCCGCTGGCGGTGCTGGAGAGCCAGGCCAGTACGCGCGTCCCCGAGCTGGTGCCGATCCGGTACGGCCGGATGCTCGTCTCGCCCTTCACCTTCTACCGCGGGGCGGCCATGATCATGGCCGCCGACCTCGCGGATACGCCGCGCACGGGACTGATGGCGCAGTGCTGCGGCGACGCTCACCTGTCCAACTTCGGCGTGTTCGCGTCGCCCGAGCGGCGGCTCGTCTTCGATCTCAACGATTTCGACGAGACGCTGCGTGGGCCGTGGGAATGGGACGTCAAGCGACTGACGGCGAGCATGCGGATCGCCGCCATCAACAACGGCTACACCGTCAAGGACCAGGACGAGATCGTGCTCACGACCGCCGAGAGCTACCGGACCGCGATTCGGGCGTTCGCCGGCGAGAGCAACCTCGAGGTGTGGTACGCCCACCTCGATATCGAGATCACCCTCCAGGAGATCCGCTCGCACCTCAGGCCGAAGACCGTCAGACGCACCGAGAAGGCGCTGGCCAAGGCACGGACTCGGGACAGCATGTCCGCGTTCGCCAAGCTGACGGAGGTCATCGACGACGAGGTGAGGATCGCGGACCTGTCGCCCCTGGTGGTCCCCTACAAGCAGCTCAGTTCCGAGGAAGAGGTGGAGCGCATTTTCGGGGGGCTCAGGGCGCTCTTGCATGCCTACACCTCAACGCTCGAGCCCCACCGCCGGGACCTGCTCGAGCAGTTTCGGCTCGTCGACGCGGCCCGGAAGGTCGTCGGGGTCGGCAGCGTCGGCACGCGAGCGTGGATCGCCCTGCTGCTCGGCCGAGACGCACAGGACCCCCTGTTCCTCCAGATCAAGGAGGCCGAGGCCTCCGTGTTCGAGCCCTACCTCGGTCCCAGTCCGTACGCGACCCACGGCGAGCGGGTCGTCGTCGGGCAGCGGACGATGCAGGCCAACAGCGACATCTTCCTCGGCTGGCTGCATATCCCGCATGCCCTGGACGGCCAGGAGCGGGACTACTACGTGCGTCAGCTACGTGACTGGAAGGGGTCGGCAGAGGTCGAGGCGATGCCCCCCGTGGGGATGGTGGAGTACGGGAAGCTGTGCGCGTGGACGCTGGCCCGAGCTCACGCTCGCAGCAGTGACCGGATCGCGATCGCCTCCTACCTCGGGGCCGGCGCGAGCTTCGACCGCGCGATCGTCGAGTTCTCCGGCGCCTACGCCGATCAGAACGAGCGCGACTTCCGGCGGTTGACCAAGGCCGTGAAGTCTGGGGAGATCGTCGCCCAGACGGGCCTCTAGCCCGACCCCAGGATGGGCCGCGTCTTCGTCCTGTCGCTGACCGCAGCGTTGAATCCCACCCTGCTGGCGGCCACGACGCTGATGCTGACGCTGCAGAACCCGAAACGCCTGCTGTCGGGCTACCTCGCCGGCGCGATGCTGACGAGCATCACGTGTGGCCTCATCCTCGTGTTCACCCTGAGCGGAACAGGCGCATCTCATACGGCCAAGCACACCGTCAACCCGATCCTCAACCTCGGACTCGGGGCGCTCATCCTCATCGTGGCCTTTGTCGTGGGCACCGGCCGCGACACCCGCCGGCGTGCCCGCGCCGCGCGCAAACGCGAGGCGGCCAAGGACAAGCCGCCGCCGCGGTGGAAGCGCGTGCTCAGCCAGGGCTCGGCCCGGGACACGTTCCTGATCGGGGTGGTTCTCAGCTTCCCGGGCGCCTCGTATATCGCCGGCATGGATGAGCTGAGCAAACAGCATTTCGGAACGGCGGCCACGGTGCTGGCGGTGATCGGGTTCAACGTGGTGATGCTGCTCCTGCTCGAGTTGCCGCTCATCGGCTATGCGACGAGCCCCGACCGGACGGACGCCGCCGTCGCGGGCTTCAACGGGTGGCTGAGTCGCAATGGCGCCCGCGCCGTCCTGAGCGCCAGCGTCGTCGTCGGGATCCTCTTGGTCGCCCGCGGGATCGTCAATTGGTGAGCTCGCGGGATGCCGGCCGCGGCGGCGATGATGCGAACAGCTTCTCGAAGGTGACGCGATGGACGTGAAGTCGATCGACGTCGGGGTGGTCGCCGACCTCTTCCTGCTCCTGTTGATCGGGATCGGCCCCAAGGTCGCGTTGGTGCCGTTCCTCGAGCTCACCAAGGACATGGATGACGCCACCAAGCGGAGCGTCACCCGCAAGATGCTCGGCACCGCCGCCGTGGCGGCGGTGGTCCTGGTCGTCCTCGGCGAGTTTCTCAGGAAGCTGCTGCACTTTTCGACCGGTTCGCTGGCCATCGCCGGCGGGATCATCCTGCTGGTGCTCTCCGCCTCAACGATCCTCGGCTCCGAGAAGCACGAACACCACGGCCCGGACACGGATGTGAGCGATCCGCTGCGCCTTGCGGTGTTTCCGCTGGCGGTCCCCTACCTCCTCAATCCGACCGGCATCGTGGTGCTGGTGGTCCTCTCCTCGGAGGCCACGTCGCTGCCGCTGCTGGCCCTGTCAGTCGGCTTGCTGGCGGTGGTGCTGGCGCTGGATGTCGTGGTGTTCCGCTGGGCCAACCGGGTCAGCGATCACCTCGACGAGAATCGGATGCTCGTCACCGAGAAGGTGTTCGGGTTCCTGCTGGCGGCGCTGGCCGTCCAGTTGATGCTCAACGGCCTCCAGGACCTCGGGCTGATCCACCTCGCCGCCCACTGAACCGGCGGGTGACGGCGCCTGGCACGGCGGAGCACGGCTAATGTGTCGCCCGCGCGCGGGTAGGCGGCCAACGCCACCCAAGCGCGTCGTGCAAATGACGCCGAGACAGACGAGAGGGGTTTCGAGTGCCTGGTCCTGACGAGCGTGACGGCGGACTGACGACGCGGCGACAGTTGATGGAGCGACTGGGCATGGTGGGCGCGGGCGCGTTCGTCAGCCAGTCGGCGTTCGCCTGGATGGCCGGCAACAGCTGGGCCTCGGTGATCGACCGGGCGGCGAGAACCAAGCCGGCGGGCTCGGATCTGGAGGCCGTCGAGCATTTCGTCTTCCTGATGCTCGAGAACCGCTCCTACGACCACTACTTCGGCGCCTACCCGCGCGGCCGTGGGTTCGATGATCACCCCAAGCACTCGCTCGGCCCCTTTGCCCAGGACTACCCCGGGGGCGCGCACGTCGCGCCCAAGCACAAGCTGCTCCCCTTCCACCTCCCCTCAAACCACGGACTCGAGTCCACCGACGACCTCACCCACGACTGGGGTCCGATGCACGAGTGCTGGAACCACGGGAAGATGGACTCCTGGGTCAAGGTCCACACCCGGCCGGAATGGGAGGGCCCCAAGGGCGCGATGACGATGGGCTACTACACGCGCGAGCAGCTGCCCTTCCACTGGGCCCTGGCGGACCACTTCACCCTCGCCGACGCCTACCACTGCTCGATCCTCGGCCCCACCCACCCCAACCGGCTCATGGCCAACAGCGGGACGATCGATCCGGCCGGCACCCACGGCGGCCCGGTGGTGGCCACCAATTCCTCCGCCGACACGGCCTGGAGCTGCAGCTGGACCACGGTCCAGGAGCTGCTCGAGGATAAGGGCGTCTCGTGGAAGGTCTACACGCCGAGCAACGTCGGCGTGAGCGGCAGGTTCTCTTCGCTGACCAAGTACCTGACCTGGAACCCCCAGTTCTATGACCCCACGGTCACCGCCAGCCTCGGGCTCACCGACAACGTCCTGCCCTACTTCAAGGCCTTCCAGACGTCGGGCACGCCGCTGTTCGAGAAGGCGTTCAAGCAGACCTTCCCCAACGACTTCGCCGCCGACGTGAAGTCCGGCAAGTTCCCCAAGGTCTCCTGGATCATCCCGCCGCTGGGGTTCGATGAGCACCCCTCGGCCTCCCCCACCAACGGGCAATGGTTCGTCTCCATGGTGCTGGACGAACTGACCTCCAACCCGAAGGTGTGGGCCAAGACCGCCGTGTTCATCATGTACGACGAGAACGACGGCTGGTTTGACCACGTCGCCCCGCCCACCGCGCCGAAGGGCACCAAGGGCGAGTACCTGACCACCAGCACGTTCCCCGCCGGAGAGCCCAAGCCCGAGACCCTCGGGATCGACGGGCCCCTCGGTCTGGGCGTCCGCGTGCCGCTGCTGGTGGTGTCGCCGTTCAGCCGGGGCGGGCACATCGCCTCCGAGGTGTTTGACCACACCTCGCAGCTGAAGCTGATCGCCGAGCGCTTCGGCATCGAGGTCCCCAACGTCTCGGCCTGGCGCAAGAAGACCGTCGGCGACCTCACCTCGACGCTGTTCAACGCCAAGGCCGACAAGTCCGTGCCCAAGCTGCCCAAGACCCAGATCGTGTTTGCCGACTCCGGGCCGGCGAGCTTTCCCGACCAGTGGACCGAGAGCGGCGGTTTCGGGCCAAAGATCCCGACCAAGCAGCGGATGCCCAACCAGAAGGGCGGCTCTGCCCCGGCGAGCAAGTTCTTCAAGCTCGACGCACGCGAGCAGGCGATCCCCGATGACGCGCAGACGGCGATCGACATCAGCGGCCCGCCGAACGAGACGGTCAAGTCGCGCGGCAACCGGCTGGCGTCGGCCTAGGGCCCGCCGCGCCACCGGGCTCGGGCTACCGAGGGCGCACCGGGCCGGCGACCAGCCGGCCCAGCTCGTACCGCGCGGTGCCGGTGGTGACGACCGGATCCTCGGCCGCGAAGGCGTGCAGGGCCTCCTCGTCCTCGGTCTCCACCACCGCAAGGCCGTAGGAGTCATCCTCGGTGAGGACCGGTCCGAACACCACCATGTCGCCGCGCTCGACGTAGGGGCGCCAGTGGGCGGCGTGCCGGTTCATGATCTCGCGCTCGGCGTCGGTGATCGTCTGCGCAAAGTTCGGTCGCGGCGCGATGAGGCGCAGGACGAACGTGGCCATGGCCGGGACTGTACCTCTGCACTCACGCGCCGCCAACGCTGTGCCAAGCTGGCGGGCGGATGTCTCGGACCGACGGCGCTGCGAGGGTGGGCTCGGTGACCTACGAGCCGTCGGCGCCACATGCACACGGACGGCTTGACGTGGGCGATGGGCACCGCCTCTACTGGGAGGCGTGCGGTCACCCCCGCGGCAAGCCGGCGGTCGTGCTGCACGGGGGCCCCGGCTCTGGTGCGGACGTCACCTGGACGTCGCTGTTTGACCCAGACGCGTACCGCGTCGTCCTCTTTGATCAGCGGGGGTGCGGGCGGAGCACACCGCACGCGGCCCGCACCGTCGAGGCACTGCGCGCCAACACGACGCAGCATCTGATCGGTGATATCGAAGCGCTGCGCCGCCACCTCGATGTCGAGCGCTGGCTGGTGCTCGGGGCGTCGTGGGGCTCGGTGCTCGGGCTCGCCTACGCCCAAGCCCATCCGTACTCGGTCAGCGAGCTGGTCCTCTTCTCCGTCGCCGGGGGCACGGCAGCCGAGGTGGACTGGGCGACGCGGGGCATGGGCCGCGTCTTTGCGGCGGAGTGGCAAAGGTTCCGTGACGGCGTGCCGCACGGAGAACGCGACCGCGACCTCAGCGCCGCGTACTACCGGCTGCTGTGCGACCCCGATCCTGGGGTCAGCGAGCGGGCGGCAAAGAACTGGTGCGATTGGGATGACCGCCAGATGCGCCTGCATGATCAGCCGCCGTCGCCTCGCTATTGCGACCCGGCCTTTCGCCTCTGCTCAGCCCGGTTGGTCACCCACTACTGGAGCCACGGTCACTTCCTCGACGAGGGAGCCCTGGGCCGCGGCGCAACACGATTGGCCGGCATCCCTGGGGTCCTCATCCGCGGCGCCTCGGATCTGGGCGTGCCCAGCGAGTTGCTGTGGCGCCTCGCCCGTGACTGGCCGGAGGCTGAGTTGGTCATCGCCGGCGGTGAGGGTCATCTCGCCGGCGAGACGACCCACGCTGCTGTGGTGCGCGCGACGGACCGGTTCGCGCCGCGGGCCGCGCGGCCTCGCACGACGTGATCGGGCCGCCGCTGTGTCTACCTGGCGTTGCGACCCGGCTTGAGGGCGCGAGCGATGGCCGCCCGGTTGCGGCGGGTGATGTAGTCAAAGCGGATGCGCCGCTGCGCGGTGCGCAGCTGCAGAGTCGAGGACAGCCGGCTTGACCGCGCGGAGGTGACGTCACCGCGCCTCACCGACAGCACCACGGCGCCGTGCAGGGTGAAGACGAAGCGCCGATCGGTGAGGATGAGGAGCCCCGCTCCCTGACCCTGGAGTTTGGCGGTGGCGAGTAACTCCAACTGCTCGCCCGCCTCGAGGATGCGCTGCACGGTGGTGGTGATCGCCCCGACGGGCACGTGGCGCAGTTTGATCCGCACGGTGCGCCACGCCAGACGGGCGATCAGGACGACCGGGAAGAGCAAGCCGGCACCGGCCGTGGGCTTGCCGACGACGACCGCCGCGATGACCAGGGCGATGAGCGCGAGCGAAGCGATCAGGCGCCGGCGAGCATCAGCCAGCACGGCGACCTGCGCCCGCACGGCCTCTCGTTCGCGGCGGAGATCGCGGTCAACCCGGACCCGGTCAATGGGGACGGCCCGGTCGACGGCGTCGATGAGCTCGGCGCCGTCATCGAAGTTCTCGCGATCCAGCACCAGCGAGCGCCCATCGCGTCCCCACAGGGCGCGACGCGCCTCGTCGACGATCACCATGAGCGGCACGCGGGCGAAGTCGATGGTGACCTGGCGCCCGTCGCCGTAGACCACCGACACGCCTTCCGGTGACACGTACGCGCCGGCGTCCGCGGCGACGTGTTTGGCGGCTGACCGCCACAGATGACGGCGGCCGGTGACGCGGGACGAGGAGCTCTGCGGATAGCGACCGAACCCGGGGGCCGCCGACACCGGAGGCGGCGCCGACAGGAGAGCCGTGCGCATCATCTCCACCACACACGAAGCGATGACGGCGGGGGTCACGGCGCGCTGCTCGTCCAGGTAGGCGTCGACGTCCAGCCGCGTCTGCACGCCGAGTGATGCGGCCGCGTTGGCACGCAGGAGGCCGGGCAGCGACTGCGCATCGGCCAACGACCGCGCGGACTCCTCGGTGATCTCGGCCAGCTCCCGTTCCGCGCATCCGTGGACGGCGAGGTCGGTGAGGACCTTCGCGACGACCCTCACGGCGGCCGCCGCATGTTCAGAACGTGTGTCGCTGACGATCGTGGTGGCCGTGGTCAGGGCGGTGAGCGGCGCCTCGTGAGACGACACGTTGTAGGCGAGGCCGTGATCACCACGCAGCTCGCCCAGCAGCCGGCGGCCGACCAGCTGGGTGGCCATCACCCCTGCGGCAGATCGCGGGCGGAGCAGGTGCAGGGCCAGCTCGTTGGGGCGGCCGGGGACGAAGGCCGGCAGGCTGACCCCCTCCAGCGCCACCGGCGCCGGGCGCACGTTGAGCTCGCCGTCGGGCAAGGGAAGCTCCAGGTCCACCGGCGGCTCGAAGTCCATCCACAGCGCGGCATTGGCGACGCACAGGTATCGCTGGGCCCACCAGCGCACGTCGGCGAGGTCGAGCCATCCCAGGCCCAGCTGCGGGTAGCCGGCCAGACCCGCGCCGGCCGCGCCGAAACGTAGGGCGAGCCCGACGTTGAGCGGATGCCCGTTACGGTCGCCCTCGGCTCGCAGCACCTGCCGTTCACGCTCGAGACGCTCAGTGGAGACCGCGCGAATGCGAGCGCACGCTTCGGTCAAAAGCCTCACCACTTCCTCGGGCGAGTCGCCGGTGAACCACAGGTCCGTCGACGTCGCGGTGACGCTGCCGCCATATCGCGGCTGCGGGCGATCCACCGGAGGGAGGGCCAGATGCTCCACCAGGTGCGAGACGCCCGACTCGCTGAACCGCTCGTCGGCGCGGCCGACGTTGAAGACGATTCCGGCCAGGAACTGGTCACGCACCGGCGGCTCGGCCCATTCGACGGTCAACGACCCGCGCGTCTCGCGCCGAGTCGACATGACCGATTGGCCGAGTCGATCGATCAGGCCCCCTGCCTGCATCTCATGACCCACGACGTCCCTATCGGCGGGCCGCCCGGGCGCCTTGAGCGCCGATCCAGATTCATGGGCAATGGCTGGCCGGGGCGATCGTCGCTCTGCTGCAGCCCTGAGCGGAGGCCCCGGTCAGGCCCGCGCGCCCGTAGCGGACTCGGGCAGCCCGTCGCCCGGGTCGATCACCGGCGGCGACGCCTCGATGACGCCCGGGTACTTCAGGCCGGTGCCGGTGTTGAGGATCACCACGCGGTCCTCGGGACGCAGACGTTCCTGAGCCAGCAGCTCGGGCACCGCGGCCACCGCGGCCGCACCCTCGGGGCAGATCAGGGCGCCCTCGCTGCGCCCGGTGTCGCGCAGGGCGGACAGGATCGCCTCGTCGGAGACCGCCAGGCAGGTCCCGCCGGTCTCCCGGACGGCCTCGAGGACCAGGAAATCCCCCAGGGCGCTGGGCACCCGGATGCCCTGGGCGATGGTCTCGGGATCGGCCCACGGCTCCGAGGTGTCCGCGCCGGCCTCGTAGGCGGCGACGATCGGCGCGCACCCGGCGGCCTGCACGGCGAACAGGCGCGGGAGCTTCCCGTCGATCCAGCCCATCGCCTGCATCTCGCGTAGGGCCTTGAAGATTCCGATGATGCCGACGCCGCCGCCGGTCGGATAGACGATCGCGTCGGGCATCGTCCAATCGAGGTCCTCGACGATCTCGTACCCCATCGTCTTCTTGCCTTCGATGCGGTAGGGCTCCTTCAGCGTCGCGGTCTCGAACCATCCGTGGCGGGGCGCCTCGCGGCTCATGATCGCGCCGGCGTCCGAGATCTGGCCCCGGACGAGAGCTGTCCGGGCACCCGCCACCTCGGCTTCGATCACCGCCAGGTGGGGAGCATCGACGGGCATGCAGAGGGCCACCTCCAGCCCCGCCTTGGCGCCGTAGGCGGCCCAGGCCCCACCGGCATTGCCGTTGGTGGGCATCGCGATGGCTGTCGCGCCCAGCTCCCTGGCGCGAGAGATCCCGCTCGTCGCACCCCTGGCCTTGAAGGTCCCCGTCGGGTTGAGCCCCTCGTCCTTCATATACAGCTGCGGCACTCCGTAGGCGGCGCCGAGACGCGCCAGCGGCAGCAGTGGCGTCCCGCCCTCGCCCAGGCTGACCACGTGCTGCGGATCACGGACCGGAAGCAGCTCGCGGTAGCGCCACAATGAGCGGTCGGCGCGCCGCCTCAGCTTGCCGGGATCGAGCTCCCGGCCCACCGCCTCGAGGTCGTAGCGAGCCAGCAGGGGACCACCACAGTCACACAGGTTGGCCAGCCGATCGGCGTCGTGCCGGTGCCCGCACCGCGCGCATTCCAGGTGAGTTAGCATCGACTGCCAGGCCATCAGCGCGTCCTTTCCGTTGCCGCCACGGTCTCGATGTTCCCCGATTGACGTCCGAGCCGGCGGGCGAGCTCACCTGTCCCCTCGCCGGCGCGGCTCAGCGATCGCGCGAGGGCTGGCGGCGACGGCCGCCACGGCCGCGACGACGGCTCGGGCCATGACCGGATCCAGTGCCGTGACCGGAGCCACCGCCGTGACCGGAACCGGCATGGGGCCGGTTCGCCCCATGACGCTCCCCGAAGCCGGCAGCGGTGAACTCATGGTGCAGCGACAGCTCGCCGGCAAAGCGGGAGACGTCGGAAACCTGGTCAGGCATCACGAAGGTGATGCTCGATCCGCTGCGGCCGGCACGCCCGGTGCGCCCGGCGCGGTGCACGTAGCTCTCGCGGTCGCCCGGTGCGTCGAAGTGGATGACATGGGAGATCCCATCGACGTCCAGGCCGCGCGCGGCGACATCGGTGGCGACGAGCAGGTCACACTCGCCCCGCTCAAACCGGGCCAACGCTCGCTCGCGCTGTCCCTGCGTCTTGTCGCCGTGCATGGCGACGGCCTCCACGCCGCGCGCTCGTAGGCGCTTGACCAGCCGGTCGGCGCCGCGCTTGGTGCGCACGAAGACGAGCGCTCGCTCCACGCCGTTGCCCCGCACCAGGTCGATGAGCCGCGCCAGCTTGTCGGCGTGCTCCACCGCCACGAACTGGTGCTGGATATCGCGGGGCTGGTCCTGCGCCGGCTTGTGCTCGTGCCGGCGCGGCTGGTCGGTGTAGGCGCTCGCCATCCGCCCGACCTCGCCGTCGAGCGTGGCCGAGAAGAGCAGCGTCTGCCGGTTCGACGGGGTCTGAGCCAGGATCCGGTCCACGACCGGCCGAAAGCCCATGTCGAGCATGCGGTCGGCCTCGTCGAGGACGATCACCCTGATCCGGTCCAGGCGGACCGTGCCGCGCCCGATCAGATCCTCGAGTCGCCCCGGCGTGGCCACCAGCACATGGGCGCGCCGGGCCAACTTGGACTGGCGCTCGATGCCGGCGCCGCCGTAGAGCGCGGCGACGGCGAGAGCGCGGGCGTGGGCGATGTCGCGCAGCTCCTCGGTGATCTGCAGGACCAGCTCGCGCGTCGGGGCGAGGATCAGGGCAGACTGCTTGGGCCCGTTGGCGTCCAGGCGCTCGACGAGCGGGATCCCGAAGGCGAGCGTCTTGCCCGAGCCCGTCGGGGACTTGGCGAGGACATCGTGACCGGCGAGCACGTCGGCGATGACGAGCTTCTGCACGGCGAAGGGATCGGTGATTCCCCGGTCCGCGAGGGCGGCCAGGACCGGCGGGGACACGCCGAGATCGGCGAATGACTGCGTGGACATATGAGTGCTCCTTACGGCGGCATGACACGCCGCCAGTGGCGATTCGGGAGATTCGACTGACCCGGATCGCGCGAGCGCTCGAGACAAGAACCTCGCGGGAACAACGTTCCCGCACACCACTGACCTTAGCGGGTCACCGGCGGGTCCCTACGCAGGCTCGGCAACCTCGGCGAAGGTGACCAGGCGCCCGCGCTGCTCACACCACAGCTTCAGACGCACGGTGCGCAGTGCCTCGCGCAGGTCCAGCACGGGCACCTCGCGGCACAGGTCGATGGCCTCGTGGGCACGTCGCAGGTTGTAGTTGGGAACCCGCGCGTTGAGATGGTGGATGTGGTGGTAGCCGATGTTGCCTGAGAAGAAGTTCAGGATCGCCGGCAACCGCAGGAACGAACTGCCACGGATCGCCGCGTCGCCGAAGCTCCACGCCTCGGCGTCCTCCCAATAGGCGTCCTCGAACTGATGTTGGACGTAGAAGAGGAAGATCCCCGCCGCGCCGGCCAACCACGCCGCGGGCCACTGAACCACCAGGTATTCCACCGGCCCGATCCACAGGCACACGGCGGTCACGAGGCACAGCACCGCCACGTTGGTGCGGATCACGGCGCGCCGCAGCCGCGGACGCATGCCCCGGTGCGTCAGTCGCGGCAGGATGACGAACGAGAGGATCGGCCCCAGGCCGAACATGACGATCGGGTTACGGAACAGGCGGTAGGCGAGCCGGCCACGCGGCGAACGGGCCCGGTATTCCTCGACGGTGAGCATGGGGAGATCGCCCGTGCCGCGCTGGTCAAGGTTGCCCGAGGTCGCATGATGGACCGCGTGGGTGTGCGTCCAAGTAGCAAACGGCGTGTACAGCAGCAGGCCGAGCAGGGTGCCGACAGTGCGGTTGGTGCGACGTGAGCCAAACATGGAGCCGTGCGCGCAATCGTGAAAGACGATGAACGTCCGCAAGAGAAATCCCGCGGTCAGCGGGGCCAGCGCGAGTGCCGCGAATACCGAGATGTGCATGAGGAACGCGGCCGCGACCAGCAGGCCCAGGTACGGCACCACGGAGGTGGCGAGGTCAAGCGCGGTCCGCGCCGGACGCGGGCGCGCGTAGGCCTTGATCGTGGCGCGCCATGGCTCGACGTCGGTGTCACTCATTATCTGACTGGGGCTTGCTCCCACGTCGGTCTCTCCTTGTTGCGTAGGTATTGGCGTCCGATGTCGCCGGCGCACGTCCCTGCGCCGGCCGCCCCACCCTCGGACGTGTGTATTAGGCGAGTCTGTGGTTGACGCCGGGCCCTCAGGCCCTCGGTTCGGCGTCCCGGCTCACTGCTGTGTTGAAGCCACGGCCCTTCTCATCGCTGAGCTGTGGCTCGGCTCCTGCGGCCAAGCTGAGTCCCTCCAGGGGGTGTGCTGCATGGCGGTCGGAAAAGTGCGGGCAGGAGCTTACTGCCCCTCCGCAGGTATTTCATAAACGGTTATGCGCGCAGAGCTTCGGTGGGGCTGAGTCGCGCTGCCTTCGTCGCCGGATACAGGCCGGCCAGGGCGCCGATGACAAACCCCGCGCTCGGCGCCGCGATCAGCGCATACAACGGCACAACGAACGGTTCGTGCTTGGCCTGGGCGTAGACCTCGGTGGCGCCGGCGCCGAAGAGGAGCCCGAACACGCCGCCGATCGCCGCCAGCAGCGCCGACTCGCAGAGGAACTGGGCGCTGATGTGACCACGGGTGGCGCCCAGCGCGCGCCGCAGGCCGATCTCGCCCCGCCGTTCCAGGACCGAGATCACCATGATGTTGGCGATCCCGATCGCACCCACCAGCAATGCGACGGCACCGAGCCCCAGCAGCAACGTGGTGAACTGGCCCTTGGCCGCGGCCCGAGCCTCCAGCACGTCAGACGGTCGGCCGATGGCCACGGCGTTCGCATCCTGAGGGTTCGCGGTCGGCCCCAGCAGATCCGACACGCTGTTGACCGAGTCCTGGGCCGACCGGACGTAGATCGTGGTGGCGTGCGCCTTGGTCTGGAAGTCCTTGGCGGCCATCGGCAGTGAGATGAACACATCGCTGTCGAGCGTCGAGTCAAGCTCGGCGTGACCCATGATCCCGATCACGGTGAACCAGTCGTCGCCGATCGACACCAGCACGCGCCCGTTGAGATGGTAGATCTGCAGGTTCTGCGCCGCGGCATCGCCGAGCACCGCCTCCGGGAGATCCTGACGGTGCGGCGACAGAAAGCGACCGGAGCTCATGCCGGCGCCCATCACCTTGGGGAGGTCACCGGTGTCGGCCATGACGTCCAGCCCTCCGGTCTCTCCGCTGGGCACAAACGGTGAGCGGTAAACGCTCATCTGGGTGTCATAGACCGCCGCCGCCCCGTTGACACGCGGGACCGCGGAGATCATCGGCAGCGCGGTGGACGGCAACGGTGCGCTCTTGCCCGAGAGGCTGGTGCCGGGGGTGACCGTGAGCAGGTTGGTGCCGAGCGCGTCGATCTCGGCGATGAGGTTGGCCTGAGCGCTGGCCGAGACACCGACGACCGCGACCATGGCGCCGATCCCGATCGCGATCCCGAGCGCCGACAGCGCGGCGCGCAGCTTGCGCGAACGCAGCCCCTGAAAGGCGACACCCACCAGCTCGCGCCCGGGTAACCGCGAGCGTTGCCTGCTGTCGGCCGGCGGGCGGCCCGAGGGGAGCGCGGGTGCGGCGGCGCTCACGAGACGTCCTCGACGATCTCGCCGTCATGCATGCGCAGCCGCCGCGGGAAGGTGGCGGCAACCTTCTCATCGTGGGTGATGAGCACCAGCGTCGAGCCCTCGGCGGCCAGCCCGTGCAGAAGGTCGATCACCTCCGCACCGGAGCGCGAGTCGAGGTTCCCGGTCGGCTCGTCGGCCAGCAGCAGTGCCGGGCGCTTGGCCAGCGCCCGTGCGATCGCCACCCGCTGGCGCTCGCCGCCCGAGAGCGCGCCGGGACGGTGATCGAGCCGATGGCCGAGACCCACGCGCTCGAGCGCCTGGCGCGCGAGCTCCCGGCGCACCCGAAGTCGCGCGCCCCCATACAGCATCCCCGTGGCAACGTTATCGAGGGCATTGAGCGAGTCCTGCAGGTGAAACGACTGAAAGACGAACCCGATGCGGTGCGCGCGCAGCCCGGCCAGCGCCCGATCGCTGGCGCGTTCGACGTCGAGCCCGGCGACCTCGACCGTCCCGGCCGAGGCGCGCTCGAGCGTGCCGAGAATCGTCAGCAGCGTCGTCTTGCCCGACCCGGACGGCCCGACGACAGCCACCTGCTCGCCGCCGGCGAACTGCACCGAGACATCACGCAGGGCCGTGACCCCGCCGGGGTACTCCTTGACGATGCCGTCGAGCCTGGCGCTGGGCGGCGCGCCGGCGGCCACGCGGCTCATCCCTGCGAGTCCGTGACCCGCAGCCCGGGGTGCAGGCCCGCGCCCGAGACCTGGACGTAGCCGGTGGCAAAGGTGCCCAGGTGGACGCCGATCAGGGTGTACGGGGCCGTCGCGGTCTGCACCGCGTAGCCGCCGCCGGGCTGGGCCAGCAGGGCCGTGATGGGCACCGACAGCACGTGGCGGGCGGTCTTCTGCACGAACTTGACGCTGACCGTCGCCTGGTCGAGGTTGCGCCCGTTCTCGTGCCTGTCGAGGTGGATGGTGATCGGCACCGTCGAATGCCCGCCGCTCGAGGTCGCCTGACCGATCTTGGTCACGTGTCCGTGCACGGTGGAACCTGACGGCATGAGGACGGGGACCCGTGCCCCGACGTGCGTCACGCCCTGCTGGCCGGCCGGCACATCGACGGTGACCACCAGGTTGGTGGAGGTGGTCGTCATCACGGGACTGTCGCCGCCGGAGGCCGGTCCGGCGGGCGCCGGGGCGCTCTTGGCCCGGGCCTTGGCGCGCGCTGAGGACAGCTCCCGGCCGAGCCGCGCCTGCTGGCTCTGCAATTGCCCGATCTTCGACTTCAGGCCCGAGATCGTCGCGTTCGCCTGGCGGGTGGCGGCGCTGGTGCCGTGGGAGCTCGGCGTGCGCGTCGTGGTCGGAGTCGCCGGTGCCGTGGTGGTCACCGTCGTCGTCGCCGTTGTCGTGGTGGTCGTCGGCGCCCTGGCCGTCGTGGTGGTGGACGGTCGCGCGAGGCTTAAGGCGACGAACTCCGGTTGGTCTGAGACGTCGTCGTCGCTGACCGAGGTGGCGGCGCCCTGCAGGCCCGAGACGCGCTGGGTGCCACGCTCAAAGACGACGGTGCCGAGGGTCAGGCTGCCGGTCTCGGGCTCGCCGTTTGCCTCCTGGAAGAGCTCGACTCCGTCCGTCGTCGCCGGCTGCCACTCGTCGTTGTCGACGATGCCACCGGAGTCGAACCCGAGGTGGATCAGGTTGTCGTTGAGCTGCTGGATGTCGGGGCCGGGCGAGTCAGATGCGTCGAGCGTCCGGTAGGCCGGGGTGGTCCCGTCCATCAGGATCACCGGGAAGTTGTCGACGTTGAAGAGCTTCTGTCCCGGCGCGATCACGCGGCCGACCGGCGGGACCCAGGTGAGCGTGCCGGCCAGCCGATTGGCGACGGTCGAGGTGTTGGCGTAGGTGATCGTCCCCGATTGCGTCTCCGACGTGACGAGGTTGCGCCGCTGGACGGTGGCCGTGGCGGCCGTGGCCGGCCGCGACGCGACGGTCGCGTGTCCGCCTCCGCGGGTGGCCAGCACTGCCGCGACGATCGCCGCCACCACGAGCAGCAGGGTGGCTCCCGCGGCGACGCGCTTGCGGGAGCGCCCTGGCGGTGGCGCTCCGTCCGTCGTCGTCACCCGGGTCAGCCCTTCTTGCGCAACGAGGCGGGGAAGGTCTTGACGAACGCCTTCCCGCACTCGGCGTTGGCGGTCCTGAACGCTTGGGTCTGGTAGTGGATGGGCTGTTCCTTCTGCTCACTCCGGGGCCAGCCGATCTCGAAGCCGCGGCCGCCGGGGCCTGGCGCGACCACCGGGTCCGGGTACACCAGGCCGTGGCCGCGCATGCACTTCGCGAGGGCCAGAGCCCCAGCCTGGACCTTCGCGAGCTGCGCCGTCGAGAGCCGCGGCCCGAGGTTGGGCCCCGGAGCCAGGTTCTGGCACTTGCTCAACGCCGCGTTGACCACCTGCGTCGACTCCGACAGCGTGTGGGTGTCCACGGTGACCTTGCCGGCGCGTGGGTCGGGATAGTCGGGGACGCCGTGGGCCCGCACGCATGAGGCGAACTTCAGGCCGGTGTTGGCGGTCGCGGCGGCGGTGGAGTTCGCCGAGCTCGAGCCACCGCAGGCGGCGATGGCCAGCGAGGCGCCGAGGGTGATCATGACGGCCGTCGCCGGCCGCCGGAGAGTGCGGAGTCGTGGCATGGCCGGAGTTGTACGGTGCGGCCGGTTACATCACGGGAACGATGCGAGTAACCGCCACGTAACCTCTCTCGGGCATCCTTGCCTCCATGCTTGCCATCGCGGCGCGCCCATGCGCGTTCTTGTAGTCGAAGACCATGCCGAGCTCGCCGAGACGATCGCGAACGGGCTCCGGCGCGAAGGCATGGCGGTCGATATCGCCAACGACGGCGCCCAGGCGCTCTACAACGCCCAGATCTATGAGTACGACGTGCTGGTGCTGGATCGTGATCTGCCCAAGCTGCACGGTGACGAGGTCACCGCGCGGATGATCGAGGCCGGCGCCCGACCCCGGATCCTGATGCTCACGGCCTCCGGCGAGGTCCAGGACCGAGTCGAGGGGCTCAGCATCGGCGCCGACGACTATCTGACCAAGCCATTCGCCTTCGCCGAGCTCGTGGCGCGCGTGCGTGCGCTGGCCCGCCGCTCTCAGCCGGCGCTGGCTCCCGTGCTGGAGGCCGGCGATGTGCAGCTTGACCCGGGCCGACGGCTCGTGACCCGCGACGGAGAGCGCCTCGACCTGAGCGCCAAGGAGTTCACGGTGCTCGAGCTCCTGATGAGCGCGGGTGGCGCGGTGCTCCAGACCGAGGAGATCCTCGCCCGCGCCTGGGACGAGGCGGCCGATCCCTTCAGCAACGTGGTCAAGGTGACCATCAGCCGGCTGCGGCGCAAGCTCGGTGACCCGCCCCTGATCGAGACGGTCCCTGGTGGCGGCTACCGGATCTGACGCCGGGCGCGGCGCCACCCGCCGGCTGAGCCTGCAGATGCGCCTGACGGTGCTCTACGGCAGTTGCTTTCTCGTCGGCGCCGCCGCCGTCCTCGCCATCGCGTACGGGTTTGTCGCCCACGAGACGAGCAGTCAGAGCCGCGATCTCCGCGTCCACGGGACACAGATCCGGCTGTTCGGCTCAGCGCCGACGGCCGTGGTGTCAGGCGCCGCCAGCGCCGCCGCGACGGCGAGCGGGTCGCCCTCGCAGGTCAATGAACAGATCGAGACGCTCCCGAACGGGACGGAGATCGTCACCTGGACCAGGTCACGACTGCCCTCCGGCGGTGGCGGCCAGGGCAAGGGCTCCTCGCGCAAGACGGCGAAGTTCGCGGAGATCGCCTCGACGGTCCAGCAGCAGGTGAACGTGATCGTCGCCCGGGCCAACGGCGCCCTGGCGACGCAGCGCAACCGCTCGCTCGGGGCGCTGCTGACCTGGTCAGGGGTCGCCCTCGCCATCATGGCGGTGATCTCGATCCTGCTCGGATGGCTGTTGGCCGGCCGGGCCCTGCGGCCGCTGCGCACGATGAGCTTCAGAGCGCGGCGGATCACCGAGGAGAACCTCCACGAGCGGCTCGCCCAAGACGTCCGGGCCGACGAGCTCGGTGAACTGGCCCAGACCTTCGACGGGGTCCTGGCCCGGCTCGAGCGCGCCTTCGACGCGCAGAAGCGCTTCGTGGCCAACGCCTCCCACGAGCTGCGCACGCCGGTCACGCTGGAGCGGGTCCTGCTCGAGACCGCCCTCGCCGACCCGGACGCCGACGCCAAGCAGCTCCGTCACGCCTGTGAACGTGTGCTCGTCTCCAATGAGACGCAGCAGCGGATGATCGAGGCCCTGCTCGCGCTCGCCCGCAGCCAAGGGGGCAGCGACGTCGACGCGCCGGTGGATCTCGCCGACCTGGCCCAGGACGCCATCACCCTGCGCGCGCAACGGCTCGAGGACGTCACCGTCGCGGCGGACCTGCATCCGGCGCCGCTGCAAGGCGATCCCGCCCTGCTGGAGCGCTTGGTCGCCAACCTGATCGACAACGCGATCATCCACAACGTCGCCGAGGGCGCCTGGATCACCGTCGAGACCGGCAACGAGGGCGCCGGCAGCTGGCTGCGCGTCTCCAACAGCGGATCCGAGGTGCCCGAGTTGATGCTGTCCGAGATCTTCGAACCATTCCGCCGCGGCTCCGGCTCTGGCGAACGGACCGCAACGGCGCCGGGGCTCGGCCTGGGGCTGTCGATCGTCCACGCGATCGCCGACGTTCACGGTGCGGCGGTCGTGGCCCGCCCGGTCGACGGCGGCGGCCTCGAGGTCGAGGTGCGGTTCTGAGCGTGCTGGCGAGCCTGATCGCCGGGACACGCCGGGCGATGGCCGCGGCCTGCAATCCCTAGGCCGCGCCGTCGACGGGCGCCGTCGCCCGGCGGTAGCGCAGGACCTCGCGAACCACGATCTGAATCGAGGCGGCGGCGGGCACCGCCAACAGCGCACCGACCACGCCGAACAGGGTGCTCCCGAAGAGGACGGCCACCAGCACCACGAAGGGCAGGACGTCGACCGCGCGCGATTGGATGCGCGGCTGGATCACGTTGTTCTCGAACTGCTGATAGACGATGGCCCAGATGACCCAGATGATCGTGGCCGTGGGGAAATCGGTGAATACCGTCACGATGGCGACCGCCACGGCGGCCACGGTCGCCCCGACGAGTGGAATGAGGTCCAGCAGCGCCACGAGTACGGCGAGCGGCACCCGGAACGGGATACCGAGGATGAGCATCACCACGTAGCTCGTGACCCCGGCGATCAGCGCCTGAAGCAGCGCACCTCCCACGTAGTTGGCGACCGCCGCCGCGATCTCGTCGGTGACACTGCGCCACGCCGACGCCTGCTCTGCGGGGAGCAGTCGCAGAAGGGCGTCGCGCCACCGCGGACCGCCGCCGAGCATGAAGGCGGCCAGGATCAGGATCGTCACCAGGGCGAAGACCGAGTCGATCAGGCCAAGGCCGACGTCGGCGAGCACCGAGGCGGCGCTCCCCACCTTCCCGGGCAGCTCGCCGGCCTTCCTCTGCAGCTGCCCGCCGATGTTGTACTTCCGCTGCAGGGAACGGAGCGTGCGGTTGCGCTCGATGAACTTGGTGACGTCCTGGGCGTAGCCGGGGGCGTGATCCACCAGCTGCTGCGCCTGGGTCACCACCGGCGGGATCACCAGCACTCCGAAGCCGATCGGCACGAGAAGCAGGGCGATGTAGACGATGGCGATGGCGAAGCCCCGTCGCATCCATCGGGTGAGGAACTTCACCGGCGGCGACAAGGCCAGAGCGATGAAGGCGGCGATGGCCAGCCAGGCGATCGGCTCGCGGAGCAGGTAGACGATGTAGACCGCCAGGGCGGCGGCGCAGACGATCGCTGTCGTCCGCCACACCGCTGATGCCGAGAAGCGCACGGCGCAGACTTCGACTCGCGCAAACGATGTCCTAGCGATTCGGGTCCGTTCCGGGTACATCGGCGTGCAGGCCTACTAGGGTCGAGGCGTGACCCTGGAGCCCGTGGCCTGCGCCGAACCGTCTGAGACCGCGGCGCCGCCGGCCGGGCTGGGGCGCTTGGCGGTGGGGCCCGGACGGGCGGTGGCCATCGCCTACGTCAGCGCGGTGTTCGTCACCGCCATGGACATGCAGATCGTCAACGTGGCGCTGCCGACCCTGGCGCGGACGTTCGCGGCGCCGCTGTCGGACGTGCAGTGGACGGTGATCGCGTATCTGCTGACGCTCGCGGTGGTGATGCCCGCCTCGGGGTGGATCGGTGACCGGATCGGGACCAAGCGGACGTTCCTCATCGCGCTCGCTCTGTTCACGGTGGCATCGGCCCTGTGTGGCGCGGCTCAGAGCCTGGGACAGCTGGTCGGGGCGCGTGCCCTGCAGGGCATCGGCGGGGGCATGTTGACCCCGACCGGCATGGCGATGCTCTACCGCGCCTACGGCCCCGAACGGCGCGCTCGCGTGGCGCGCACGCTGATCGTGCCGATTCTGGTGGCACCGGGCACCGCCCCGATCATCGGCGGCGTGCTCACCCAGTGGTTGTCATGGCGGTGGGTGTTCTTCGTCAACGTTCCCGTCGGCATCGTCACCTTGACCTTCGCCTATCTGTCGCTCCCCGAGCACCGTGCCTCGCCCAGGGGACGGCTGGACTTCCGGGGACTGGTCCTCTCGGGCGTCGGCCTGAGCGCCCTGTTGTACGCCATCAGCGAGGGCTCGGTGCTCGGCTGGTCCTCGCTGGCGATCGTCGTCAGTGGGATCGGCGGCCTCGCGCTGCTGGCGGTGTTCGTCCGGATCTCGCTGGGCCAGCGCGACCCCATCCTGAGGGTCGGGCTCCTGCACGACCGGCTGCTGCGGGCCACCAACCTCGTCTTCGCGCTGAGCAGCGGGCCATTTCTGGCCAGCCTCTACCTCACCCCGATCTTCCTGCAGGAAGTGCTGCACCAGTCACCCATCGGCTCCGGGACCACCACGTTTGTCGAGGCGATCGGGGTCGCGATCGGCTCCCAGACGCTGGGCCGCCTCTATCCCCGACTGGGGCCGCGGGTGATGGCCGGCGTCGGCTCCATCGGCCTGTGCATCTTCCTGGCGCTGTTTCTCCGCGTCAACGCCTCGACGAACCTATGGCTGGTCCGCGCGCTCATGTTCTACGGCGGCGCCGCCAACAGCGGCGTGTTCCTCTCGATCCAGACCGCGATGTTCACCACGATCTCCTCCGAGGACACCGCCCACGCCTCCGCGATCTACAACACCCAGCGGCAATCCTCGATCGCACTGAACATCGCGATCGTGACCACCATCGTCGCCGGCGCGGCGGGCAGCGAGCTCACCAAGTTCCACGCCGCCTACCTGGCCAGCGCGATCCTCGCCGGGCTGGGCGCGATCTGCGCCTGGACGATGATCCACACCAGCGACGCGCGGTCGACGATGCGCCAGGCGCGCTGAGCTCAGGGCGCGGTGGCGCGGACCACCACTGCGGCGGTCTGCCGCCGGACCGCGCCGCCCGGCTGCTCCGGGGCGAAGCGCCGCCTCAGCGCCGCCTCAAAGTGGTCCCGCTGATCGGCGGCCAGCGCATCGATCATCGGCCCGAACGGCGTTCCCAGCGCCCCCGCCGCCGCGGAGCCGGTGTCAGGGAAGCTGACCTCCAGCTGCACCACCTCGACCTCGACGGCGGCAAAGCCGGCCTCGGTGAACAGCGACCGCAGCGTGTCGGCGCTCATCGTGAAGGTCTCGCTCTCGAAGGCGCGGGGGAACGGGGGCTCGGCCCCGGCGGCTGCCAGCTCGTCGCCGTAGACGCCGAAGGGCTCCAGCGGATGGCCGCCGGCCCACACCGCGACGCCGGCCACTCCGCCCGGCCGCAGCACCCGCCGCATCTCGCTCACCGCGGCGGCAGGCTCGGGGAAGAACTGCAGACCCTGCTGGCAGAGCACCACGTCAAAGGAGCCGTCGTCGAACGGCAACGCGTCCGCCGACGCCTCGCGGCGCTCAATTGGCGCCGCGCCCTCGGCGGCCTCGATCGCGGCTGCGCGCGCCAGCATCGGTCCGCTGACATCGCTGGCCACGACGCGTCCGTCGCCGCCGGCCCGATGCGCCGCCGCGCGCGCCACCACACCGGTGCCGCTGGCGATGTCGAGCACCTCGCTGCCGGGCGTGACCCCCACCCTGTCAAGCAGCGCCTCGGCCCAGGGGGCGAACACCACCGGGACAAGGTGGCGCTCATACGCGTCGGGAACCGAGGACGAGGTGAACAGCGAGGAGCGATCGCCGCCACCGTCCGACGCCTCGGCGAGCCGGCTGTGCAGGCGCTCGCGAAGCTCGTCGGGCGAGTACTCGCGCTGGGACCGCCGGTTGCGGGCCACCACCACCCCCGTGGCCGCCACCCCGGCAAGACCGGCCAACCCAACGAGCTTCCATCGCATGCGCATCGCCGCGTACGGTAGTGATGTGACCGATTCGGCGGTAGCTCTCAACGAGGCAGTGGGGACGGCGGCCACTGGCGACATCTGGCTGTTCCGCGGCCGGGCGGTCGCCGACTGGACGATCCGGGCCGCGACCAACAGCCCCGTCAACCACGTCGGCATGGTGGTCGCGCTCGATGACCTGCCGCCGTTGCTCTGGCACGCCGAGCTGGGCCGCTCGCTTCCCGACGTGTGGACCGGAGACCGGCACCGTGGGGTGCAGCTTCATCGCCTCGCCGATGCCGTCACCACCTGGCATGACCGTTACCGCCAGCGCGCCTGGTTTCGCCAGCTCAGCGGCCCGATCACCCGTGACCACGAGGACCGGCTGATGGAGACCATCGAACGGTTCGACGGGCGCCCCTTTCCGACCACGCTGAACCTCTTCACGGGGTGGCTGACCAGCCGGACTCGCCGCCCCTCGTCACTGGAGACGGTGTTCTGCGCCCAGCTGGTGGCCACCACCTACCAGGACATGGGCCTGCTCCCCCCCAGCCGCCCGGCCAGCTGGTATGACCCGGGCCGGTTCTGGAGCGGCGATCGCCTCGGGCTCGTCCCGCCCTACGAGCTCTCCGCGGAGATCGCCGTCCGCTGACGCCGTCGATCAGACGACGTTGCCGCCGAGCTCGTACACCAGCTCCTTGGCACTCTTCTTGCCGATCTTGGGGACGTCGAACTCCCACACCGTCCCGGTAACGAACTGCAGCCGGACCGAGGACAGCAGCTTGCCGTCCTTGAGCTCGACGCTCTGCAGCTCGCTGCGCGGCGCGCGCACCAGCACCTCGTCGGTGACCTTCATCTTGATAGCCCCGGACTTGGTCTTGATCAGCGCCACCTCAGTCTCGCTTGCCGCCAGGTAGCCGACGCGCCCGAAGGCGGGAACGTCAGAGACCGAGGACCGGCTGGCGACCGCAGTCGCCGCAACGGCTCCCACGACCCCTCCGATCGCCCCCACCGTTGCCTTCTTGCCGAACCCTCGCGGATTGACCATCGCGCCGGCGATCACCGGCGAGCCCAGCGCGGCAGTTCCCTCAGCAGCCATCTTCCCGGTCCTCCTTGTTGAGCCCCGTACGGGGCGTGCCCGTTCACACGCGTCAGCGTCGTCGCCTGAGCAACGACCGACGACCAGCTGATCTTTCCGGGGAGAGGTAATTTGGCGCGAGCGCCCCTCGTTCAACGGCGGACCGGAAAGGATCAGAGAGCATGCGGGCAGCCTATCCCCGCGCCGCGGGCGGGTGCCCGGCCGGCTGTCAGCGGTTGGTAAGCGGACCGGGTTACGGTTCATCCTGAGGAGGTGCTGATCACTGACGAACGACGCGCGCCGCGAGAGTCGCGTGTGCTCATCTTGCGACTCGCCGGGCGCGCGATCCGCTGGCGCGCGGCCGCGTCGGCCACCGTGTTCGCGGTCGCGGTCCTCGCCATCCTCGCCGCCACGGTGGGGCCGATCTATCTGCACGCGGTCGACGAGACGGTGCTGGCCCGGCATCTGCAGGACGCCACCGTGTTCCAGCGCGACATCCTCGTCTCCCGCGACAGCGAGCCCTATCGGGGCGGGGACCCGGGTGCCGACGTGCGGGCGGTCGCCGGAGAGGTCGCGCAGGATCGACTGTTCGCGCCGCCCCTGTCGGAGGACGAGGCCGATGTCGTTTTCGGTGGGGCCCAGCGGTTCTCCAGCCAGATCGCCTCCATCGACGATCTGTGCGCCCACCTGCGCATCGTCACCGGCCGGTGTCTGTCGGGCCCCTCCACCGACCAGACGCTGATCAGCGCCGCGACCGCCGCCGCCGAACATCTGACGGTCGGCAGCACACTGGCCAGCCGGACGACCACCGGGGTCGCGATCCGCCTGCGCGTGGTGGGGCTGTACCGGCCGGTGGCGCCCAGCGGGGCGTTCTGGGAGCGGTGGGACCTCTTCCAGTTCGGCCAGCGGGGGTCAGACAACGCGCCGCCGCCGGCCGACGCCGCGTTTGTGACCCCGACCGCGCTCTCCTCCCGGCTGCAGCGAGTGCCGCAGACGCTGTCAGCCAACGTCGCGCTGCGATCCGGCGCGGTGGGCTATGACGACATCGGCGAGCTGCGCGCCACGGTCGCGCGCGCGAATGCCGCGGTTGCGCACCTCACCTACCAGGCGGGGACCACCGGCGCCTCCGTCCCCTCGGTGACCACCAGCCTGCCCACCGTCCTTGACCAGACAGCCACCGAGACGTCGCTGGCTCGCACCCTGGTGACGGTGGCGACGGCCCAGCTGGCGCTGCTCGCGATGTTCGTCCTCTACGCCGTGGTGGCGAACACGGCGACGGCCCAGGGCCCCGAGGTGGCGCTGGCCAAGCTGCGCGGGCGCCCGACCGGGAGCGTCCTGGTGCAGAGCGTCGCTCAGCCGGTCGCGCTGGTGGTGATCGCGGCCCCGGTGGCCGCGCTGTTGGCATGGATCGCGGTGCGGCTGCTCGCGCCGCGATTGCTCGGCCATGCGGTGGACGTGACGTTCCCACCGGCGGCGTACGGGATCGCGGCGCTCGCCGTGCTGGGCGGCGTCCTGGCTGCCGTGGTGGCCGCCCGACGGATCGTCATGACGCCGGTCGGAGCGCTGATGCGCCTCGGCGCCGCCCCGCCCGCGTCGCCGCTCGGGCTCCTCGTCGCCGACGCCACGGCAGTCACTCTCGCGGTGGCCGGCCTGATCGAGCTGGAGGCCGGCGGCGTCCTTGACTCGGGCAAGCCGAATCCGCTGTCGGTGCTGGCCCCCACTCTGGTGGCCATCGCCGCGGCCGTGGTGATCATGCGGTTGCTGCCGTTTCTCACCCGCCGGCTGGTGCGGTGGACACGGGACTCGCCGCGACTGGCGACGTTCCTCGCCGTCCGTCAACTGCTGCGCCGCCCGGCTGAGACCCGGGCGATCCTACTCGTCGCGGTGGCCGTGTCGATCGCGGTGGTCGCGGTGAGCATCTGGGCTGAGGGGGGCCACAACCGCTCGCTGCGCGCCGTGAACATGGCCGGCGCCGACACCGTCCTGATCGTGCGGCCCGGCGCCGGGGTCGAGGATCTGCGCACCGCGGTCGATCGAGCGGACCCGGGCGGGCACGCGATGGCGGCGGCGTATACGGACGTTGACCAGCAGCCGCCGCTGATCGCGGTCGACACCGCGCGCTTCGCTTCGGTTGGGGCCTGGGTGCCGGGCAACGCATCACCGTCCCTACCCTCGCTCCTGCAACGTCTCGGCGACGGGCGCCCGGCCCCGGTCGCGGTGACGGGGACCGAGCTTCGGCTGCGCGTCGAGGTGATCCGGCATCCCAGCCGGCCGGTCCACCTGGCGGTGACCCTGGCCGAGCCGGACCACCGCCAGGCGGTGCGCACCGTCGCGCCCGTCGCGCCCGGGACCGCGTCCTATGACATCTCGCTGCCCCCGACGTGCGTGAGCGGTTGCTCGGTCTCCGCGCTCGATCTGACCGCCGACACGCCCCTGGACCCCTTCGGGTCTCCTCGGCACGCGGGCGAGATCGACGCCGTGATCGGCGCGTCGGTTCGCTCACACGGTGGCTGGCAGCCGCTCCCGTCGTTCGGTGAAGGCTCTCGGTGGCACGGGGACGGCAAGGGACCGGCGGCGATCGCCACCGCGAGCACCGGCGTGTCCCTCGACGTCCGCCAGAACCCGGCGACGGCGACGTGGCCGACGGTCGTGTCGGCAGCGATCCCGACGACTCTCCCCGCGGTCATCGCGTCGGCGACGGCGGCGCTGTACCGGGGCAACGACATCCACAGCGTCGTCGCCCTGGGGCTGGACGGCCAGGTGGTGTCCGCCGATGGCGTGTTCCGCTCGGTCACGCTGCCACAGGTCGACCGCAACGGGATCATGGTCGACTTCGGCACCGCGCTGGCCGCAATGGACGGCCCGGCCGCCGACACGACGCAATACCAGGTGTGGCTGTCGCCGTCGGCGCCGTCGGACATGGCCGCGCGCCTGGCCCGCCAGCATGTGTACGTGACCCGCGCGATCCACTCGTCGACCTACCGTCCGGCCCTGGACGACAGCGGGCCTGCATTCGCCGACGCCTTGTTCCTGCTCGCCGCGCTGGCCGCGGTGGTCCTCGCCGTCGGCGCGACGGCGCTGGGCCGAGTGGTCTCCATCCGCCGCCGGGCCTACGAGCTGGCCGCGCTGGAGGCGGTGGGGATCTCACCCCGCACCCTGCGCCGAGCGACGGCGGTCGAACAGGGGAGCATCTTCGGCATCGGGCTTCTCGTCGGGCTGGCCGCGGGGGTGGCCGGCGCGCGGCTCGCGCTGCCCAGCACACCGGTCTTCGTCGACACGTCCACCGGACCCCCGCTCGTGGTGGGGCTGCCCTGGGCGTTGCTGGCCGCGCTCGCCATCGGGCTGGTCCTCGTCTTCGCCGTCGTCAGCGTCGCCATCGCGAGGCTGGTCGGGCGCGCCGCCGCCCCGAGCCAGCTGAGAGGAGCCCAGCAGTGACCGGGTCCGCGGGCGTGGGGGTGCGGTGCGACGGGGTGGTGCACATCTACCCCGCATCCGGCGAGGGCCTCGACGACGTCGTCGCCCTACGCGGCATCGATCTCGACATCGATCCGGGCGAGTTCGTGGCGCTGCTCGGCCCCTCCGGGTCCGGGAAGTCCACGGTGCTCGGCCTGCTCGCGGGTGTGCTTCGCCCGTCGGCCGGACGGGTCCTGATCGGCGCCCACGACATCGGCCGGATGGCACCGCGCGCGCTTGCCCGGCTGCGTGGGTCGGTGGTGGCGCTCGTCCTCCAGAACCCGGCCCGCAACCTCCTGGCCTACGCCACCGCTCGCCAGAACGTGGCCTTCGCCGCCGGCCCGTCAAGCGCGTCATCGGGTGAGCTGCTCGAGCGGCTCGGGCTGACCGCCCTCGCCGACCGGGTCGCCGGGCAGCTCTCGGGTGGCGAACAGCAGTGCGTCGCCATCGCAGCCGCACTGTCGTCGGGGGCGCAACTGGTGCTCGCCGACGAGCCGACCAGTCAGCTGGACGCCGCGGGCCGGGAGCGCGTCATGGAGCTCCTGGCGCAGGTGCACGCCGACTTCGGGCGCACCGTCGTGCTGGTCACCCACGACCTCTCGGTCGCCGCCCGCTCGGCGCGAACGGTCACCATTCGCGACGGGCGGGTCGGGAGCGAGGGCGTGCACGGCCGCGACTACGCGGTGGTCGGCCGGGACGGATCGCTGCAGCTGCCGCCGGAGTTGTGTGAGGAGTTTCCGCCGGGCACGTTGCTCGAGGTCCGGCGCGACGGTCGGGACGTCACCCTCAGGCCCCGCGCCGAGGAATCGCGGTGACCGTCGCCCTCATCGGCAGCGATCTCCGCTACGCCGTCGGCGACCGGACCATCCTCGACGGGATCTCGGTGCAGGTGTCCTGTGGCCGCGTCCTCGCCGTGCGCGGCCCGTCGGGGTCCGGGAAGTCGTCGCTGCTCAGCATCCTCGGCGGCCTCGTCGCGCCGTCGGGCGGGACGGTCACCCTCGACGGCGCGCCGGTGACCCCCGGCGGGGCGCTTGCCCTGCGCCGCCGGTTCGCTTTCATCCTCCAGGGCTACGGCCTGGTGGCCGCGCTGACGACGCGCGAGAACGTCGCGATCGTGCTGCAGGCCGCCCGAGTGCCGGGCGCTGAGGTCCACTCGCGGGTTGAGGCCGTGCTCGAGCGCGTCGGGCTCGCCCCCGTCGCTGACCACCTCATCGAAGATCTCTCGGGCGGCCAGCAGCAGCGGGTGGCCGTCGCTCGGGCCCTGGTCAGCGACGCCGACGTCTTCCTCGCCGACGAGCCGACCGCGGAGCTCGACGCCGACAACCGTGGCCTGGTCGTCTCGCTGCTGGTGGAGCGGGCTCGCGCCGGGGCCGCGGTGGCGATCGCCTCCCACGATCCCGATGTCGTCGAGGTGTGCGACGAGATCCTCGACCTGTAGGCGCGCCGTGGCGCCACGAATCCCCTAGGCCCCGAGAGCCACCGACCCGGAGCGCACGAGGGCCACCAGGGGCTCCAGGTCATGCGGGTACGGGGTCTCCGCGCCGGCGAATGGGATCAGCCGGCGTACGTGGGCGTAGGCCTGTCCCGTCAGCGCGCCGAGGGGGTTGGGGGCGCGTAGGTCGACGGCCTGCGCCGCGCACAGCAGCTCGATGGCGACGATGCGCTGACCGAGCTGGGTCTGCTCGGCGAGACGGCGGGCGGCCAGCGGCGCCATCGTGATCCGATCGCCGATCCCCTCCTCGGGAGTGGTGGTGGCCAGCTCAAACGAGACGGGCTGGGCCAGCAGCCGGGCCTCGGCGGTGAGAGCGTGGGCGGACCAGGAGATCGCCCCGAGCCCACCGTAGAGCAGGCCCTCCTGCTCCGAGAGGCCGCCCGGCAGCCCGGAGAGCGGGGTCTGCAACAGCTTCATGGCGCGCTCGAGGCTGGCCGTCACCAGGGGCGCCAGCGCGATCCGCAGGAAGTCGAGCGCGGCCGCCACCGGGAGCGCCTCGTAGTTGCCCGCCGAGATGATGCGGTCCGCGTCCGGGGTCACGATCGGGTTGTCGTGGTGGGCGTTGAGCTCGATGGCCAATTGGCTCTCCACGAACGCCAGCGCGTCACGGGCGGCACCACCCACCTGCGCGATCGAGCGGTAGCTGAGCGGATCCTGGAGATTGCGCGCCATTCCGGGCTCCCACAGCGAGCTGCCCTCAAGGGCACGCCGCAGCCCGGCCAGCTCCGCCTGCAGCCCCGGGTAGGGCCGCGACTCCCCCACCACCGGGTCCAGGATGCTGAGGTTCGCGCCAAACGCCTCGAGGTCAAGCGCCCCCGCGACGGTGACCGAGTCCACCAGCGTTCTCGCGTCGGCCACCGCCAGCGCCGCCAGCGCGGTGGAGAAGGAGTTGTTGTTGACCAGCGCGAGGCCTTCCTTGGCCTCCAGCTCGAGATCGCCGAATACCCCGTGAGCCAGATCGGCAAGCGGTCCCAGATCCGCCTCCCCGGCCGAGCCCAGGACCCGCACCGGCGGGTGCTGAGCTGCGTTCAGCGCCTCCACGAGGCGCTCCGCCAATACCGGCCGGACCCCCACTGTCCCCTTGGCAAAACCGTTGGCCAGCCGGAGCATGGTGGCGCGCACCACCTCGTCGGCCACCGGCGGACCGTGGCCGATGAGATGGTTCTCCAGCAGTCGCCGGTTGAACTGCGGCACGTCGGGCGCGGCCAGTCGATGGCGCTTGTGCTGCCCCAGACCGGTCGTCATGCCGTACACGGCGTCGTCGCGGGCGAGCACCCGCTCGACCGAGCGCCGGCTCTCCCCCATCCGCTCGATGGCCGCCGGCGAGACGGCCACCGTCTCGCCGCCGCGCGCCACGCGGATCACCTGCTCGAGCGAGAGGCTGGCACCGTCGATCTCGACCGTCATCGCGACACAGTATCCGTGCCGCGTTTCTGCGCGGCGTGGCTCCCTGTGCTACGAACGGCTCGCTGAGCCGAGGTCGCGTTCGATGATCAGCTCCGCTACCTCGGTGAGGTCGCGACCGACGATGTCGGGCGCGGCCCCGAGCGGAGAGAGCACCATCCCGGGTCGCGCGACGAACGCGGCCCGCGCGCCGGCGACCAGCGCGCCCGAAACGTCCCATGCGTGCGCGGCGACGAGTCGTACCTCCGCGAGCTTCACATCGCACTGCTCGGCCACGTGCCGGTAGGCCGCCGCCGCGGGCTTGAGTGCACGCACGGTGTCACCTGACAGTGCGGCCTCGAAGAAACCGTGCAGGCCGGCATTGGTCAGCTGTGCGTCGGCGACCGCGACGGGGGAATTGGTCAGGGCGACGAGTCGCAGGGAGGTGCCCGCGAGGCTCTCGAGTGCCCCGACGACCTCGGGATGCGCGGGCAGCGTGCGCATCCGGTCCACCACCTCGACGACCTGCGCGTCATTCATGGCAATCCCGTGCCGCTCACCGAGCATCCGTAGTGCCGCTTTCTGAGCTGTGGTGAAGTCAACGTAATCGCTGGTGAGGCCGCCCACGAACGCCAGTTGCAACATCTGGACGAACCACTCGGCGCGAACCGCGCTTGAGCCGAACAGCGCCGCGAAGTGAGGATCCAGCGCGCGCAGGTCAAGGAGCGTCTCGTTGACGTCGAATGCGATGACGCTCGTCACGCAGCGCCCTGCGGATCGGGCAGCACGCCGGCGGGGTTGGTCACCCTGCCGGTGTAGGCAGCTCTGAAGCTGCCGGCACGCTCGTCGGCGTCGTGCCACTCCTCAAGGCACTCGAAGGGGCGATACATAGCGAATGGCCGTACGTCGCGCACGTAGTGATCGATGAGTTCCTGCGGCCGGAACTGATCAGCGGTGAACCTGTTCCAATGAACCATCTGTTCAAGCGGCCGGCGCCACTTGGACTCCGGGTGGTACGCGGGGTACCCGATCGGGATCGTCCCGTAGGGGCGGGCGGAGAGCGGGAAGTGCAGAATCTCCCGCAGCTCATCCGCGGTCTGGTCCTCGCCGCCGCCTGATAGCCATGCCGACGTCAGGCCGCAGGCGATGGTCGCCAGCTGAATGTTCTGAATTGCCGCCCCCAATGAGCAGAAGAAGATGTTCTCGTTGTTGGCGGTGTACTCGTCTTGGGCGTCGCCTACCCCCTGAGGAAAGCAGGCCTTGAACCGCTCGTCGCCCAGCACGAGGATGATCGCCACCGTGTTGGCGAGAAAGCTCTTGTTCACCGCGGGAAACGGCTCCACGCTCTGGCGCAGCCGGGCACCCTGACGGAGGAACACGTCGCGCACACGCGCCCGCGTTTCGTCCTCGTCGACACAGATGAAATCCCAATGCTGAGCGTTGGCGCCGCTGGGCGCCCAGCGTCCGGCGTCCATGATCTTCATCAGCGTCTGGCGCGGCACCTGTCGTCCGGGCTCGAACTTGCGCACGCTGCGGCGATGCCTGACCACCTCCAACAGGGAGGGGTACGGATCAGAGTCCGCCCAGGACGGCACCGTCGGTGTGATCGCCTCAGTATCAGCCAAATCTCTCAGCTCCCTCGTTGAGGGCCGTCTCGCGGCAGAGGCATTGCGCCGCAGGCCGTGAGCGCGGCCGGTTCGGTGGTGATGGCCGGCTAGACGACGACCGCGCTGGCGAAGTCGCGGGCGGAATCCGAGGGCTCGAAGAGCCGACGGTCCCGCATCCACTGTTGGGACTGTTCGTACGCGCTCGCCGTGTAGGGCAGGAACACGATGCGCTCGCCCGGGCCGAACGCGCGCACATCGATGAGATCGTGAAAGCGCTCCGGAATCTCGCGCGTGTAGTAGTGCTTGTAGGGCTCGGGGGCAAGGTCGAGGTCCATCTGGGCACGTTTGAGCGCCGCAAAGTACTTGCTCACATCCTCGACGTCGGTATCCGCGTCGAACATGAACCCCGCCATGAACGTCGTGTCGACGATCTTCCGGGCACCCTGCTGCTCAAGCAGATATGCGGCCCCCGTCCACACCGCCGCGGCCGGCACCTCACCGGCCAGCAGAGCATCGACGCGGTCGTAGGGCATCCCGCCGAAGCGCAGGCTGATCTGACCCGGCTCCATGAACGGCTCGAGCGCCTGGATCGTCGAGAAGTGGCTGCCCGAGTGATAGCCAACGGCGATTTCCACCCCGGCGAGGTCCTCGGGCCTGCGCACCTCCGACTGCGGAAGGACATAGACGCCGCTGGGCAGCATCGAGTACGCCTGCCCCCACATTCGGCCCGCCGAGTCGGTCGCCGCCTGGTTGACGGCCCAGTGGCAGGCGCAGCTCATGTGCTTCTTGCCACCGCCGCCGGAACGATACAGCTCGTAGGCGCCGGTGCGGACGTCCCCGGGCTGATCGGCCGGCACCTCCTGAGCGCTGTTCTCCTGTGCCTTGACGTCGAGCTCGTAGTCGAGGCCTTCCTCCTCGAAGTACCCCTTCTCGACCGCTACCCAGTCGTGCAACCGACCGTGCGTAGAGATCCGAAACCCGCTCATTGAGCTCCTCTCCTCCGTGCGCCTGTGGCACCCAAAACTCATCAGGAACCTGACGAATAGTACCGCCTCGGTCAAGCCCTCTGAGGGCTCGAGACGACGCATACACTCGTGCCGTGCCCACTCCGCTCGGCATCGGCTTCCGTGGACCCGATGGACGGCTGGGCTATCTGCTGCGCCAAGCCCAGCACGCCCTGTGGATCGCGTTGGAGGCGGCGATGGAGCCGCTGGGCATCACCGCGTCTCAGTTCGGCGTGCTGCGCTTGGTCGAGGTTCAACCTGGGGCCTCCGGCGCCGACCTCGCGCACGACAGCATGTACAGCCCACAGTCCACACACCAGATGCTGGTCACGCTGGAGACGGCTGGTCTGATCGAGCGACGCCGTGATCCGGATGACCGCCGCCTCCGCCGCGTCTATATCACCGCCGCGGGAGCGCGCACCCTCACCGAGGCCCACCGGCGCGCCATCGCCATCGAGGAGCGCATGGTGACCGGCCTCGACCAGGAGCAACGTCAAGACTTCTCGTCCTGGTTGGTGTACGCCGCCGCCCAGGCCGGCGACCCGCTGACCGTCCGCACCGCAGGTGAGCACACCGAGACCGGGGCCGGCCGGCCCGGGCGGCGGACTCGAGGGTGAGAAACGGAGGGCACCCGTCGGCCGCCGGGAAGGGCAGCGGGAGGCCTAAGCCGCCACGGTGCTGGCGGATGGCCCTGCGTTGAAGGGCGGCCGCGTCAGGGGGCGCCGCCTCACGTTCGAGGAGGGGGTTGCGGCAGCGCGTGCCGATCCCCCGGAGACCGCCCGCGACCGGCCCGTGTAGCGTGCGCCGCAGTGGATGACCTAAAGCCTGAGGCGCCGCCGCACGCGGCGTCGCTCATTTACATGATCGGCCGCGTCGATCGCGGGATCCGGCGGGAGATGCGCGCCCGGCTCGTCGCCTGGGAGCTCACCGTCGCCGAGTTCACCACGCTGAGCGTGCTGGAGGCCACCCCGCGCCTGTCCAACGCCCAGCTCGCCCGCCGGGCGCTGGTCACCCCCCAGTCGATGATCGAGATCCTGGCCGGCCTTGAGCGCCGCAAGCTCGTCGACCGGCAGCTCGATCCCGATCACGGCCGCATCCTGCGCGCCGAGCTCACCGCCTCCGGCCGTCGGCTGCTGGCCACCGCGCACCCCGCGATCGCGGCGCTCCAGGACGAGATCTTTGCCGGGGTCTCGGCCGAGGCGCGGCGGGCGGCGGCGACGGCCATGGGCGCGGCGATGGCGCATCTCTCGGCGCGCGATGGTCTTGCCACGCCGCCGCCTCCGGGATAGACTGACTATTCGGTTACCTGAGACTCGGCGCGCCTGCCGCGACGGCGAGGCGGCCACGGAGAGAGAGGTGTCATGAGCCGGTTTGAGCATGCGCGGCGGTCGCCGCGCACACGTGTGCGTGCGCGTTCGCGAGCGATGAGAACGATGGCCATGTGGTGCGTCGGCGGCGCGCTGGCCCTCGCGGGAACGGGCGTCCTCGCCGCGGGAGCGGCGTCGGCGGCACCAGCGTCGGGGCATTTCACCGGAACCCTCGCCGACGGAGCGACCTGGATCGCCGATGTCCCGGCGAACTGGAACGGCACGCTGCTGCTCTACAGCCATGGCTATGGCCCATTGCTGGCGCAGGACGCGCCTGACCCCGGGACCCAGGCCGAGCTGCTCAGCGAGGGCTATGCCATGGCCGGCTCCTCGTATGACCCGAACGGCTCGTGGTGGGCCCTCGGCAGCGCGGTCCGTGATCAGTTCCAGACCCTTGCGACCGTCCAACGGACGGTTCTGAAGACGACGGCCCATCGGGTCTACGCGTTCGGCACCTCCATGGGCGGCCTCATCAGCGCCCTTGAGGACCAGAGCTCGGATGGACGCCTCGACGGCGCGCTGACCACGTGCGGGATCGTCGCCGGTGGGGCCAACATGAACCAGTACCAGCTCGAGGGAGAGTGGGCGATCAGTCGACTCCTCGCACCCGGGCAGAACGTCCAGCTGACGAACTTCAAGTCCGGAGTCGCCGGCGGATTCGCCGACAGCGCCGCGGCCGCGCAGAAGCTGCTGGCCGCCGGAACCGCCGCCCAGCAGACACCGCAGGGCCGAGCGCGACTCGCCCTGGGGATGGCGTTCCTCAACGTCTCGCCGTGGGGCGGTGCGACACCACCCAGCATCTACGACTACGCCGGGCAGGAGCAGGGGCAATACGAGGACTACTTCACGGGCGGGCTGGGGTCGGCGCTCGCCTTCATCATGGAGGGCCGCGATCAGATCGAGCTCGCCGCGGGCGGCGAGGCCGGCGGCACCGTCGGGGTGAACTTCGCCACGCTGCTGTACCGCTCGTCGTACTACCCCGAGGTCAAGGCGCTCTACAACGAGGCCGGCATCAGCCTGCACACCGATCTGCAGACGCTGACCCGCGACGCCAACCTGCGGGCCAACCCGCGGGCGCTGCGCTGGCTGGAGCAGACCTCGGCGCCGACCGGACGCCTCCAGGTGCCGGAGCTCGACCTCAAGACGATCTCTGATCAGCTCGTGCCGGTCCAGCAGGAGAACTACTACCACGCTCTCGTCGCCCGGTCGGGCGACAGAACGCGACTGCGCCAGGCGTTCGTCGACGCCCAGGGCCACTGCAACTTCACGCCCGCCGAGCTGGTCGCGGGCGTGCACGCACTGGCCACGCGGGTCTCGACCGGGAGCTGGGACGGCCTCACCTCCTCGACGGCGCTCAACTCGGCCGCCGATGCACTTCCGGCCGCGCTCAAGGGCGGGGCGTTCCTGCCGTTCTGGCCCGATCGCCTGACCGGGGTGCCCTCGCCGTTCAGCAACCCGTTCGGACGCCGGCCGTTCTAGACGGTACGCACGCGGGCCCGGGCGCATGGCGCGCCCGGGCCCGCAGCGTGACTAGGCACGGCGTCGGCCGTGGGCGATCTCGCCGGTCTCCGCCTCGCGCCACGCCCGGAGCAGGAGCGCGACCCACGCGCGATAGGGGCGCCAGCTGTCGGTGATCGATCGGATCACGGTGTCATCGGTGGTGTCGTAGGCGGAGCGGATCGCCTCGTCGAGACGGGCGTCGTGGTCGGGGAGGACGTCGGGGTGCCCGACGCCGCGAATGAGGATGAGCTCGGCGGAGAACGGTCCGATCCCCGGGAGCTCCTGTAGGTGCTCCAGCCCGTCGTCATAGCTCTTCGCTCGGAGCTGCTGGCGGGGGAGCGCGCCGTCCTGGACG
>DATJTQ010000036.1:0-2121 GCA_035503355.1 Solirubrobacteraceae bacterium
GGCCCCGACGGCCAGCGATCGGTCGCCGCCGCGGACCTGTTCAAGGGCTACATGACCACCGAGGTCGGCGAGCATGAGGTCCTCACCGAGATCCGGATCCCGGCGCTCGAGGGCTGGGGCTACGGCCACCAGAAGTTCAACCGCCGCTCCGAGGACTGGGCCATGGTGGGCGTGTGCGCCGTGGTCAAGGCGTCGGACGGCGTGTGCGAGGACGTGCGGATCGGGCTGACCCACATGGGCTCGGTGCCGCTGCGGGCGACGGCCGCCGAGGAGGCCCTGCGTGGCAAGGAGTTGTCGAGTGAGAACATCGCGGCGGCCGCCGAGCAGGCCGCGGAGGGGACCCACCCGCCGACCGACCTCAATGCCTCGGCCGAGTACAAGGAGCACCTGGCGCGCGTTTTGACGCGGCGCGCGATCGCCGACGCGGTGGGCGGCGGATAGGCAGATAACATCGAGGACAAGATGACGCTCGCGGCGCTTCAGTCAGTGAGGGCCGCGAGCGAGGTCCTCGCGGAGCAGGGCTATCTCGCCGATCGCCCCCTGGCGATGGCGGTGCACCTGGCCGCGGTGCTCGAGCAGCCGCTGCTGCTGGAGGGCGAGGCCGGCGTGGGCAAGACCGAGGTGGCCCGAGCTCTGTCGGCCGCGACCGGGGCGCGGTTGATCCGTCTGCAGTGCCATGAGGGGATCGACCTGCATCACGCGGTCTATGACTGGGACTACTCGCGCCAGCTTTTGGCCCTGCGCGCCACCGAGCAGGGCCTCGACGAGGGCGAGCTGTTCTCGCGGCGCTTCCTGTTGCGGCGCCCGTTGCTCGAGGCTCTGGAGTCGGGCTCTGATGCGCCGGTCGTGTTGCTGATCGACGAGATCGACAGAGCCGACGACGAGTTCGAGGCCTTCCTGCTGGAGTTCCTGTCGGACTTCGCGGTGACGATCCCGGAGCTGGGGACTGTGCGGGCGGAGCGCCGGCCGATCGTGTTGCTGACCTCCAACCGGACGCGTGAGCTGCACGACGCGCTCAAGCGCCGCTGCCTGTATCACTGGATCGACTATCCCTCGCCGGAGCGCGAGCGCGCCATCGTGGCGGCACGGCTCCCGGGAGTCCCCGAGGCGGTGGCGGCGCGCGTGGTGGAGGCGGTCTCGCGCTTGCGGGGGCAGGGCGACCTGTACAAGCTCCCGGGCGTGGGCGAGACGATCGTGTGGGCGCAGGCGCTGCTGGCTCTCGGCGAGGAGGCTTCTTTGGACGACACGCTGGGCGTCGCGCTCAAGGTTCACGAGGACGTCCTGCGCGTGCGTGAGCGCGGGGTGCTGGAAGGTGTCTGACCCAGACGTCGGCGGGGGCTTGGTCCAGACGCCGTCCTTGGGGCCGCTGGGCGACGGGATGGTGGAGAAGCTGGGGGACCTCGCGGCGGTGCTGCGTGCGCAGGGCTCGCGCGTCGGACTGGGGGAGCTGCTCGGCGCGGTGCGCTCGCTGGAGGCGGTCGACTGCAGCTCGCGCGACGATGTGCGGCTGGCGCTGCGGGCGGTCCTGTGCTCCCAGCGCATCGATCTGGAGAGGTTTGACCTGGCCTTTGTGGCGGTGTTCGGGGACGGCTCGGTGCCCGGTGTCGACGGGGCGGACCCGCTCGGCGCTCTGGGCCACATCGAGCGCCCCGCGCCCGTGATGGGTCTGTCGGATCCCGGCGGTGGGGCGGCCGACGAGGACGCCGAGATCGTGCCGGCGGCGTGGAGCGACGTCGAGATGCTGCGCGAGAAGGACTTCGCGCGCTACACCGACGCGGAGATGGCGGTGGCCCGCGAGCTGATCGCGCGGCTCGCCCGGCGCCACCCGACGCGGCTGTCACGGCGCACGCGGCCCTCGCGCCGGCGCGGGCAGGTGCCCGACCTGCGCGCGACGGTCTACGCCTCGCTGCGCACCGCCGGAGAGCCGGTGCACCGGCGCTGGCGGGCCCCGACGGTCCGTCCCCGCCAGGTGGTGCTGGTCTGCGACGTCTCGGGCTCGATGGCGCCCTACGCCCGCATGCTCCTGCAGTACATGCATGCCTGCGTGGCGGCCCAGCGCCGGGTGGAGGCCTTCGCCTTCGGGACGCGGCTCACCCGCATCACCCAGGAGCTGGCCGGGCG
>DATJTQ010000037.1:0-6379 GCA_035503355.1 Solirubrobacteraceae bacterium
GGGGTCCACCAGGGAGAACACAGGAAGCTCGTCGCCCTGGTAGATGTCGGGGACCCCGGGGACGGTGAGCTTGAGCGCCACCGTGCGCAGGGCGACGCAGTCGCCGGCGAACTCCAGCTCGCGGGCGAAGTTCTCGATCTCGCGGCGGACCGCCCGGTCGGCGTAGACCGCGTCCACGAACTCCATGACCGCGCCCTCCCATTCCGCGTTCTGCTCCACCCAGCTGGTGTTGCGCTTGGCCTCGCGCAAGGCCTTCTCCATGTAGGCCTTGACCCGGTCGGCCTCGATCGGCCACGCGCCCACCAGTGTCTGCAGCAGGAGGTAGCGCTCCACGTCATCGGGCGCGTCGCGGCCGCCGCGCAGCGGTTCGGACAGCTCCAGCCACCGCCGAGTCAATGACTCCCAACGCCCCGGCATCCACGTCAGCGCCGCCAGCCGCGCGCGCACGTCGGCCGAGCGCTTGGTGTCGTGGGTCATGGTGGCCAGCATCGCCTCGGGGAAGCGCTGCGCGCGCTCGGCGTTCGCCTGGTGAAAGTGCTCGGTGGCGATGCCGAAGCGGCCCGGGTCCCCGCCGACGTCGCAGAGCGCCAGCAGCCGGGCGTAGCGGTAGAAGGCGGTGTCCTCGACGCCCTTGGCCACCACCGGCGGCGACGTCTGCTGAAAGCGCGTGACGAACTCCGCGGGCGCGGGGCGCTCGAGCAGCAGCGCCGCGGCGACGTCGCCGGGCATGGCGGCGGCCGCGGCCACCGCCTCACGGTCGGCGGGCGTCACCGTGCCCGCGGCCGGCTCGACGTAGGTGCGGTAGACGGGGAACGACGCCACCGCGCCGGCCAGCGCCTCGACGTCGCCGCCGTTCCCGCCGGCCCCCAGGCCGGCCAGTCGCTCGATTTCGGGGGCGAAGGGCCCGCGGGCCTGCTGAAGCTTGGCCTCCGCGGCCACCTCGGCGAAGGCGCGCTTGTCGCCGGAGAGCTCGCTCCACAGCGCGGTGAACGCGTCCCGCGCCGCCGGGTCCACGAACAATGCGCACACGTCGTTGAGGAACTCGTAGCCGACGGTGCCGGTCACCGGCCAGTCGCGCAGCGGCTCGGAGGGCTCGAGGATCTTCTCGATCCACACCGTCGCCGCGCCGGCCTCGCGCAGTCGCGCGAAGTACTGCGCGGGGTCGGCCAGCCCGTCGGGATGGTCGATGCGCAGGGCGTCGACGACGCCGTCGCGCACCAGCGCCAGCGCAAGCGCGTGGGTGACCTCGAACACCTCGGGGTCCTCGACGCGCACGCCGGCGAGGTCGTCGATGTCAAAGAAGCGGCGGTGCCGGCCGGTGGCGGGGTCGATGTCGAAGAACTTCTCGCGCAGCTCCGGGTCGGTCCAGAAGCGGTTGGCCTCGTCGGTGGCCATGTGGTTGGGCACGAGGTCAAGCACGATGCCCAGGCCGGCGGCGTGGGCGGCGCCGGCCAGCTCGCGGAAGGCCTCCTCGCCGCCGAGATCCTCCGACATACGCGTCGGGTCCACCACGTCGTAGCCGTGGGTGGAGCCCGCCCGGGCCTGCAACGACGGTGACAGGTACAGGTGCGAGACCCCGAGGTCACGCAGATAGGGGATCCGTGCTCGGGCGGCGTCGAACCCGAACTCGGGGGTGAGCTGGAGACGGTAGGTGGCGCGCAGCGGGACCCGTGCGTCCACGCTCACGCCACCCGCCGCAGGATCGTGATCGAGTGGGCGGTGACGTTGATCAGTCCCTGCGCGTCATAGGTGACGCTGCCGCGCTGGGCCGCCGGGTCCGCGGTGCACAGCTCGAGCTCCCAGCGCGCGCCCATCCGCCGCCGCGGGAGCTTGAACTCACGGTCCTCGGCGTGGGCGTTGAAGAGGAGCACGAAGGACTCGTCCTCGACCTCCTCGCCGTGCGGACCCGGGCTGGCGATGGCCTGGCCGTTGAGGAACATCCCCAGCACCGCCTCGCCGTGCTCCCAGTCGCGCGCCGTCATCCGGCGCCCGTCGACACGGAACCACCACACGTCGGGCAGCGGCGACTCACGGACCGGCTGGCCGCGCAGGAAGGTCTCGCGCCGGAAGGTGCAGTGCTCGCTGCGCAGGCGGATGAGGCGCTGGGTGAACTCGCGCATCTCGCCGCCGTGGTCGTTGATGTCCCAGTCAAACCAGCTGATCTCGTTGTCCTGGCACCAGGCGTTGTTGTTGCCGCCCTGGCTCCGGCACAGCTCATCGCCTCCGAGCAGCATCGGCGTGCCCTGGGAGACGAACAGCGTGGTGAGGAAGTTGCGCTGCTGGCGACGGCGCAGCTCGTTGACGGCGTCGTCGTCGGTCTCGCCCTCGGCCCCGCAGTTCCAGGAGCGGTTGTCGTCGGTGCCGTCGCGGTTGTCCTCCTGGTTGTCCTCGTTGTGCTTGCCGTTGTAGGACACCAGGTCGCGTAGGGTGAAGCCGTCGTGCGCGGTGATGAAGTTGATCGAGGCGAACGGGTCGCGGCCGTCTGACTCATACAGGTCAGCGGAGCCCGACAGCCGCTCGGCGAACTGGCCCACGCTGGCCGATGCGCGCCAGAAGTCACGCATGGTGTCGCGGTAGACCCCGTTCCACTCACTCCACAGGATGGGGAAGTTGCCGACCTGGTAGCCGCCGGGACCGACGTCCCACGGCTCGGCGATGAGCTTGACCTGGGAGAGGACCGGGTCCTGGTGGATGGTGTCGAAGAACGCGGAGAGGCGGTCGACGTCGTAGAACTCGCGGGCCAGGGCGGAGGCGAGGTCAAAGCGGAAGCCGTCGACGTGGCAGTCGATGACGAAGTAGCGCAGCGAGTCCATGATCATCCGCAACACGGCGGGGTGGACGGGGTTGAGCGAGTTGCCGGTGCCCGTGAAGTCCATGTAGTGGCGCGGGTCGTCGGGCATCAGGCGGTAGTAGGCGGCGTTGTCGGCCCCCTTGAAGCTGAGCATCGGCCCCAGGTGGTTGCCCTCGGCGGTGTGGTTGTAGACCACGTCGAGGATCACCTCGATCCCCGCGCGGTGCAGGGCCTTGACCATGCCCTTGAACTCGCGGACCTGCTCACCGCGGCTGCCGCCGGCGGCGTACTCCGAATGGGGCGCCAGGTACCCGATGGTGCTGTAGCCCCAGTAGTTGCGCAGTCCGCGCTCGTGCAGGAAGGACTCGTCGCAGATGTGGTGGATGGGCAGCAGCTCCACCGCGGTGACCCCGAGATCTTTGAGGTACTGCAGCGCCGGCTCGGAGGCCAGCCCGGCGTAGGTGCCGCGCAGGTCCTCGCGCACCTCGGGATGGCTCATGGTGAAGCCCTTGACGTGCGTCTCGTAGATGATCGTGTCGGCGAAGGGGGTCTCGGGCGGCCGGTCGCCCTCCCAGTCAAAGCCGTCGTCGATGACCACTGACTTGGGGACGGCGCCCGAGTCGTCCTCGTCGTCCATCTCCAGATCGGCCTCTTCGGCATTCTCGACGCTGTCGGGCGGGACGTAGGGCAGGACGTTGGCGTCGTGGGCCCAGTCCACCACGCCGTCGATGGCCTTGGCGTAGGGGTCGATGAGGAGCTTGTTGGGGTTGAAGCGGTGGCCCTCGTTGGGGGCGTAGGGGCCGTGCACGCGATAGCCGTAGCGCTGTCCCGGGCCGATGCCCGGCAGGTAGCAGTGCCAGTTGTGGGCCCGGTTGCCGGTGACCTCGATCGGCGTCTCGTTGCCCTCGTCGTCAAACAGGCACAGGGTGACGCCCTCGGCGTGCTCGGAGAAGAGGCTGAAGTTGGTGCCCGAGCCGTCCCAGGTGGCGCCCAGGGGAAACGGCCGTCCCGGCCAGACCTCGGTCATGAGATCAGCGCTCCCGCCATGGCGGGGAGTTTGAGCGATCCGCCGCTGAGATGCGCGTCGCCTCCCGCGGTGAGCTCGATCGTCTCGCCCTGGCAGGGCACGCTCACTGGGCCGGTTCCGAAGTTGCAGGCCAGCTCGTAGGGCCCGCGACGGACCACCAGCCACTGGAACCGCTCGTCGTACTCGATCTCGCGCGGGGTGCCCCGGGGCAGCTTCTTGCGCGCCGCGATCAGCTCGCGATACAGGCGCGCCAGCCCCTGGTCAGCGCGGCGGGTGAGCTTGGAGCGCTCGAAGGTCCGGGGGTCCTCGGGGTCGGGGACGTCGGCGGCAAACTGCGCGAAGGCTGCGAACTCGCTGCGCCGGCCCTGTCGCGTCGCTTCCGCGATGTCGGGGTCGATGTGGCTGGTGAAGTACTGAAACGGCGCCAGCTCGCCGTATTCCTCGCCCATGAACAGCATCGGGACGAAGGGGGAGAGCAGCGTGCAGAACGCCGCCAGCGGCCGGGCGGTGGCGGGCATGCGGTCGCCGTAGGCCCGGTTGCCGACCTGGTCGTGGTTCTGGGAGAAGACGACGAACCGTTCGGGCGGGATGTCCTCGGCGGGCGCCCCGAAGCGCCGGTGGCGAAACGGCGAGTACTCGCCGTCGTCGACATGGGGGCGGTGAAACGCCTTGGCCAGTTGCGCCACCGACCCGAAGTCCGCGTAGTAGCCGTCGCGGTCCTCGGTGATCAGGGTGCGCAGCGCGTGATGGAAGTCATCGGCCCACGCCGCGTCGCAGTTCCACCCGCCGCGCTCGGGTGGGCGCATCACGATCGGGTCGTTGAGCCCCGACTCGGCGATGACGTAGTGGCGCGGGTTGACCGCGTGCACGCGCCGGGCCACCGCGGCGACGATGTGCTCCGGACTCTGATCGAAGATGGCGTGGATGGCGTCCAGGCGCAGCCCGTCGATGCCGAAGTCGCGCACCCAGCCCTCGGCGCTCTGGCACACCCACTCGCGCACCGCGTCGCAGTCGGCGTCGTCGAAGTTCATGGCCTTGCCCCATGGGGTCTCGTACTTGGCGGTGAAGTAGGGCCCGAAGGCCTCCAGCGCCTGGCCTCCCGACGCCCCGACGTGGTTGTAGACGACGTCGAGGATCACCGCCAGGCCCTGGCGATGGGCCTCGGCGACGAAGGCGGCCAGCTCGATGGGCCCGCCGTAGGAGGACTGGGCGGCGGAGATGTAGACCCCGTCGTAGCCCCATCCCCGCGCGCCGGGGAACTCGGCCACAGGCATGATCTCCACCGCGGTGACGCCGAGATCAGCCAGATCGCTGAGGCGCTCGGCGGCGGAGGCGAAGGTGCCTTCGGCGGTGAAGGTCCCGATGTGCAGCTCGTAGATGAGCAGGTCCTCGAGCGCCGGCGCCATGAAGCCGCCGCGACGGCCGGTGGCCAGCGCGCGGGTGTCGAGCACGCGCGACGGGCCGCGCAGGCCCTCGGGCTGCCAGCGCGAGGCGGGATCGGGCAGCTCGTGGCCGTCGACGACATAGGTGTAGTCGCTGTCGGGGGCGGCGGGGACGATGGCCTCCCACACCCCGAGGCCGACGTCGATCATCGGGTGGCGCGCGTCGCCGACCTTGACGACGGGGGCGGTGCAACGCGGCGCCCAGACGCGGAACTCGACGCGCTCGTCGTCGATCTGACGCGCGCCGAGCGGCCGTTCCCAGGGGTAGGGCTCGTCGAGCTCGTCGGCGCTGGACATCGACATGGCCCGGAGCCTAGTCGGCCCGCCGCGGCACGGCGGGCTCCGTGGAGCGGGTCACTCCTCGGGAACCAGCCAGACGGCCCCGAGCGGCGGCAGGGTGACCTCCGCCGAGAACGGCTGGTCGTGCCACGGGATCGGCTCGGGTTGCACGCCGCCGAGGTTGCCCACGTCAGTGCCGCCGTAGAACGACGAGTCGGTGTTCAGGGCCTCGCGCCAGCGGCCGGAGCGCGGCAGCCCGAGCCGGTAGTTCTCGCGCGGGACCGGCGAGAGGTTGGCGATGAACACCACCACGCGCTTGCCCTCGCGCGACTGGCGCGCGAAGGCGATGACGTTGTTGTCGGCGTCGTTGGGCTCGAGCCACCAGAAGCCGGCCGGGTCGGAGTCCAGCTCATAGAGCGCGGGCTCGGAGCGATACAGGCGATTGAGGTCGCGCACCAGCGACTGGATGCCGGCGTGGTCGGGCTGCTCGAGCAGGTGCCAGTCCAGGGAGCGCTCATGGCTCCACTCGGCCTGCTGGGCCAGCTCGCCGCCCATGAAGAGCAGCTTCTTACCGGGGTGCGCCCACATGTAGGCGTACAGGGCGCGGAGGTTGGCCAGCTTCTGCCAGTGATCGGAGCCGCCCATCTTGGAGTACAGCGAGCCCTTGCCGTGCACCACCTCGTCGTGGGACAGCGGCAGCACGAAGTTCTCTGAGAACGCGTACATGAGACTGAAGGTGAGCTCGTGATGGTGATAGCGGCGGTAGATCGGGTCCTGCTGGAAGTAGCCGAGCGTGTCGTGCATCCAGCCCATGTTCCACTTGAAGCCGAAGCCCAGACC
>DATJTQ010000038.1:0-8675 GCA_035503355.1 Solirubrobacteraceae bacterium
CGATCTCGGTGAACTGCTGGCCGATCTCGGAGGAGTCAAAGCGCACCGCGAGGATGGCGTCAGCGCCCATCAGCCGGGCGTTGTCGACCATCCGATCGATGGCGTGCCGGCGCGAGTCCTCCAGCAGCTGGGTGTACTCGGTGATCTCACCGCGCCGCAGCGCCTTGAACGACGAGGTCACGCCGCCGACGAAGCCCATGCTGCGCACCACCAGCCCGTAGACCACGCCCAGGTTCTCAGTCACCGCGAGGCCGGGCAGGTCCAGCCCGGTGGTCATGGGCAGACCGGCGCTGGCGGAGTCGGTCGACATCACCGCACACGCTACCAACGCGATGCCACGCGTATCCAGCTACCTTTGCCAATCCGATGCGCCGTCTGATCCCCGCTGTCACCGCGCTGATCTGCGTTCTGGCCCTCGCCGCCTGCGGCGGGTCGAGCTCGAGCTCCAGCACCGGCTCTGCCGCCACCGGAACATCAAGCGCCGCCGGCACGGGCACCTCGGGTTCCACCGGGACGACGTCGGCCAGCTCCAGCGCGTCCCAGGAGCCGGCCATCGGCTTTGAGGGTGTGCCGCTGCAGACAGGGCCCCCGCTGGCCCCCGCCAGCACCACCGGCACCGGCAAGGTGGACGGCATCAGCTGCGGTGCGATCGAGCAGCTGGCGTACCACATCCACGCGCACCTGGCGGTGTTCAAGAACGGCCAGGCCTACACGCTGCCAGCGGGCGTCGGGATCCCGGGTTCGCAGGCCGCCCAGACCCAGGAGGGCCCGATCGCCGCCGGAGGCCATTGCTACTACTGGCTGCACACCCACACCACCGACGGAGTCATCCACATCGAGTCGCCCACCAAGGCGATCTACACCCTGGGCAACTTCTTCGACGAGTGGCATCAGCCGCTCACCGGGTCAAAGATCGCCAGCCTCAGCGGCAAGGTGACCGCCTTCGTCAACGGCAAGCCGTGGAAGAAGAGCCCGCGCGACATCCCGTTGCTGCCCCATGAGGACATCCAGCTCGAGATCGGCGAGCCGACGCCGCCGCTCGTCACCATCGACTGGTCAAAGACCCAGCTGTGAGGGCGCTCAGCTCGGCGCCCGGCCGCGCCGCCGCCGGCGGCGCGCGATCTCGACGCCGATGCCCGCCAGGATCAGCGCGATGAGGATGAGCGTGCTTCCCGTCCCGAAGTCGTCGACGAAGTCGATGACCGAGGGCCCGGCGAAGTAGGCGCCGAGGCCGATTCCGGCGGCCCACACCGCGGCCGAGACCACGTTGGTGACGTTGTAGACGGTCGAGCCCACGCGGTGGATCCCCGCGATCCACGACGGGGTGAGCAGGATCGCCCACACGGGGTGGCGGTCGAAGATCCGCTCCCCCCGGGCGATGGCCCGCAGCCGCAGGCGGCGCAGCGGCCCCTGGGCGATGACCAGGCGCCGGCCGGCCTTGAGCCCGGCCACCCAACCGATGAAGCCACCTGCGGTGGCCGACACCCAGGCGACCAACAGCACCGTGGTGAGGTCCAGCCGGCCTCTGGCGGCGAGCACGCCCGCCCCGATGAGCACCGGCTCCCCCGGCCCCGGCAGCCCCAGCCAGCTCGCCCCCGACGCCGCCGCCAATCCGATGTAGTCAAACGGAGACCCGTGGTGATGGTGGGCGTGGAGTGCGGCGGGCAGGAGCAGCGCCGTCACCGCTGTGGCTGATCGCCGCACTCTTCGAGAGTGGCACAGCGCCGCGCGGACCACCGCCGGGCGGGCGGGTCGGGCTCATGCCGCCCGGATAGGAGCCCGGCCACGATCCTTGTCCACGTGGCCAATGCCGACGGCCCGCCAGTGGCCCAGGATTCCACCTCGCCATGACGACCTCGGTCATCGTCTCCTACGACGGCACCACCAACGACGACGACGCGCTCGCCCTCGCCCGCATGCTGGCCGTGGGCGGTGCGGTGCTGTCGCTGGCCTATGTGCGCCACTCGCAGGAGTACGACCCCCGGCGGGAGGAGATCGGCATCTATGACGCCGACCGCCGGCTCGAGCACGGCGCGCTGTGGCTCGAGGAGCCCGACATCGAACGCCACGTCGTGGTGGATCCGTCCACCAGCGCCGGACTGGCCAAGCTAGCCGCCTCCGAAGGCGCCCGGCTGATCCTGTTCGGGTCTGACTACCGCACCCCGCCCGGCCGGGTGGAGCCCGGCGGCTCGGCCCAGGGCCTGCTCCAGGGCAGCCCGGTGGCCATCGGCGTCGCCGCAGCCGGGCTGCGGACCCGGGCCGCCGAGCGGATCCAGACCATCTCGGTGGCCGGCGGCGCCAACGGCGCCGCGCATGAGAGCGCCGAGGCGCTGGCCCAGGCGCTGGGCGCCGAGGTCCTCACCGGGGGCGGCAATGCCGACCTCATCCTGGTCGACTCGCAGAGCAACGGCCCCGAGGGCCGGATCACGCTGGGCGGGTCCACGCGCGCGCAGCTGGACTCGGCGCGCGGGTCGGTCATCGTGCTGCCGCGCGGCACGTCGCTCTCGTTCTAGACGCCGCAGGCGTACGGCAGCAGGTCTCGCTGGGGTCGGCACGCACGCCTGCCCGCGAGGCCCGCCGAGCGTTTTTCGCGGTGAGAGCGGGATGCGTTTATCCCTATGTCCAGGAGGGTGCCTGGTTTGCTGGACGCGAGGCCATGGGTGGGGCGCTCGTGTCCTTGGAGACTCCCCCACGGTTGCCATCGGGCCGTCGGCCTGCCGCTGGATGACAGCGGCGGCTTCCACGTTGCACATCCAACGTCCCCTGGACAAGGAGATTCAGATACATGTGGGTGCCATATCCATCGTGGCTCAGCCCGGGAGACAACGCTTGGCAGATGACCGCGGCAACGCTGGTCGGCCTGATGAGCGTTCCCGGCCTCGTCGTGCTCTACGGCGGCGTGATGCAGAAGCGGTGGTCGATCAACAGCATGATGCTGACGTTCGCCGCGTTTGCGGTCGTCCTCGTCGTTTGGGTTCTGTGGGCCTTCAAGATGGGGTTCGGCACCCCGTGGCACGGGATCAGCGGCCACGGGTTCTTCGGGAACTTCATCGGTATCCCAGGTGAGATCCTGGGCCACAAGGCCGAGCAGGGCCAAGCGGCGATCCCATTAGCGACAACGGGTCCCAGCTTCAGATTCCCGCAGGCGACCCTGGCCTACTTCCAGTTCGTCTTCGCGGGGATCACGCCGATCCTGATGCTCGGCTCGGTCCTGGGCCGGATCAACTTCAAGGCCTGGATCCCGTTCGTAGCCCTGTGGAGCTCGATCGTCTACACCGTCGATGCCTTCTGCATCTGGGGTGGCGGCTTCTTCGCGCAGCACGGTGCCGTCGACTACTCCGGCGGCTACGTGATCCACCTCTCGGCGGGCGTCTCGGGCTTTGTCGCCGCGGCGGTCATCGGGCCGCGATTGCAACGTGATCGAGAGATCGACGCCCCCAATAACGTGGCCATGGTCGCCGTCGGGGCGGGGTTGCTGTGGTTGGGGTGGAACGGCTTCAACGGCGGGGACCCGTACTTCGCGGGCGCCTCGGCCTCGGCCGCGATCATGAACACCAACCTGTGTACGGCCGTGGCCTTCCTGGTCTGGGTGGGCTGGGACTACCTGACCGGGCGCAAGCCGGGCCTCATCTCGGGGGTCAACGGGTTGATCGTGGGGTTGGTGGCGATCACCCCCGCGGCGGGTTACGTCAACGGGTTTGGCGCGATCGCCATTGCGATCATCGCCTCCACGCTGGTGTACTTCGCGCTCAACTACCTGAGCCGCGTGCGGCCCTTCCGCAACGTCGACGACACCCTGGGCGTGATCTACACCCACGGCTTCGCCGGCCTGTTGGGCGGTCTGCTCACCGGCGTGTTCGCCGACTCCAACATGACGGTCTATCCGGGCGTGGGCAAGACCCCCAGCATCGCGTCACAGCCAGGGTTGATCCACGGGAACTTCAACCTCATCAAGTGGCAGTTCCTGGCGGCGGTGTTCGTCATCTGCTGGTCGGCGGTGGGCACGTTCCTGCTCCTCAAGTTCGTCGGGCTCTTCATCCCCCTGCGGATGTCGGAGGAGAACATGGAGATCGGGGACACGGCCGAGCACGGGCACGAGGTCTACCCATCGGACATCCCATCCCTGGGGTATCCGAACGGGGTGCCGGGAGTGGCCAGTGGGGCCGGCCACACCAGCACACCGACCGCGGCTCTATGACGCGGAGCGCGACGAGCGCTCAGGCCCGGGTGCGCCGCGAGCATGCAGCGCGCCCGGGCGCTTGACGACAGCCGACAGCCGGACCCGGACCGGGGAGCGGAGCGATCCGCTCTCCGGTCCACGCCGCTGACCCTGGTCGCCGGCGCGGTCGCCGGGGACACCCTGCAGAGCGTCGCCGGCCGGGTCGCGGACGCCCTGGGGTGTCCCGTGGCGATCGCCATCCCGGCGCACGGGGTGCCGGTGGTCTGCCCACCGGGGTCCCTCAGCGACGAGGCCGCGGCGGCGATCGCCGCCCACGCGGCCGTGATCGTCGGCGTCGGCGACGATGCGCAGGCCGCCGCAGCTCCGGGGCCCATCGCCGACGCGGTCCCGGTGCGCATCGGCGATCAGGTGGTGGGCATCGTCGCCGCCGGCGCCGGGGGTGCCCCGGCGGAGCGGCGGGCGTGGCTGGAGGCCGCCGCGGCGGCCGCCTCGGTCACCGCACTGATCCGCGAGGCGCCCGGCCAGGACTCGGGCGAAGCGCTCGTCGCCGAGCTCGCCGCCGGACCGACCGAGGATCTCCCCGGAGTGCTGGCGCGGGCGCGGCGGCTGGGGGTGGACCTGTCGCTCGGCGCCGCCGCGCTGAGCGGGCGTGCCGGGTCAGCCATCGGCCTGCCGGAGGCCGGCGAGGCGATCCTGGCGGCCGAGCTGCGCCCGGGCCGGCTGATCGCGCTGTGCCCGCCGGGCGAGGACGAGCTGGCCGCCCTCGCCGAGCTGGCCGCCCGGTTGCGGGCGGCCGGAATGCAGGCCGCGGTCTCGGCGCCGCGCCGGGACCCGGCACTGCTGCACGAGGCCATCCGCGAGGCCGAGCTGCTGGCCGAGCTCACCGACGCCGAGCAGGACCGACCCGGCCCGCACGACGAGACCTACCGGCTCCTCATCGGCGTGCTCTTGCGTGACCCGGCCGAACTGGCGCAGCTGCGCGACAGCACCGTCGCACCCCTCGCCGACTATGACCGCCGCCACGACACCGACCTGCTGGACACCCTGCAGGCCTTCCTGGGCCACGACGGCTCCACCACCGACACCGCCGACGCGCTGGCCCTGCATCGCCACACCGTGGGCTACCGCCTGGCCCGGGTGCACGAGGTCTCGGGCCTGTCCCCGTATGAGTCAGATGGCCGCGAGCGGCTGGGCCTGGGGCTCAAGGCCCACCGGATCCTCGAGGTCGAGCGCCGGCTCGATTAGCCGTTGACGAGCTCGGCGATGGTGCGCAGCGTCGCCGCGTCGCCGCCCACCAGCAGCGTGGTCACGATCGAATCGCGCCACGCCTCGAGGTCGTGGCGGATCTTGTCGGGCGGGCCGATCAGCGTGAGCTGCTCGAGCAGCCGCGTGGGGACGGCGGCGGCCGCCTCGTCCTTGTGGCCGCCCAGGTAGAGCTCCTGGATCTTGGCCACCTCGGCCTCGTAGCCCATGCGGATGGCCACGTTGGCGTGGAAATTGGTCCCGCGCGCGCCCATCCCGCCGAAGTACAGGGCGTACATCGGGCGCAGCGCGTCGGCGGCGGCCTCGACGTTGTCGGTGATGATCACCGGCACGGTGGCCGCCACCTCGAAGTCCTCGGCGCCGTGACGGGCATCCGGCCGCGCGAAGCCCTCGTTGAGCGCATGACGGTAGAAGCCGTCGTGATGGGGCGAGTAGAAGAGGGCCAGCCAGCCGTCGCAGAGCTCGCCGGCCATGGCGATGTTCTTGGGGCCCTCGGCGGCGAGGTAGATGGGGATGTCGGCGCGCAGCGGATGGATGCTGGCCTTCAGCGCCTTGCCCAGCCCGGTGACGCCGTCGCCCTCGGCCAGGGGCAGCGTGTAGTGGGGGCCGTCGCTGGTCACCGGCCCCTGACGGGCCCAGATGTCGCGCAGGATCCCGATGTACTCGCGCATCCGCGCCAGCGGCTTGTCAAACGGCTGGCCGTACCAGCCCTCCACCACCTGAGGACCCGAGACGCCGAGGCCGAGGATCACGCGACCGCCGCTGAGGTGGTCAAGCGTCATCGCCGCCATCGCCGTCGCGGCGGGCGTGCGGGCCGAGATCTGCACGATCGCGGTGCCGAGCTTGATCTGGGTGGTCTGAGCGCCCCACCAGGCCAGCGGCATCAGCGCGTCGGAGCCATAGGCCTCGGCCGTCCACACCGAGTCAAAGCCGAGGCGGTCGGCCTCCTGGATCGTCTCGGCAGCTCCCGGCGGGGGTCCGCCGGCCCAGTAGCCGAGGCTCACGCCGAGTTTGAGGTCGCGCGCCATGCCGCGCACCCTACCGATCGCCGCCGGAGCGGTCCCGGCGCCGGAGCGCGGACCGCAGGCGGGTCAGTGGCCCGGGCGGCTTGGGCGCCCGGGGCTGGGTGGCCTGCCATTCGTCGCGGGTGGGCAGCCGCCCCGCCCTGCGCGCGCTCAGGACGCAGGCGCTGTGGGCATGACGCCGGCGCGCGGAGTCGCCCTCGGGGGTGATGAGCATGTGCTCGCTCAGCGCGGGCAGCAGCTGGCCGCACAGCGGGCAGCGGTAGGTGGACGGCTTGCGGTTCTGGGCGCGGCGCACGTTGTACCACCGCGCGTTGAGTCCCTTGGACATCGGTCCAGAGCATGCCAGCAGTGGGCCTCTGGGCCGCTATCGTGCCCGCGCGTGGACCAGAAGACCGAGCGCATCATCGTCGAGACCGACCGCCATCGCATCGTCGGCCACGTCCTGCTGCCGGCCGACGGCTACCGCAGCCGACTCACCGACTATCTGAACGCGTCTGAGCGGGAGTTCCTGGCCCTGACCGACGTCGAGGTCACCACGCTCGAGGGGTCGCCGCGGATCGAGAAGCGCGACTTCATCGCCCTCTCGCTGCGCCATATCGTGCTGGCGATGCCCGCCGAGGACGAGGACGCATAGCGCTCTGCGGTCACCCGGCACCGGCTCGGTAAGATGGGTTCCCTCATGGCCAGCCACGGTGCCGATGACCTGAAGGGCCTCAGCCGCAGCGACGTCCTGCGCGCGTCGCCGCGCATGTTCGACTCGCCGGTGCTCGACAAGCTCTCGCGCGTGCACCCCGCGGTGCCGCCGATCCTGTTCGTGCCGGTGATCACCGTGCTGCTGGTGGAGGGCTTCATCCACGGCGCCGGCGCGCTCACCGCGCTGTGGCTGCTATGCGGCTACGTGTTCTGGACGCTCACCGAGTACTGGCTGCACCGCATCGTCTTCCACTTCGAGCCCGAGGACGGCATCGGCGCGCGCCTGCACTGGATCATCCACGGCGTGCACCACGACCATCCCAACGACCCGATGCGGCTGGTGATGCCACCGTCGCTGAGCGTCCCCCTCGCGGCGCTGTTCGTGTACGGCTTCTATCTGGTGCTGGGCAGCCCGACCTTCCTGCCCTTCGGCGCGGGCTTCCTCGCCGGGTATCTGGGCTACGACATGCTGCACTACCACGTGCATCACCACCGGCCCAAGACCCAGCTCGGCCGGCGCCTGCGTGAGCTGCACATGCGCCACCACTTCCAGAACCACGAGCGCGGCTACGGGGTCAGCGCGCCGTTCTGGGACCACGTCTTCGGCACCGCGCCGACGGCCAAGCGCTAGCCGCCGGGCCGGCGTCGCTCAGGTGGTCAGCAGGCCGCCGTCGACCGGCAGGACGACGCCGGTGACGTAGGCGGACGCGTCGCTGGCCAGAAAGACCAGGGCCGCGACGAGTTCCTCGGGCCGGCCGACCCGCCCCGACGGAACCCGCCACATCATCTGCTCCATGTAGCCCTCGGGGTACTGGTTGGTCATCTCGGAGGGGAAGAACCCGGGCGCCAGCGCGTTGACGCGGATGCCCTTGCGTCCCGTCCACTGCTGGGCCAGGTCGCGCGTGAGGCCGATGATCGCCGCCTTGCTCGACGAGTAGGCGGCCTGCGGCAGCCCCGCCGTCGTGGAGCCCAGGACGCTGCCGATGTTGACGATGCTGCCCCCGTCGGTCATCGCCCGGGCGCACGCCTGAGCCATCCAGTAGGAGCCCATGAGGTTGATGTCGATGACCCGGCGGAAGTCCTCGGGCGCCTCGCGGGTGGCGGGCACCGCGGTGCCGATCCCGGCGTTGTTGACCAGCACGTCGACGCGGCCCAGCTCGCCGGTGGTCTGCTCCACCACCCGGGCACAGTCCTCGACGCTGGAGACATCGGCCTCGATGGCCACGCAGCGCCGGGCCTCGGCCTCCACCTCCTGCCGGGTCTGCTCCAGGCGTTCGGCGCGCCGGGCGCAGATGGCCACGTCGGCGCCGGCCTGGGCCAGGCCGCGGGCGAAGGCTACGCCCAGTCCCGACGACGCGCCGGTGACGATGGCGACCTTGCCGTCCAGGCGGAAGCTCTCGAGAACGTTCGTCACAGGCCCATCACGGTCTCGCAGCGTACTCGGCGCCGTCAGCCTGGGCGGTCGCGGTGGCTCGGACTGCTGCCACAGGTACAGGCTGTAGGAGATGAGGCCG
>DATJTQ010000039.1:0-42978 GCA_035503355.1 Solirubrobacteraceae bacterium
CGGAACCCCTGCATGAACTCCTTGACGTTCTCGTGCACGAAGGTGTGGATCGTGATCAGGTGATCCCACTCGTCGAGCTGCTGCTGAGTGGGCAGCTCGCCGTGGATGAGCAGGTAGGCGACCTCGAGGTAGCTGGACTTCTCGGCCAGCTGCTCGATGGGGTAGCCGCGGTACTCGAGGATCCCCTTCTCGCCGTCGATGTAGGTGATCGCCGACCGGCACGACGCCGTCGCCATGTAGGCGGGGTCGTAGGTCATCAGCCCGAAGTCGTCGTCGTGGGTCTTGATCTTGCGCAGCTCGGTGGCCCGGATCGTGTTGTCGTCGATCGGGATCTCGTACTGCTTGCCGGTCCGGTTATCGGTGACGGTGAGGGTGTCGGCCGACGTCGCTACGCCGCCCCCGTCCGTCCCTTGCTGAGTCTCGGTGGTCATAGCGCTCCTTGACGCGGTTGCCGGAGGCCGCCTTGCGTCAACTCGGCTTGGACGACCTTGCGTTTCCAGACTTTACTTACCCACCGCCGAGCGCCTCGCACCACCAACCCGCCGCGCTGTGGCGCGGGTCAGGAGGTGAGAATGGCGGTGAGGACGGCGACGACGGCGAACACCGCCGTGAACGCGATCACGCCGCGCTGGCCGGCTGCGGTGGAGGCGAAGCTGGGGCGCTGGATGCCGATCGTCGAGAGGATGACCGCGTACAGCGCCAACGCCCCGCCGATGATGAAGAACGGAACCTTGGAGGGCTCGGCGGCGGCGGTGATCAGCTGCAGGGCGGACATCGCGAGGAGCCGGAGCCTATCCCAAATCGCCGGAGTCGGTCCCCGCGCGCCCCGCCCGGTAGCGACTGGCGGTGGCGGCGCGCTGGCCCTGGTAGTGGCTGCCCAGATCGGGGCTGCCGTAGGGGCGCAGGGCCGGCCGGTCGAGCATCATGAACGAGAGCTGCGCGATCTCCAGGCCCGGGTGCAGGATGATGGGGACGCGGGTGAGGTTGTTGAGCTCGAGGGTCAGCGTGCCCTTCCAGCCGGGATCGCAGAACCCGGCGGTGGCGTGGACGATGAGGCCCAGCCGCCCGAGGCTCGACTTGCCCTCGATGCGGGCCACGATGTCGTCGGGCAGTTCCACCCACTCCAGCGTGCGGCCCAGGCAGAACTCGCCGGGATGGATCACGAAGGTCTCGCCCTCGGGGACGACCACCTCCTCGGTGAGGCGGTCGGGCGGCTGGCGCAGATCGATCGCGGTGGCGAGGTGGTTGTGAAAGACGCGGAAGGAGTCGCCCAGGCGCAGGTCGACGCTGGCGGGCTGGACCAGGCCCGGGTCCCACGGGTCGATGCGGATCCGCCCCTCCTCGACGAGCCGGACGATGGTGCCGTCCGAGAGCACCGACACCGCGGCCTCGCGGCCGGCGGCGGCCCGTGGGGCGTCTGCGTTGTCACCGTTCATGGGCGGCAAGTCTGACAGCGACGCAGGTCACGTCGCGGTGGGGCCTCAGCCGGAGTCTCAGTGGCCGACGGTGCGAGCTCGGGCGCGAACGGTCCGGACGCGCGCCGGTGGCTGCGGGGCCGGGTCGCCGTGCGGACCGCGCCGCGGGCGGCGGGGAAACGGCTGGCGGGGGTGCGGGCGGTGGCGCTTGATGCCGCCGTCGTCGTCTGAGGAGGTCTCGTCCTCGGGCTCCTGCTTGATCGCCCACCAGACCAGGTAGATGAGCGCCGCGATCGGCAGCTTGAGCGCCAGCATCAGCCACAGGAATCCCCACGTCACGAGACCGACGATCCTATCCCTTTGACACTCAGATGCAAGCTGAATCGTCAGGCCCCGCGCCGCGGCCGGCGGGGGGCCTCGCGGCCTCAGCCGAGGGCGCGCATCCGGGCTCCCTCGGGGTCCAGCAACGGCTCGGCTGTGACCTCTCCGGCCACCCAGCGGCCGAAGATGTCGACGTGCACCTCGGTGCCGATGCCGTGCTCGGCGGGCAGGTAGGCGTAGGCGATCGAGCGCTCCACGGCATAGCCGTAGCCACCGGTGGTCACGCGCCCGCAGATCTCCTCGCCCACGCGGACGGGCTCGTTGCCGAGGGCCACCGAGCGGGGGTCCTCCAGGACCACGCAGCGCAGCCGCCGTTCGGGCTCGCGCAGAGCGTCGGCGCCGACGAAGGAGCGGTCCTCGCGCACGCAGAAGTCCAGCCCCGCCTCCAGGGGGGTCTCGTCGGGCGTGATGTCGGCCGCCCACACCCGGTAGCCCTTCTCCAGGCGCAACGAGTCGATGGCGCGATACCCGCCGGCCAGCAGGCCGTGCGGCCGCCCCGCCTCCCACAGGATCCGCCACAGGCCGGCCCCGTACTCGGTGGGGCAGTACAGCTCCCACCCGGGCTCCCCGACGAAGGTCACCCGCAGCGCCCGCACCGGGACATCGCCGACCGCGATCTCGCGCATCCGCATGTAGGAGAAGTCCAGCGGGTCGGGCGTCAGCGGGCGCAGGATCTCGGCCGCCTTGGGCCCCCACAGGGCAAAGCAGGCCCACCGCGAGGTGACATCCGACAGCGACACCGAGCCGTCGTGGGGCAGGTGGCGGCGGATCCAGGCGGCGTCGTGGTTGCCGAAGGCGGTGCCGGTGACGATCTGGAAGGTCTCCTGGGCGACGCGGGTGACGGTGAAGTCGCACTCGATCCCGCCGCGCCGGTTGAGCATCTGGGTGTAGGTGATGCGGCCGACCTCGCCGGCCACCCGGTTGTCGCACAGGCGCTCGAGCAACTGGGCCGCGCCGGGGCCGGAGACTTCGAGCTTGGCGAAGGACGATTCGTCGTAGAGGGCGGCCGCCGTGCGGGTGGCCATCGCCTCGGCGCCGATCGCCGGGGACCAGTGGCGCCCGGCCCATCCACGCGGGCGCAGGCTCTCGTCGCCCGCGGCGGCGTTTGACTCATACCAGTTGACGCGCTCCCAGCCGGACTTCTCGCCGAAGGCGGCGTTGTGATCGCGGTGCCAGGCGTAGGCACTCGAGGTCCGCAGCGGGCGCCCGGCCTCGCGCTCGTGCCCGGGGTAGCGGATGTCGTAGTAGGTCTCATAGACCTCCTTGGTCCGCGCCAGCGTGTAGCGCGGGGACCGGTACTGCGGACCGAACCGGCGGATGTCCATCTCCCACACGTCCAGCGACGGCTCCCCGGAGACGATCCACTCGGCCATCACCTTGCCGATCCCGCCGGCCCCCGCCAGGCCGTGGGCGCAGAAGCCGGCGGCCACGAACAGCCCGCGGACGTCGGTCTCGCCCAGGCAGAACTCGTTGTCGGGGGTGAACGCCTCGGGGCCGTTGATCAGCCGCGTGACCTTGACGTCCTCCATGGCCGGGACGCGCTTGGACGAGTTGGTGGCGATCTCCTCAAAGCGCGCCCAGTCCTCCTCCAGGAGCCGGCCATTGAAGTCGGGCGGGATGTTGTCCACGTCGTGCTCGTCCAGGAACCACGGCGCGCTCTCGCGCTCGTAGCCGCCCATGACGAGCCCCGCTCCCTCCTCGCGGAAGTAGATGAGGTTGTCGGGGTCGCGCAGGGTGGGCAGGTGCACGAGGTCCCCGCCCTCGTGGGTGCGGCGGCGCTCCAGAAAGGGCTGAGTCACCAGGTACTCGTGGGCAAAAGGGACGATGGGGACCCGCACCCCGGCCAGGCGGCCGATCTCGGCGGCGTACATCCCGGCGGCGTTGACCACCACCTCGGCCTCGATGTCGCCCCATTCGGTCTTGATCCCGCGCACGCGCCCCTCGGTGACCACCACGTCGTGGACCCGAGTGTGGGTGAAGATCTGACAGCCGCCGCGCCGGGCGCCGTCAGCCAGCGCGTAGGTGAGCAGCGACGGATCCAGGTAGCCGTCGGTGGGCAGGTACGACGCGCACCGCACGCCATCGGTGACCATCAGCGGGAACAGCGCCTGGGCCTCGGACGGCGTCAGCAGCTCCAGCGGAAGCCCGAAGGTCTCAGACCAGGCGACTTGGCGCAGGACCTCCTGCTCGCGCTCCTCGCTGCAGGCCAGGCGGATGCCTCCGCACTCCACCCAGCCGCAGTCCAGTGTCCGGTACAGCGCCACCGAGTCCATCATCATGCGCGTCAACGACACGCTCCCGCGCAGCTGCCCCACGAGGCCCGCGGAGTGAAAGGTGGAGCCGCTGGTGAGCTCGTTGCGGTCCACCAGGACGACGTCGCGCTCGCCCAGTTGGGCGAGGTGGTAGGCGATCGAGGCCCCTCCGACCCCGCCGCCGATGATCACGACACGGGCGCGGTCAGGAAGGTCACGGGGTCGCGGCACGCATCCACTCCTCGAGTCGGGGGTCTGAGGCATTGCGCTCCAGCCGCGAGAAGTGCTGGCGCGCGTAGTCGGCGAAGTCGAAGTCCAGCTCGGAGATCGAGCCCTGCACGACGCCCCACGCCGCCTCGCGGGCGTCGGAGATCAGCATCATCAGTCGCAGCGCGGCACGGCGGCCGTCGCTGGGCGCCGCGTCGAAGTAGGCGGAGAGCAACCGGTCCTGGGCGGCGTCGTCCAGTTCGTTGTTGACGGCGAGGTTGGCCAGGTCGAAGTAGGGGTGGCCCATGCCGGCGTACTCCCAGTCGACGAGCAGGGCGTGCCCGGGATCGGCGTCGGCGGCCAGGATGTTGCCGGGCAGCAGATCGTTGTGGCACGGCGCCGGGTCGGTGAGCGGGAGCACCTGCGCGATGCGAGCGACGAGCTCCTGGGTGCGGCGGTACTGCTCGGGCAGCTGCCCGCCCCGCTCGCCGATGATGCGCTCGTAGTCGCTGAGCAGGTCGGGGATCCAGAAGCGCACCGGGAGGCGCAGGCCGGAGCGGTGAAAGGCACGGAGGGCCAGCGCGGCGCTCGAGGGATCGGCGCGCAGGCGCTCGGGGTCGATCGGCGCCCCCGGGAGCCACTCGGTGACCATGCACTCGTCGTCGGCGGCGATGAGCGGCGGCGCGATCCCCAGCGCGGCAGCGCGCTCGGTGGCCACGCGCTCGGCGGCGCGGTCGATGCCCAGCAGGTCGGTGTCGCGCCCGGGCAGGCGCAGCACGCAGTCACGCTCGCCGAAGCGGATGCGGAAGTTGCGGTTGGTGATCCCCCCATCGAGGGGCTCGGGCTCGCCCTCCACGGGCCCGAGGCGGGCAGCGAGACGCTCGACGATGTTGATCAAATTTGTCACGCGCGCGGCACCCTAGCGTTTAAGGCCTGGTTCCTATACCTTCGCGCCACCAAAAGGTCGTCCACGTTCACACGACGGTCTTGAGCAATCTGATTTCGGAGGGTGGTGGGATGAAGCTCGAGGAGCTCCGCAGCCGGGTCGAGGCCGGCGAGATCGACACCGTGCTGATCGCCCTGTGTGACATGCAGGGCCGTCTCCAGGGCAAGCGGCTGACCGCCCGCCACTTCCTGGAGGAGGTCGCGGAGCACGGGGCCGAGGGGTGCAACTACCTGCTCGCGGTGGACGTCGACATGAACACCGTCGACGGCTACGCGATGTCCTCCTGGGAGCGCGGGTACGGCGACTTCGTGCTCAAGCCCGACCTGGCCACCTTGCGCGTGGTGCCGTGGCAGGACGGCACGGCGATGATCCTGTGCGACCTCGCCTGGGAGGACGGCTCCGACGTCGTCGCCTCCCCCCGCCAGATCCTCCGCCGCCAGCTGGCGCGGCTGGCCGAGCGCGGCTGGAGCGCCAACGTGGGCACCGAGCTTGAGTTCATGGTGTTCCGCGAGACCTACGAATCGGCGTGGCACAAGGCCTACCGTAACCTCGAACCGGCCAACCTGTACAACGTCGACTATTCGATGCTGGGGACGGCGAGGATCGAGCCGCTCATCCGGCGGATCCGCAACGCCATGGAGGGCGCCGGGATGGCCGTGGAGAACTCCAAGGGCGAGTGCAACTACGGCCAGCACGAGATCAACTTCCACTACGCCGAGGCGCTGCGGACCGCCGACAACCACGCGATCTACAAGAACGCGGCCAAGGAGATCGCCGCCCAGGAGGACATGGCGATCAGCTACATGGCGAAGTTCGACGAGCGCGAGGGCAGTTCGTGCCACATCCACTTCTCGCTGGCCGACTCCGACGGGCGCAACGTCTTCGCCTCCGACGAGGCACTGTTCCGCTCCTTCCTGGCCGGCCAGCTCGCCTGCCTGCGCGAGCTCACGCTGCTGCTGGCCCCCAACATCAACTCCTACAAGCGCTTCGTGGAGGGGTCGTTTGCCCCCACCACAGTGGCGTGGGGCCGTGACAACCGCACGTGCTCGCTGCGGGTGGTGGGCCACGGTCAGGGCCAGCGCTTCGAGTTGCGCGCCGGCGGCTCTGACCTGAACCCGTACCTGGCACTGAGCGCGATCATCGCCGCCGGGTTGCACGGGGTCGACTCAGAGCTCGAGCTCGAGCCGATGTTCGAGGGCAACGCCTACACCGCCACCGACAAGCCGCGCCTGCCCACGACGCTGCGCGACGCCCGTGACCTGTTCGCCACCAGCGAGGTGACCCGCGCGGCCTTCGGCGACGAGGTCGTCGATCACTACGTCAACGGCGCCGACGTCGAGCTCACCGCGTTCGAGGCCGCCGTCACCGACTGGGAGCGCTTCCGCGGCTTCGAGCGCCTGTGACGACGACCACCGCCCACGAGGCCCCGGCCTCGCTGGATGCGGTCTTCGCGCCCGTCCATTCCCAGACGGCGTTCGAGGAGACCGTCGACCGCCTGGGCACGGCGATCAAACTGGGGCTGCTGCCCCCCGGCACCCGCCTGCCCGCCGAGCGCGAACTGTGCGCCCGGCTGGGGATCGCGCGCTCCACGCTGCGCTCGGCTCTGGTGGCCCTCGGCCAGAGCGGGCACCTGCGCGCCACCCGCGGGCGCGGGGGCGGCACCTTCGTGGCCGACCCCCAACCGCCGGCCCAACCGCCGTCGCCCGAGGTGCTGGCCGAATGGCGTGACGTGTGTGACGGGCGGATGACGGTGGAGGTGGGGATCGCGGTGCTGGCGGCCGAGCGCGCGCAGCCGGCCGGCGTCGACGCGCTGGAGGAACTGGTCATCGCGCTCGACGATCTCCTCGATGACTTCGCCGCGTACCGCCCGCTGGACGTGCGCTTCCACGTCGGCTTGGCCGAGCTCACCGACAGCCCGCGCCTGGTCAAGCAGATGACCGAGATCCAGGGCGCGATGGGCGCGCTCATCTCACACATCGCCCACCCGCCCGAAGTGCTGGACTCGGCCAATGATCAGCACCGGCGGCTCGTGGCCGCCGTGCGCCGCCACGACGAGGCGCTCGCCGCGCGCGTGATGGCCGAGCACCTGCGCGGCACTGAGCACGTGCTGGCCGGACTGCTGCCGCGAGGCTGACACTCGACGCCGTGCACGGATTAATCCATGTGGCCCTTGACGGGGGTGTCACACCGCCATATGGTGTTCGCGCCTTGAAGGTTGGATCAGCAGACCTTTTCCCGAGGAGGGCCGGATGAGCGCAGGCACAGAGTCCCTGTCAGCGGACGAGAAACGCCTGGCCGAGCTGGGCTACAAGCAGGAGTTGAAGCGTGGCTGGAGCGGGTTCTCCAACTTCGCCATCTCGTTCTCGATCATCTCGATCCTGGCGGGATGCTTCACCACCTACGGGCAGGCGTGGCTCAACGGCGGGCCGGTGGCCATCTCCATCGGGTGGCCGCTGATCAGCATCCTCATCCTCATGGTGGCCTTCTCGATGTCAGAGCTGGCCTCGGCGATGCCCACCGCAGGTGGCATCTACTACTGGGCCTCCAAGCTGGGCGGCCCGGGGTGGGGTTGGTTCACCGGATGGTTCAACCTCATCGGCCTGGTGGCGGTGGTGGCATCCGTCGACTACGCCGCCGCGACCTTCCTGAACTCGACGCTGTCGTTCTATGGCCTGCACCTGTTCGGTGTCAACTTCGCCACCGGCAGCGTTCAGGCGTCCCTGCATCACGTGTTCCTCCTGTTCATCATCATCCTGATCGCCCATGCGCTGATCAACATCTTCTCCTCGCCGCTGGTGGCGCTGTTCACCCAGGTCTCGGTGTGGTGGCACGTGGTCGGCGTCGTGGTCATCATCGTGCTGCTGGTGGCGGTGCCCAGCCATCACCAGAGCTTCAGCTTTGTCTTCGGGCATCGTCAGAACCTGTCGGGCTTCAGCCACGGGATGTACTGGTTCTACGTGCTGCCGCTCGGGTTCCTGCTGACGATGTACACGATCACCGGGTACGACGCGTCCGCGCACGTCTCCGAGGAGACCCACGGGGCCTCGATGGCGGCGCCCAAGGGCGTATGGCGGTCGGTGTTCTACTCGGCGATCTTCGGCTGGGCGGTGCTGCTGGCGCTCACCTTCGCCGCCACTCACGTCAGCGCGATCAACGCCGCGGGTGGTACCTCACAGTCGATCATCGAGTCGGCGCTGACCTCCTCGGCGGCCAAGGCGGTGCTGGTCATCTCCACCGTCGGGCAGCTGTTCTGCGGTATGGCCTGTGTCACCAGCGCCAGCCGCATGACCTTCGCCTTCTCGCGGGACGGCGCTGTCCCCGGTCATCACCTGTGGCGGCGGCTGAACAACCACCGCACCCCAACGTGGGCGGTGGCGTTCGTGGCCACCTTCGCGCTCATCATCACCATCCCGGCCTACTGGGGTACCCACACCGGCCTGCCGGTCGCCTTCCTGGCCGTCACCAGTGTGTGCGTCATCGGTCTCTACATCGCGTACTCGATCCCCATCTACCTGCGCTGGCGAATGGGTGACAAGTTCGAGACCGGCCCGTGGACCCTGGGACGCAAGTACAAGTGGATCAACCTCACCGCGGTCATCTGGGTCGCGCTGTGCGTGATCATCTTCTGCCTGCCCTTCACCCCGGCCGCGGTCCCGTGGAACAGCGCCTTCAGCTGGTCAGCGGTGAACTATGCCCCGCTGGTGACCATCGGGGTCATGCTCGCGGTCACCATCTGGTATGCGGTGTCGGCGCGTCACACCTTCAAGGGCCCGGTGCACACCATCGAGTTCGCCGACGACGGGATGACCGTCATCGACGTTGACCCGACCGGCGCCGTCCCGGGGGTCTCGGAGCCGGGCGTTGTCTGAGGGGGTGCTGGAGGTCCTGGAGCCCGCCACCGAGGCGGTGCTCCAGGAGATCCCGCGCGCCGACGCGTCCGACGTGGACCGGGCGGTGGAGCGCGCCGCCGCCGCCTTCCCGGCGTGGCGGGGGGTGTCACCGTCAGACCGCGCCGCGCAGCTGCGGGCGCTGTCGGACATCGTGGCCGACCACCTGGAGGAGCTGGCCCAGCTCGAGGCGCGCAACGCCGGCAAGCCGATCGGCGACGCCCGCGGCGAGATGGGCATGGTCAGCCAGGTGTTCGGCTACTACGCCGGGTCGCCCGAGCGCCTGCTCGGCGACACCATCCCCGTGGCCGGCGGGCAGGCGTGGACGGTGCGCGAGCCGCTGGGCGTCGTCGGGCTGATCGTGCCGTGGAACTTCCCGCTCACCATCGCCGCCTGGAAGATGGGGCCGGCACTGGCCGCCGGCAACACCATCGTGCTCAAGCCCGCGGAGCTGACGCCGCTCACCGCGCTGCGCTTTGCGCAGCTGGCGGTGGAGGCCGGCCTGCCCGAAGGGGTCCTGAACGTGGTGGTGGGACCCGGGTCGGTGTGCGGGGCGCGGCTGGTGGAGCACCCCGGGGTGGCCAAGGTCGCCTTCACCGGCTCCACCGAGGTGGGGCGCTCGATCGCCGCCGGCGCGGCGCAGACGATCAAGCGGGTCACGCTGGAGCTGGGCGGCAAGAGCCCCAACATCGTCTTCGCCGACGCGGACCTGGCCGCAGCGGCGGCGGCCGCGCCCGGTGCGGTGTTCGGCAACGCCGGGCAGGACTGCTGCGCCCGGTCGCGGATTCTCGTCCAGCGGCCGGCCATGGACGCGTTCATGGCCGAGCTCGAGGGGGCGGTGACCGCGCTGCGCGTGGGCGACCCGCTGGATGACGGCACCGAGATGGGCCCGCTCATCTCGGCCGCTCACCGCGAGACGGTCGGCTCGTTCGTGGACAACGGAGCGCCGGTGGCCTTCCGGGGCTCGGCTCCTGACGGACCGGGATTCTGGTTTGCTCCCACCGTGTTGTGCCCGGTGGACCCCGGGGCGCGCGCAGCACGCGAGGAGATCTTCGGACCGGTGGCCGTGGTGATCCCGTTTGACACCGAGGAGGAGGCGATCACGTTGGCCAACGACACCATCTACGGGCTCTCGGGCTCGATCTGGAGCGGGGACGGGGGACGGGCCCTGCGCGTCGCGCGGGCGCTGGACGCCGGCGTGCTCTCGATCAACTCCAACACCTCAGTGCGCGTCTCGACGCCCTTCGGCGGCTTCAAGCAGTCGGGGTACGGGCGTGAGCTCGGCCCGCACGCGCTCGACGCCTACACCGAGGTCAAGTCGATCTTCTACGCCACGGGCACACCGGCGTGAACCGCCTCTCGGGGAAGGTGTGCGTGATCACCGGCGCCGCCGGTGGCATCGGCGGTGCGACCGCGGCGGTGTTCGAGCGCGAGGGCGGGCAGGTGGTGGGCGTCGACCTGCTGGAGCACTCCGTGGGCGAGCTCTCTCTCACCGCCGACATCACCGACGAGACGGCGGTGGCCGAGCTCTACGCGCGCGTGCGCCGAGAGCTGGGGCGCATCGACGTGCTGTTCAACAACGCCGGCATCTCGCCGACCGACGACGCCTCGGTGCTCGAGACCGGCCTGGAGGCGTGGGAGCGGGTGCAGGCCACCAACCTGCGCAGCGTCTTTCTCTGCTGCAAGCACGGCATCCCGCACCTGCTGGAGAGCGGCGGGGGCTCGGTCATCAACACCGCCTCCTTCGTGGCGGTGATGGGCTCGGCGACCTCGCAGATCTCCTACACCGCCTCCAAGGGGGGCGTGCTCGCCCTGTCCCGCGAGCTCGGCGTGGAGTTCGCCAAGCGCGGGGTCCGCGTCAACGCCCTGTGCCCCGGCCCGGTCGACACGCCGCTGCTGCGCGAGCTCTACGCCGCCGACCCGGTGGCCGCCCAGCGCCGGCTGGTCCACGTCCCGATGGGCCGCTTCGCCCACGCCGACGAGATCGCCAACGCGGTGCTGTTCCTGGCCTCCGATGAGTCCTCCTACGTCAACGCCACCGAGTTCCTGGTGGACGGGGGGATCAGCGGGGCCTACACCACGCCGCTGTGACCCGGCGGCGTGCGCGATATCGGCCAGACGGTGGCCAGGATCGCGCACGCCGGCTTTAGCGCAACTTTGTCAAGCGGTGGCTCGTTGTCTAGTGGCAATGAGCACGATGCGTCGACTGACCCCACTCCTGGTGGGCGCTCTCCTGGCGCTCCCCGCGACCGCCACAGCGGCCGCACCCGCCCCCGCGCCGGTGGCGATCAACGGCAGCGGCACCGTGGCGGCGACGCAGTATTCGATCTCGGTCAACGCGGGCCCGTTCGGCGAGAACCCCACGGGCACGCTCTCGCTGACCGGTTTCTTCACCTTCGACGCCACCGCCAGCTGCGTCAACGAGGGCGGCCAGGACGGCGTCGCCGGCTTTCGCATCGACACCGGCGACCTGGCCGGGATGGGGTTCCTCTCCGCGTCGCAGGCCTCCAACGGGATCGGCGACGGCGCCATCCTGTACTCCGGGATCCTGCCCACCCCGCCCATGGCCTGCCCGCCGCCCGGCACCCCGCCGCCGGCGCTGAGCGGTCAGGGAGGCGGCGGCACCGTCCAGGGCACCCTCGGGCACACCGGCGGCCCCGATCATCCGGTCCCCTTCCAGCAGCTGACCTTCGCCACGCCGGCCACGCCCGGTGCCGTCAGCCAGGCCGGCGACGGCCCGGTGTGGTTCGCGGAGCCCTCCGCCAATCGCATCGCCTCGGTCCCCGACGACGAATCCGGGCAGATCACCGAGGGCGACGAGCTCATTCCGCCCGCCTCCCCCGGCGCCGTCTCGGCCGATCCCTCCACCGGGGGCGCGTGGTTCACCGAGCCCCAGAGCGACGCCTATGGCTACGTGGACTCCTCCGGCACCGACACCGTCTCGCCGCTGCCCAACGGCGCGGGCCCGTCCGCGATCTCCGCCACCGGCAACGGCAGCGCGTGGGTCACCGAGCCGGGCAACGGCCTGGTGGCCCTCGTCGACCGCCGCGGCCACATCACCCAGGTGCCCGTCCAGGGCATCCCGACCGCCATCGCCTCCGTCGCGGGCGGCCAGCGGGCCTGGGTGACCGAGGCCTCGGCCAGCCGGATCGCGCTGGCCGGCGCGGGCGTGGACCGCGAGTACCCCACCCCGACGGCGTCCAGCCGCCCCACGGCGATCGTCAGCGACGGCACCGATGGCGCCTGGTTCATCGAGGCCGCGACCGGCCAGCTCGGCCACATCGACGGCTCCGGTGACATCACCGAATATCCGCTCCCCTCGGGCGACAGCGCCGCGCAGGGGCTGGCCTCCGGCCTCGGTCCCGACGGCGCGAGCGGCGGCGCCTGGTTCAGCGAGCCCGCCGCCGGCCGGATCGGCTTCATCTCACACACCGGCGCGGTCGACGAGTTCACCCTGCCGGGCGCCACGCCCGGTGCCCTGACGGTGGCGGCGACGCTGAGCGCCCCGGCCCTGAGCGGCTACGACGCCTCCGAGGCGGTGTGGTGGACCGACGCCGCCGGCGGTCGCGTGGGGCTGGCCCGCTTCCCGCTGAGCCCCTCCGGCTCGCCGACCACCACCAGCTCCGCCTACGGCGCCGTGTCAGTGGCGGCGCCACGCCGCGTGACCGTCCGCCGGTCCCTGGTCTCGCTGACCGTCCGGTGCGCCGGCCTGGTCTCGTGTAGCGGCGAGGCGACCCTGCGCCGCCAGGTGCGCCGCCACGCGCCGCCCGTGCTGGCCAGCCGCGCCTTCCGCATCCGGGCCGGGCGCTCCACGGTGCTGCGCCTGGCGCTCAACCGCCGGGGCCGCGGGCTGGTGGCCGGCGCCCGCCGCGCCGGGCTGAGCGCGGGCCTGACCGTGCGCTGGAACAGCTACGGACACCAGCTGGTGCGGCTCATGACGCTGCACCCGGCTCGCCGGCCGCGCCGGGGCTGACCGTCGCACGCGCGCGCGCCGACCGCCCGCCGGCGCGCGAGTCGCCACCGTCTGATGGCGATGACGGCGCCGCGGCCAGCGCCAGGCCGATCCCCAGCAGCACCCACGTGGTGGGGTCCTCCAGGAAGTCGGCGTAGAGCAGGGTGTGGAAGACCAGCGCGATGAAGGCGGCGGCGACGGCCGAGCGCACCGGGTCCCCCCGCGCGCCCCGCACCACGCACACGATCGCGCAGATGACGAAGGCCAGATAGGACAGCTCGCCGATCAGGCCCTGCTCGGCGGCCACGGTGATGGGGATGGTGTGCGAGGCCGACAGCGAGGTGGCGGTGAGGCGATTGTGCCGCCGGTACTCGGTGACGAAGGACCCCGAGCCGTAGCCGTAGAGCGGGCGGTCGCCGAACAGCGACAGGCCGCCGCTGACCAGGCCCCCGCGCCCGCTGGAGGCGCCGTTGATGCCCTGGTTGAGGCCGAAGGTCTTGGGCGAGGCGGCCACGGCGATCGCGCCGATGGCGATCACCACCACCGCCACCACCAGGGCCCGCCCCGGCTTCCAGCGCAGCGCGGCCACCACGGCCAGCCCCACGAGCAGCGCGGCGAGGCTCGAACGGCTCAGGGTGAGGAACAGGCAGGCCCACAGCACCGCCATGACCACCACCACCCGCGCCTGCACGCGCTGGGGGAAGTCGTAGACGAGCGCAACGGCGAGCAGGACCAGCGCCAGCGCCAGGTAGCGCCCGAAGATGTCGGGGTCCAGGAAGACCGAGTTGACGGTGAAGTAGGTGTGCAGGTCGTTGGCGATGACCAGCTTGGAGCTGAGGATGATCGTCTTGGTGGCGTACTCGTAGAAGCCGATGACCGAGAAGGCGAGCGCCAGCGCCACCGTCACCCTCAGGCAGTCGCGCACGAGCCGGCGGTCCCAGGCCAGCGTGCGCAGCAGGCACAGCAGCAGCGCGAAGGGCACGTAGAAGAACACCATGTTCTGCAGGGCCTGCTCGAAGTTGGGCGAGTAGGCAGCCTGGATCCCGTACAGGACGAGGTAGAGCGCCAGCAGGCGCACCACCCACTCGATGAGGCCGTCGCGACGCTCGGGCGCCCTCTCGGGCTCAGGCGCCGTGCGCCACGCCGCGTAGATCCAGGCCAGCGCCGCGGCGGCGATGACGAAGTACAGCGGCACCAGCAGGTTGGAGGTGCCCCCGTTGGCGGTGCCGCCGGTGGAGATGGGGACGCGGAAGGGCAGTGCGAACACCGCCAGCGGCGCCACCAGCCACGGCCGGCGGGCGATGAGCGCCGCGGCGACGAGGACCGCCGCCACCACGACGACCGCCCCCACCATCGCCTCCAGGGGGTGGCGATGGACGATGTTGAGCTGCGGCGAGTTCCAGATGTCGGTGAGCAGGAGCACCGGCGCGAGCACCAGCGCGCCCAGCATCGACAGGGCGCGAGCGCGGCGGTCAGCGACCAGCAACACCACCGCGGCCAGCGCCGCCACCACGATGACGCCGGCCTTGGGTAAGGGTCCGGTTAGGGCAGCGAAGGCGATCACTCAGGCCGAATCATCCACTACCCTCTTGCCCCATGCCCTCTGCGAAGCTGGCGGCGGCCCTCGTGCTGGCCGCACTTTCGCTGACAGCGTGCGGGATTTCCTCCAAGCCGGAGGCCGGCACGCCCAACGCGATCATCACCGGTCACAAGGGTCTGGACGACCCGCGCGCCAAGCACACGGCCTGCCTCAAGCAGGCCCACGTGGCCTATCGCCTGGAGCAGTTGACGGTCGCGGGCAAGACCCTGCCGAGCTTCCAGGTGGACACCGCGCCGGCGGGGCCGACGGTGATCTTCGAGGCCACCGCCGGTGACGCTCAGGGCGTGCAGATCCAGGGCGAAGCGCAGGGCGCCGAGGTGATCGGCTCCGCCCTCCTGTATCCCAACCAGGCTTCGGACAAGCTGCTCACCGTCGTCGAAAGCTGTGTGGCCAAGGGAGTCTCCGGCTGATGGCGCGCCCGGTGGCGAGCGCGGCCTTCGCCTCGACGACTGACTTCCCCGCCGGGCCGGGCCACGCCGAGGGGCGCTCCGGGACCGGTCGCTCGCGGACCACGCCGCGCGCCATCTCCGCGCTGGTCCCGGGCCGCAACTTCTATGTCGGCCTGGCCCTGTTCACCCTCACCGTCGGCGCCCTGTCGCTGCTCATCCCCTCCACGCCGAGCTATGACCCGTGGTCCTGGCTGGTGTGGAGCCGCCAGATCGTCCACGGGCACCTGACCATCACCAGCGGCGGCACCTCGTGGAAGCCGCTGCCGATGATCTTCACCATCCCCTTCGCGCTGTTTGGCAACGCGGCCCCGGATCTGTGGCTGGTGGTGGCTCGCGCGGGCGCGCTGGCGGCGGTGATCATGGTCTTTCGCCTGGCCTACCGGCTCACACTGCGGGTCGGCGGGCTCTTCGGAGAGGCCGACGCCGCGCTTGACCGCGTCACCACGATGCTGCCCGCGCTGCTGGCCGGGTGCATCGGCGCCTTCGCGCTGGCCCTCTCGGCGTCCGGCGGCTTTGTCTCCTCCAACGCCCTGGGCTACTCCGAGGGCTTCGCCGCGGCGCTGCTGCTCATCAGCATCGACCGCCACCTCGACGGCAAGCCGCGCCAGGCCTTCGTCGTCGGCTTCCTGGTCGCTCTGGACCGCCCCGAGATCTGGCTCTTCTGGGGGCCCTACGGGCTGTGGCTGTTCTGGCGTGACCCGGGCGCCCGCGTGCTGGTGGCCGCGCTGTTCGTGATCACCCCGATCGTGTGGTTCCTGCCCGTCTACATCGGCTGCGGCTCGTTCAGCTGCAGCGTCAGCCGCGCCACGCACCCGCGCTCCAACAGCCTCGCCTTCGCCTCCAACCCCTTCGAGGCCGAGCTCAAGCGGGCCGCCTGGCCGACGATGCTGTTGCGCATCAAGGTGGTGGCGGCGCTGCTGGTGGTGGCGGTGACGGTCATCCTGGCCCGGACCTACCGGCGCTCGGGCCTGGCCGGCCTGCGCACGGACCAGAACCGGGCACGGCTGGCGGCGGCGCTGATGGGTCTGGGCGGACTGGCCTGGTTCGTGGTCATCGCCGTGATGACCCAGGTCGGCTTCAGCGGCAACAACCGCTACCTGGTCCTGGGCTCGGCGCTGGTCGACATCTGCGGTGCCGTCGGCTTCGGCTGGGCCGCGCGCGAGCTCGCCGTGCTGGCCACGCGCTGGTGGCGTGGCTCGGCCGCGCGCGCCGCCGCGCAGTGGGCCGCCGCCGCCCTGGTGGCGCTGGTCTTCCTCTTCCTGCCCAACTGGGTGGGCAACAACACGATCTCGATCGCGCGCACCCATGGGTCCCTCGTCTACCAGGCGCACCTGCGCCAGGGCATGCAGGACCTCATCACCCGCTACGGCGGCGCCGGCAAGGTTCTGGCCTGCGGGAGCGTGATGACCGAGGGCTTCCAGGTCCCGATGGTGGCCTTCCTGCTCGACGTCCCCACGACGCGGATCGAAGCGCCGCCCACCAACGGCGGGGCGGCCTATCCGGAGCCGGCCAGCGCGGCGCCCAACCTCATCCTGCAGACGCGCGACACGCGCTCGGCCTCCCTGCTGCCGTTCCTGAGCACCTGGCCGTCGGTGCATTACCACTACGTCGGGACCGGGCACTCGGTCCACATGTTCACCCAGGGCTGCTCCGGGGGCGCCGCATGACCACCCGCAGACGCCCCTGATGGCCACCGTCACCGCTCCGCCACGCGGCTCTCAGACCCCCGGCTCCGGCCCGGACGACACTCAGCGGCGGCTGCCCGACTGGCTCGCGCGCGTCCCCACCTGGGGGTGGGTCGGCGGTGGCCTGATCCTGCTCATGGCCCTCTCGGCCTTCCTGCGCAGCCGCTACCTCGGCGGCGAGTTCTGGATGGACGAGGGGATCACCACCGGGATCTCGCTGCATCCGGTGAGCCAGATCCCCGGGATCCTGCGCTACGACGGCAACCCGCCGCTGTACTACATGATGTTGCACGTCTGGATGTCGGTCTTCGGCAGCTCGGAGTCCGCCACCCACGCGCTGTCGCTGGTCTGCGGCGTGCTCACCATCCCCGCCGGCGGGTGGGCCGGCTGGAAGTTGTTCGGTGCCCGCACGGGGATCTACGCGGCGGTCCTGTTCGCCTTCAACGCCTGGCTGACGGCGTACGCGCAGGAGACCCGGATGTACGAGTTCATGGGCCTGCTCGGCGTGCTGGCCACAGCGGGGTTCCTGCTGGGCTTCGTCTACCGCCGCCGGCGCTACCTGCTCCTGTTCGCCGGGGCACTGACGGTGATGCTCTACACCCACACGTGGGGCACGTTCTTCTTCGCGGGCTCGGCGGTGTCGCTGATCCCGGCCCTCATCGCCTCTGACGACCGCAAGGGCCTCATCCGCGACGCCGCCTTTGCCTTCATCGGGGCCGGCATCCTGTATCTGCCCTGGGTCCCGACCCTGCTCTACCAGGCCGCCAACACCGCGGCGCCGTGGGACAACGTACCCCGGTTCGGCGCACCGATCCTGCTCTCCCGCGACGTCATCGGCGGCGACCGGATCACCATGCTGCTCATCATCCCGGCGGCGATCGGCGTCGCCCCTCTGTTCACGCGCGCGCACCGGCGCTCGCGCGAGTGGGTGACGGTGTGGACGCTGGTGGCCATCCCGGTGACGACCCTGGCCATCGCCTGGCTGGAATCGCAGGTCAACCCCGCCTTCGTCGCCCGCTACTTCGCCCCGGTCATCGGCGCCATCCTGCTCCTCATCGCCTGGGGGTGCGCGCGCGCCAAGCTGTTGGGGCTGGTGGCGATGGTGCTCGCCGTCGCCTTCCTGGCCAACCCGAGCTCGTACACACCACAGTGGAAGTCAGACATGCGCGACATCGGCGCCGAGATGACGCCCTACCTCAAGGCCGGCGACCAGGTCGTGGTGGGCCAGCCCGAGGAGACGCCGCTGGCCTGGTATTACCTGCCCGGCGGGCTGAGGTATGCCAACACCGCCGGCGGGCGCGTCTCTGATCCGCGCTACATGGACTGGGTCAAGGCCCTGCGCCGCCTCACCGATACCGACCCGCAGGCGACGCTGACCCCGATCGTCGACGCCCTGAAGCCCGGGCAGCACCTGCTGTTCATCCGGCCGCTGACCGAGGGCGCCCAGAACTGGGAGGCGCCATGGACCCGGATGGTGCGCCGCCGCTCCGCCCAGTGGGGCCAGCTGCTGCAAAACGACGTTGACCACGGCGTGCTGCGCGCGGTGGCCGTGGCGCCGCACTACTACCGCGGCGCGTGCTGCGTGGGCAACAGCGCGGTCCTCTACCAGAAGGCGTCTTGACCCCCTCCCGCGCCCGCGGCGCCCGCCTCTGATGACCACCGCCACTCCGCCCCGCCGCTTCGCGTCGCTGCTCGAGGTCCCCGACATCGTCGATGTCCGCGCGCCGCGCTGGTTTGACCGGCTGCCCCGGTGGGCCTCGACGGGCGGGGTCCTGGTGGTGCTGATGGCGCTCTCGGCCTTCATCCGCTCCCGCACCCTGAGCGGTGAGCTGTGGTTCGACGAGGCGGGCGCCGTCGGGCTGGCCGCACAGCCGCTGGGCTCGCTGCTGGGCGCGGTGCACCGCGCGGGGGCCGCGCCGCTGTACTACGTGCTGCTGCACATCTGGATGAGCCTGTTCGGGTCCGGTGAGAGCGCCACCCACGCCCTGTCGCTGATCCTGGGGCTGCTGTCGATCCCCGCGGCGATGTGGACGGCGTGGAGCGTGGCCGGACGCCGAGCGGGCTTCTTCGCCGCGGTCCTGTTCGCCTTCGGCTCCTTTCTCACGCGCTACGCCGAGGAGGCCCAGCCCTATGAGCTGATGGTCCTCCTCGGGCTGCTGGGCACCGCCGGGCTGCTCCACGCCTTCGTCTATCGCCGGCGGGCGTACCGGTGGCTGTTCGGCGCCTGCCTGGCGCTCATGCTCTATACCCAGGGCACGGCGCTGCTGTTCTGGCTGGGCGCGGCGGTGGCGCTGGTGGTCATCCGCCGCTCGCTGCCCGAGCCCGCGCGCCAGGGCTTCTGGCGCGACGCGGCGCTCTGCTACGGCGTGGCCGCCCTGCTCTTCGTCCCGTGGCTGCCGGCCACCATCGACCAGATCGCCCACGCCACCAACCCGTGGCACTACATCCCGCTCATGGGCGCCACCGTGCCCAGCCAGATCCTGGGTTCCGAGCGCGTCGACGTGACCCTGCTCATCTGCGTGATCATCGCCGTGGCGCCGCTGGCGGCCCGCGGCCGGCGGGGCACGCCGGAGGCGGCCGTCTTCTGGGCCCTGATCCTCATCCCCGCGGTGGCGCTGCTGGTGGCGCGGATCGCCGGCTTCTTCATCCCGCTGTGGGCCTGGCGCTACTTCGCGCCGGTGGTGGCTCCGCTGCTGCTGCTGGGCGCACTGTCCACGGCGCGCGCGCGGGTGGTGGGCGTGGCCGCCATCATCTTCTGCGTCGCCTTCCTGGCCAACGCGGGCTCCTTCGCGCCGCCCTACAAGAGCGACATGAAGGACGTGGCCGCCGAGATGCAGCCGCTGCTGCACCGCGGCGATCTCGTCCTCGTCTCCCAGCCCGAGCAGGGGCCGCTGGCCTGGTATTACCTGCCCGCCGGCCTGCGCTTTGCCTCGACGCTGGGACCCGTGGCCAACCCGGCGGTGATGAACTGGATCGGGGCGATGGGCCGCCTGCAGGATGCCTCTCCGCGGGCAACTCTGAACACCCTGGTTGCTAGTCTCAAGCCCGGCCAGCAGCTGCTCTACGTACGCCCGTTGACCGAGGGCGTCAAGAACTGGACGGCGGCGTGGCCGGCGCTGGTGCGCCGGCGCTCCGCACAGTGGGGGCAGCTGTTGCAGGACGAACAGGCCAACGGCACGCTCAAGCCGGTGGCCACGGCGCCACACAACTACCGAGGCTCGTGTTGCGTCGCCGACAGCGCAGTGCTCTACCAGAAGGCCTCCTAATCACATGACCGAGACCAACGCCAACGCCGCCCCCGGACCCGAGACCGGCCCCGGCTCTGACATCACCGCTGAGCATCCCGTCGTCGTCCTCGGCGCCGGCCCCGCGGGGCTGACCGCGGGCTATCTGCTGGCCAAGCAGGGCAAGCCGGTGGTGGTCCTGGAGTCCACCGAGTTCGTCGGCGGCATCGCCCGGACCCAGGTGCGCGACGGCTACCGCTTCGACCTCGGCGGCCACCGCTTCTTCACCAAGGTCACCGAGGTCGACGACCTCTGGCACGAGATCATGAAGGAGGAGTTCCTCAAGCGCCCGCGCAAAAGCCGGATCTACTGGAACGACAAGTTCCTGGAGTATCCGCTGCAGGGCATGGATGTGATCAAGAAGCTCGGTCCGGTCGAACTGACGCGCTGCCTGCTCTCCTACGGGTGGGCGGCGATCAAGCCCAAGGGCCGCGAGGACACCTTCGAGGCGTGGGTCTCCAACCGCTTCGGCAAGCGGCTGTACAAGCACTTCTTCAAGACCTACACCGAGAAGCTGTGGGGCGTCTCGGCCACCGAGATCCGCGCCGAGTGGGCCGCCCAGCGCATCAAGGGCCTGTCCTTCTTCTCGGCCGCCAAGGCCGCCTTCTTCGGCAACGAGGGCAACAAGATCAAGTCGCTGATCTCCGAGTTCAACTACCCGCGCTTCGGCCCGGGGCAGATGTGGGAGCAGATGACCGCCGACATCCAGGAGCACGGCGGGGAGGTGCGTCTCAACGCGCCGGTGACCCGCCTGCGCGTGTCCGATGGCCGCGTCACCGAGGTGGTGGCCGGCGGCGAGACCCTGTACCCGTCGCATGTCATCTCCTCGCTGCCGCTGCGCAGCACCGTGGGCATCACCGAGCCCGAGGCGCCGCTGGAGGTCCGCGACGCCGCCCGGGGCCTGCGCTACCGCGAGTTCCTCACCGTCCTGCTGGTCATCGACGTCGACGACCCGTTCGACGACAACTGGATCTACATCCACCAGCCCGGCGTGCGCGTCCTGCGCATCCAGAACTTCAAGTCCTGGAGCCCGTGGATGGTGCCCGAGGGAGAGACCGCCTCCTCGATCGGCATGGAGTACTTCTGCTTTGAGGGCGACGAGCTGTGGAACATGTCCGACGACGACCTGGTGGCCATGGCCTCCCAGGAGATCGAGAAGCTGCACCTGGCCCGGGCCGACAAGGTCCGCTTCGGTTTCGTCGAGCGCGTCCACAAGGCCTACCCGATCTACGACGAGCTCTACGGCGAGCGCGTCCAGACCATCCGCGGCTGGCTGGAGGGCATCGGCAACCTCACCCAGGTCGGGCGCAACGGCCTGCACCGCTACAACAACTCCGATCACTCCATGCTCACCGCCATGCGCGCGGTGGACAACATCCTTCTGGGCACCCACCACGACATCTGGGCGGTCAACGCCGAGAGCGTCTACCACGAGGAGCACCAGGAGAACGAGGACCCCTACAAGCGGCCCCCCACCACTCCGGCCATGGAGCAGCCGCTCGCCTCAGAGCGATGAGGCGAGTCGTCGCCCTGCTGCTGGCCCTGACGCTGCTGGCGGCGGCGCCCGGCGCAGCGCTGGCGGCAGGCAGCGCCAAGTCGGGCGGCAAATCGGGCGGGTCAGGCTCCGGCGGCGCGGCGGCCGCCAGCGGGTCGGGCGCGTCGTCCAGCGGCGCCGGCTCGGGCGGCGTCTCACCCGAGACTTCGTCCACCGCCGCGGCCTCGACGCAACCGGCGGTCCCGGTCACGCCCAACGGGTCCACCAATCCGCTCTCGGGCGGCGTCTCCCCCGTCTCGCCGGGCGTCACGCCCACGGCCACCGCCACCACGCCGGCGGTCACCAACGCCACCGTCCAGACCAACGGCAGCAGCAGCCTGTCGAGCGGCAGCGCCCTGGCCATCGTGATCGGCGCCGTCGTCGTCCTGGGCGGCATCGCCTTCTTCATCTGGCGCGACGCGCGCCGGCGCGCCCCCGCTCGCCCGGCCGAGGCCCTGGGCGGCACCGGACGCCGCGCGGGCTCCAAGCCCCCGCCCAAGCCGCGCAAGCTCAGCGCCGCTGAGCGCAAGCGCCGCAAGCGCGGCAAGGCCCGCTGATCAGCGGCGCGGCGACGCGCCTCAGTCGCCGACCGCGTCCAGCCGCCGCAGCGTCCGCCGGCCCCTGATGAGCTGGCGCTCGACGGTGCGCAGGGTCATGCCGGTCTCGGCAGCCATCTCTGGATAGTTGAAGCCGAGCCCACGAAGCCAGATCAGCCGCTCCTGGCGCTCGGGCAGCTCCCGGAGGAGCTCGAGCCGCAGCCGGGGGTCCACGAGCTCCTCGGGCGCGGGCGCGCGCCGGCTGATGTGGAGATCGTCCGCCCCCTCCATGAGCTCCTCGAGCGAGAGGTCGTGCCCCGCGCGCCGCAGGAGCTTGAACACCTCGTGCAGCGCGGTCGCGATCAGCCACGACACCGCCCGGTCGCGCCCCACCCGATGGCGGTGGTGCAGGAAGCGAATCCACGCGAACTGCAGCGCGTCGTCGATGTCGGCCTCGGGCGCCATCACCTCGTTGATCAACTGACCTCGCACAAGGCCCGCGGCCCGTGCGTACAGCTCCGCCACCTCTCCGACATGACCCATTTCGCATTCGTCGATTGTGGACGACGTCTCAGACATGATGACCACCTCCGAGTCTAATTGAGACTAATTATTTACGATTTAGCCTAGCAACTGTCATATCTATTTACTAGGCTGGTCTGAGTTCAATTGGCTCAATTAGAATGAAGGAGGTCAAACAGCATGAGGTCAAGCGGGATGGCGGTCGTGGCCCACGCGGCCACCGTGGTGGCCCATCCGGATCTGCGCGGGCTCCCTGGGAGCAATGTGCTCCAGCAGCTCGTCAACGGCGCCGAAGCCTGGGCGCTGGTCATCGCGCTGCTGGGAGCCTTCATCGGCGCCGGGCTGTGGGCGGTGGCCTCGCACACCCACAACCACCAGTACGCCGCCCGCGGCCGCATGGCGGCGCTGATCTCCGGGGCCTCGGCGCTGATCGTGGGCGCGGCGCCCGGTCTGGTCAACTTCTTCGCCCACCTCGGCACGACGGCCAGATGACCGGCCCCGTTCGCACCTTGGCGCTGGCGACGGTCATCGTCGCGCTGGCCGTCTCGGCCGCCCCGGCCCCAGCCTCGGCCAGCGTGGCCGGCACCTTCTGCGGACTGGCGGGGTGGGTCAGCGGACTCGTGTCGAAGGCCTGCACGCTCGCCACCCACGCCGGGCGCCTCGTCAACGCCGGCAAGAAGCTCGCGGGCGGTCACCTCGGCGGGGCGATCGGAGCTCTCGCCGGCAGCACCTCGAGCAAGGTCGCCAAGCTGGCGGGCATTGTCGCCGTCGCGGCCGGCGTCGTCGCGGGGGCGCAGATCGCGATGAAGCTCACCGTCGAAGCGGTCAGCACCGGGACCACGCCCAACCTCGAGGCGGTCTGGTTCTCCTCCTCCTACTGGCGGATGGCGGCGGTGGCGGCTCTGCTCACCGTGCCGTTCCTGTTCGCCGCGGCCATCCAGGCGATGCTCCGCTCAGACCTCACCCTGCTGCTGCGCTCCGCGTTCGGGTACCTCCCGCTGGGGATGCTCGCCGTCGGCATCGCCGCTCCGGTCACGGCGTTGCTGCTGGCGGCGTCGGACGAGATGTCCACGATCGTCTCCTCCGCGTCCGGTCATGAGGGGGTCCAGTTCCTCGGCCACATCGGGGCCCTCTCCACCGTCATCTCCGGCGCCAGCGGCACGGTGTTCCTGTCCTTCTTCATCGCGCTGTTCACCATCGCCGCCGCCATCACCCTCTGGCTCGAGCTCCTCATCCGCCAGGCCGCCGTGTACGTGATCGTGCTCATGCTGCCGCTCTTCTTCGCCGCCATGGTGTGGCCGGCCCGCCGGATCTGGGCCGCCCGCGCCGTCGAGCTGCTGGTTGCGCTCATCCTGGCCAAGTTCGCCATCGTCGCGGTGCTCGGGCTGGGCGGCGCCGCCCTGGGGCATACGCTGCTCCCCGGAGTCGGGTCATTGCTGGCGGGCACGACGCTGGTCCTGCTCGCCGCCTTCTCGCCATGGGCGATGCTCCGCCTGCTGCCCCTGCACGAGCTGGCGGGCGCGGCCGTCGGCGGGCTGCGGCCACACGGCCTGGCCCCCGTCCAGGCCACGGACGGTCGCTCGCACGGCGCCACCGACACCAGCGAGGATGCCATGCAAGCCCGTGCGGACGCCGGCGAGGCGCGCGCCGCAGACCCGGCGGGGGAGGAGGTGGCGACCGGCGTCCCCGCGCGGCTGCGGTTGCTGACCCGCCGCGGGATCGACAGCGAGGATGGATCGGACGCCGGCGGCCACGACGACGATCCGCGCGCTCCCCACCCGGAGAGCCCTCACGGCAACGGGAACGGGAACGGGGCGATCCCCGACGTCCACACCGATGCGTTCGCATCCGCGACACACGCCCGGGAGCTCCCGGACGCGATCCGGTCGCTCGGGCCTGAGGCCGCGCCGATAGCGCTCGATGAGTCGGCGTTCGACGGCGGCGGCCGGTTGCCTGATGTCGGCCCGGTCCCACCCGCTGGACCCGAGGACGCGCCGGTATGAGCGAACGGCGCCTGACGTACGTGTTCGGTCCGCTGGAGCGGCGCGGCCTGCTGGGCCCGGTCCGCGCGGGCCAGGCGGCGGTGATCTCGATCAGTGTGGTCGGCGGGATCGCCGGGCTTGACGTGGCACCCTCCGCGGTCGGCGTGCTGGTGGCCGGAGCGTTGCTGGCCGCGGCGCTGGCGGTGACCTGCATCCCGGTCGGCGGGCGCACGGCGGACGAGTGGGTGCCCCTGATGCTCGCCTTCGGGGGCCGGCGGGCGGGGCGCCGCCGGTTCGCGTCCGAAGCACCGACGTCCGGGACACGCGTGCGCCGCGCTGGGCGCCGGCTGCTGCCGGGACGTTCGCCGCGCCCGCAGGCACCACCGCAGCTGCAGGCCGTCAAGCTCGCTGCGGCCGACTATCACGGGCGACCGCTCGGGGTCGCGTCCGAACGCTCGGGGCGGCGGCTGACCGCGGTCCTTGCCTGCCGCGTCGCCGCGTTCACGCTGCTCGATCAGGACGCCCAGGAGCGTCGCCTGGCCCGATGGGGCCTGGTCCTCTCGGGAGCCGGCGGGACCGCCGTGCGGCGCCTGCAGTGGATCGAGCGGACCGCGCCCGCCCAGGGCGACGAGCTCGTACGATGGGTGCACGCCGAGCGCGATCCGGCGGTCCCGTTGCGCGGAACGCCGATGATCGACTCCTACCTGGAGCTCATCTCGTCCAATGCCCGGGTGGCGCAGGAGCATGAGATCCTGCTGGCCATCCAGGTCGATGCTCAGCGCGTGCGCGACCGCGGAGCCACCAGCGTGACCCGCGCCATGGTGGAGCAGACCGAGCGCATCGCCCAGAGCCTGGAGGCGGCCGAGGTCACCGTGCTCGGCGCGCTCAGCCCCGGGCAGCTCGCCCGGACGCTGCGCACCGCGTTTGACCCCTACGCGCGATCGGAGCTCACCGCGCTGGACACGTGCGATCCCGATCGCGACGGGTCAGATGACGTCAACGCCTGGCCACTGGGCGCTCGCGAGACGTGGGAGCACTACCAGGCCGACGACGCCCTGCACGCCACGTACTGGATCGGCGCATGGCCGCGGGTGGAGGTCTCGCCGATGTTCATGGATTCGCTGCTCGGCCACTCCGACGTAGTGCGCACCGTCTCGGTGACCTTCGAGCCGCTGGCCAGCGATCGCTCCACGCGCGAGGTGGAGGCAGCGATCACGCGTGATCGCGCGGATCGCGAGTTGCGCGCGCGGTTCGGACAGTCGGAGACGGCACGCCAGCGCCAGGCGGCGGACGCGACCCGGCGGCGCGAGGCCGAACTGGCCGCCGGCCACAACGAGGTACGCCTCAGCGGGTTCGTGACGGTCACCGGCCGAGACCCCGACGACCTGCGGCGCGCCTGCAGCGATGTTCTCGAGCAGGCCGCGCGAGCGCGGCTGGAGCTACATCGCCTCTACGGTCAGCAGGCCGAGGCCTTCGCCTTCACCCTGCCGCTGTGCCGGGGGTTGCGATGAAAACCGAGCGACCGGGTCACCGCTGCACCACGCGTCACGCCCAGGCGCTCTACCCGTTCGTCAACGCGGGCGGGCTCGGCGGCCGCGGCGTCTATATCGGCCACGACTCCGGTGGCGGGGCGTTCTGTTTCGACCCGTGGGTCCTCTACGGCGACGGCGCGCTGGACGACCCCAACATCATCGTGCTCGGCAAGCTGGGGCAGGGGAAGAGCGCGCTGGTCAAGACGCTGCTGTGGCGGATGCTGCTCTTCGGCCGCCGGGCCTTCGTGCTTGACATCAAGCGCGAGTACGGGCCGCTGTGCGAGGCCGTCGGCGTGCGTCCGGTCTCCCTGGTGCCGGGATCAGGCGTGCGCCTCAACCCGCTGGCGTCACGCCCCGAGGAACACGCCCAGCTCGAGCTGCTGCGGGCGGTCACGGTGGCCGCCGTGGGCAACGCGCTCACCCAGGGAGAGGCCGGCGCACTGCGCGAGGCGCTGCGCGTGATCCGCACCCGCGGGGAGGGGGAGCCCACGCTCCCGCAGATCGCGCGCGTGCTGTTCGCTCCGGTGGAGGCGATGGCCGAGCGACTGGAGACGACCGTCACCGCTCTGGCGGCGGACGCCCGGCGGGTCGCTCTGGCCCTCCAGGACCTGTGCGAGGGACCGCTACGGGGGATGTTCGACGGCCCCACCACAGCGGGACTCGACCTCGACGCTCGCCTGCTCGTGCTGGACCTGCACGCCGTGCGCGACTCACCCGCCGTGGGCATCCTCATGGCGTGCGCCAGCGCGTGGATCAGCGCGCTGCTGGCGCGCACCGCGCAGCAACCCGGCCGCGACCGACTGATCAACGTGGCCGATGAGTCGTGGAAGATCGTTCAGCACACCGGGCTGGGCGAGTGGTTTCAGGCCAACTTCAAGCTGGCACGCCAGTTCGGGGTCATGAACCTCGTCGTCCTCCACAAGCTCGCCGATCTGCAGGCCGCGGGCGACGCCGGATCGCGGGCCGCCCGCATCGCCGAGGGCCTCATCGCCGATGCCTCGACCCGGATCGTCTACCACCAGGACGAGAGCCAGGTGGGGCTGACGCAATCGTTGCTGGGGTTGTCGGGCAGCGAGGCCCGGCTGATCTCGATGCTCTCGCCGGGCCAGGCGCTGTGGCGGGTCGGCGCGCGCTCGTTCGTGGTCGCCCACCAGCGCTCGCGGATGGAGATGCGGCTGACCAACACCGATACCGGCATGAGCACCAGCGCAGCGGCTCAGAGGCGCGGATGAACGGCGAGCGGACAACCGGCGTCTCGGACGCGCTCATGCTGGGGCTCATCGGCGGCGCTGCGGCGCTGGCTGCCGCGGTCTGGCTGTGGGGCGGCCTGGCCGGCCTGCTGTTCGGCCACGGCTGGCCTTCGCTGAGTGCGGAGCAGCTGCCCGCGGTCCTGGCGCGCCTGCCGGGTCGTCTGGCGCGACCCGCCGCGGCATGGCCCGACGCCGCCCGAGAGCCGCTTCCCGGCCCCGGCGGGTTCTACGCCGCCTTGATCGTGCTGGCGGTGATCGCGCTGGCCTGTGGCGCCGGCGTGTCGCGCCTCGGGCTCTTCGGGCGGCTCGGCCGGCGCTCCCCGGCAGCCCGCTGGGCCAGCGCCGGAGAGCTGCGTGCGCTGCATGGCCGCGCACGCACCGGGCGGCTCGCCCTGGGCCGGTGCCGCGGACGGCTCCTCTACGCCGAGCAACGCCACGCGCTTGTCGCCTTCGGACCTCCGCAGTCGGGCAAGTCGGCGGGCCTGGCGGTCCCCGCGCTGCTCGAATGGGACGGGCCCGCCGTCGCCTCGTCGATCAAGACCGACCTGCTCGCCTGCACCCAGGCGCGACGGCGGGCGCTGGGTCCCGTGTTCGTCTTCGATCCGTTCGAACTGTCAGGCGTGCCGGGACACACGTGGTCACCGCTGCGTGGCGCCAGGACCTGGGACGGCGCGCTCGAGGTTGCCTGGAGGCTAGCGGCGGCGGGCGAGCTGGATCAGCGCGCGGTCGAGGGCGGCGACTTCTGGGCGGTCGCGGCCGAGCAGCGTCTGGCCCCGCTGCTCTTCGCCGCCGCCTGCACCGGCGCAGGGATGGACGCGGTGGTGCGCTGGGCCTACGGGCAGGGGTCGCGGGAGCTTTACGAGGCGATCTCCCAGCTCACCGGATCCGCTCGCGACGAAGCCGAGCTCGAAGGCGCCCACGCGGCCTATGACGCGGTGCGCGCCTTCGAGGCCCAGGCCGACCGCACGCGCTCCTCGATCGAGGCAACGGCCCAGGGACTGTTGCGCGCCTATCGCTTCGCCCGCGTCCTGCGCTCAGCACGATCGTCGGAGATCGCGCCCGACGCGGTGCTCGACGAGCGGGCGACGCTCTACCTGATCGGCGACGCCAAGGCGTCCAAGTTGCTTCGCCCCATCTTCCTGGCGCTGCTTTCTGAGATCGTCGACCGTGCCTATGAGCGGGCGACGCTGGCCGGCGGCCGGCTGGCACTGCCCCTGCTGCTGTGCCTCGATGAGGCGGGCAACGTGGCGCCACTGCCCAACCTCGCCGAGATCGCCTCGACGGCGCCCAGTCACAACATCCAGCTCGTCTCGATCTTCCATGACCTGGCCCAGGCGCGCAGTCGCTACGGGCGTCAGGCCGAGACGGTGGTCAACAGCCACCGGGCACGGATGCTGCTCCCGGGCGTGGCCGATCTCGACACGCTGCGTTACTTCTCGGGGTTGGCCGGCGAGGAGGAGACACGGGAGACCACGCGCACGGTGGGCAGCAGCGGAGGCTCACGCACGATCGGGGTGCGACGGCGACCATTGGTGGCACCCGAGGCGCTGCGCCAGATGCCGGCCGGCCACGCGCTCCTGCTGTACGGGCGCATCGCGCCGGCACAGGTGCGCCTGCGGATGTGGTTCGCGGACCGTCGACTCAGGAGGTTGGCCGCATGAACTGGCACGGACCGGACGACTGGCGGGATGACCTGCCCCAGGATGACGGATGGTCAGAGGAGGATGCCGTCCGCTGGCCGCTGACCTGGCGGGGCCTGCTGCCCCGAGAGCGGTGGCTGTGGTTCGAGCGTCTGTGGACCGACGTGTGCGAGCTGCGCGTTCGCTACCGGTTGGGCGTGCGCTCGGAGTGGTGGGAAGACGACATCCAGGTGGAGGCGCTGGCGGCCCTGGCGGCGTGGACGGAGCGCTACGACTCCGGCGAGTGGGACGACCCGCCCGGCAAGCTGGCGCTTCTGTTCGACATCGAGCGCATCGTCGCGCTGCTGCGCGACGGGGTTGACCCGTTTCATCCCGACCGCGACCGCACCGCGTTCGTGCGCCACCTCATCGACCTCGGCTGCCAGCCGCCGCCGAGCCGGCGGCCGGTTCAGTGAGCGGCGTCCTCAGGTGAACTCGCCGTCGCGATGAGGGAGATACGGCGCTTCCAAGCGGGCCCGCTCCTCTGCGGTGAGCGTCAGGTGGGTGGCGGCAACAGCGTCCTGCACGTGCTCCACCCGGCTCACGCCAACGATCGGCGCCACGACGCCGGGGCGGCCGAGCAGCCACGCCAGCGCGACCTGGGCCCCCGACACCGCGCGCTCCGAGGCGATCTCCGCCGCGATGTCCGCGATGGCCAGATCAGATTCGCGGTACGTGCGCCCGTCGGTACGGGCCCGCGCCGTCGTACGCTCCGCTCCGCGCTTGCCGGCGAGCAGCCCGCGCGCCAGCGGGCTGTAGGGGACCACGGCGACGCCCTGATCGATACAGAGCGGGATCATCTCCCGCTCCTCCTCCCGGTTGACCAGGTTGTAGCGATCCTGCATCGCCACGAACCGCGTGAGGCCGGCCCGCTCAGCGACGTTCTGAGCCTTGGCGAACTGCCAGGCGCGCATCATCGATGCGCCGAGGTAGCGCACCTTGCCGGCGCGCACGATGTCGTCCAGGGCCGCCATGGTCTCCTCGATCGGCGTGCTCTCGTCCCACCGGTGGATGTAGAAGAGATCGACGTAGTCGACGCCCAGCCGCCGCAGAGAGGCGTCGATCGACGCCAGCACGTGCTTACGCGACAGACCACGATCGTTGGGACCGGGGCCCGTCGGGAAGAACACCTTGGTCGCCAGCACGTACTCCTCGCGGCTGGCGAACAGCCGGGCGAGCAGCCGCCCGGTGATCCGCTCACTCTCGCCGTCGGAGTAGCCGTTGGAGGTGTCAAAGAAGGCGATGCCCTCCTCGACGGCCCGCCGCACCACGGGCTCGGCCTGCTGCTCATCCAGCGCCCAGGACTGCCGCGCCGGGTCTCCGAAGCTCATCATCCCGAGCACGATCGGCGAGACCCGCAACCCCGTATGACCCAGCGCGCGCCACTCGAGGGCCGGGGCCTCGTCTGCTTGTTCCGTGCTCACTCGGGCAGTGTTGCGCCGGCCGATCGGCAGGTCCAGGGCCAATCACCGGCGTTGGCGGAGGTCCGCCGTCACTTGACCGGAGGATGGCGTGTCTGAGCTGCGAAAGCACGGTGGACGGGTGTCCGGGCACAATCAAGGACGTCGTGGAGCCCGTAGACGCTCAACGGCAGGCGGCGTTTTCCCTGGGCGCCGCGGTGACACTGTCAGAGCTCGACCAGGACCCTCACCCGACGCTGGCGCGCCTGCGCGCGGCCGAGCCGGTGTCGTGGCTGCCCAGCCTCGAGGGCTGGCTGGTGACCCGGCACGACCTCGTCCTGGCCGCGATGCGCGACGCGCGGACGTTCACCGTGGACGACCCAAGGTTCTCCACCGCCCAGGTGGTGGGGCCGAGCATGCTGAGCCTCGACGGGGTCGAGCACGATCGCCACCGTGCCCCGTTCGTCGGGCCGTTTCGTGCCGGTGAGGTGGCGGGGCGGTTCGCGCAGTCCACCGAAGACGAAGCCAACCGGCTGATCGACGCACTGTCCCCGGACGGCGCCGCGGAGTTGCGGCGTGCCTTCGCCGGCCCGCTGGCCACCGCCATCGTCACCCAGGCGCTGGGCCTGGGGCGCCACGAGGTGGCCGACGTGCTGGCGTGGTATGACGCGATCGTCACCTCGGTGACGGAGATCACCGCGGGCGAAGGGGCGACGGCAGCCGGGGCAGAGGCGTTCGGCAACCTCAGCGAGCGGCTGCGGGCCGTGATCGACGGAGGCGATCACTCGTCGCTGCTGGCGGCCGCGGCGGGCGCCGGGGTGCTGTCGAGCGACCAGGTCATCTCCAACGCGGCGGTGCTGCTGTTCGGCGGGATCGAGACCACCGAGGGGATGATCGCCAACGCCGCGCTGTACCTGCTGGCCGATCCCGTGCGGGCGGAGGTGGCGCGCGGGGAGCCCGCGGCGCTGAGCGCGGCCATCGACGAGTCCCTGCGCCTCGAACCGGCGGCGGCGGTCATCGACCGCTACGCCACCGCGGACGTCGAGCTGGGCGGGGCGCAGATCGCGCGCGGGGAGCTCGTGCGGCTGTCGATCACCGCCGCCAACCGGGACCCCGCGGTGTTCTCCGACCCCGATGTCTTTGATCCCGGCCGCCCCAACCTGCGCCGCCACGTCGCCTTCGCCCAGGGGCCGCACGTCTGCGTCGGCGTGCACCTGGCGCGACTGGAGGCCCGGGCGGGCCTCGCGGCGCTGCTGACGCGACTCCCGGGGCTGGCCCTTGACGCCGAGCGCCCGGCGCAGGTCCGCGGGCTGGTCTTTCGCAAGCCGCAGCGGCTCGACGTGGTGTGGGACGCCGGCTGACCTACTCGTGGCCGGCGCCGCCGTCGTCCGGCGTCCGTCCCGACGCGCGCTTGCGCCCCAGCAGCTCGAGCTCGTGAAAGAGGCCGATCTCCGGACCGCCGATCAGCTCCCAGGCGCGGGCGATCCCGATGAGGAAGCTGACGATGACCACGATCGAGATCGTGCGCAGCTGTCCGGCGGCCCCGATCTGCCCCCGCGTGCCCACGGCGTCGATGCCGGCGATCAGCTGGACGACGAAGACCACGGTCTGGCCGAACAGGAAGAAGGCGTCGCGCGGCGTGTTGTGGTGCAGGCGACGCAGACGGATCAGCGACAGGATCGAGGCTGACACGAAGAACAGGCCCAGGCAGGCCACGCTGATCGCGGGCCAGGCGACGCCGACGCCGGGAATGAGGGCGAACAGCGACACCGCCAGCGCGTTGGAGAAGGCGGTGAGGGCCGCTGACGCACGGACGCGGTGCAGCTGGCTCTCACCCTCCTTGGCCAGCCGCTCCTGGGTCACCGATACGGCGACGAAGAGCAGGCCGACCAGCGCGCCGGCCACGCCGGCCGCCGCGACGAAGAAGTCATGAAAGCTCTCAGGGAGCACGGACTGGGCGCGAGAGGCGCTCGAGGGGCACGGCGGGGGCGCTAGCCGCGCTCCACCATCACCGACGTCGCCTTGACCGTCGCCGTCGCCTCCACGCCGGGGGCCAGCGCCAGCTCCTCCACGGAGTCGCGCGTCACCGCGGCCGTGATCAGGAACGGGCCCGCCTCGATCTCCACCAGCGCCATCACGCCATCCACCTCGACCGAGCGCACCACGCCGGTCATGCGGTTGCGCGCGGAGAGCTTGCGGCCGGTCTCGTGGCGTTGCGGGCGCTGGGTGAGACGGCGGACCTCCTCGGCGCTGACCATGCGCCGGTTGCGCTCGTCGCGGATGGTCTTGAGCTTGCCCGCACGGTCCCACCGGCGCAGCGTGTCGGCGCTGACGCCGATGGCGGCGGCGGCTTCGCCCAGAGTCATGTTGTTGCTCACCTCTGGAAACATACCTTTGCCCTCTGACTCGAAAGGAATCCACGTGAAGCTCAGCGCACGCAATCAGCTCCCGGGAACGGTCCAGCAGGTCAACCGAGGCGCCGCCATCGCCAACGTCGTCGTCGACGTCGGTGGCCAGCGCATCGTGTCCTCCATCACCGTCGAGGCCGCCGATGAGCTCGGCCTGACCGAGGGCAGCGCGGTCACCGTGATCGTCAAGGCCTCCGACGTGATCCTGGCCACCGAGTAGCCGTCATGCCGCTCAGCGCCCGCCGCCCCGACCGCAAGCACAACCGGCCGTTGTCGATGCACGCCCTCCAGGGCGGTGACGCCGAGATGCCCATCGACCGGCTCTCCGACGTCGGGACCGGTCCCGAGGCCGCCTACGAGGTGATCTCGGCCGAGCTGTTGCTCGACGGCCAGTCACGGTTGAACCTGGCCACCTTCGTGACCACCTGGATGCCGCCCCTCGGCGCCAGGCTGATGGCCGAGACCGCCGACAAGAACATGATCGACAAGGACGAGTACCCGCAGACGGCGGAGTTCGAGGCCCGTTGCGTCAACATCCTGGCCGACCTGTGGAACGCCCCGGAGCACGGCATCGCCACCGGGTGCTCCACCACGGGCTCCAGCGAGGCGGCGATGCTGTGCGGAATGGCGTTGAAGTGGCGCTGGCGCGCCCGGCGCGAGGCGGCCGGCAAACCGTGCGATCGGCCCAACCTCGTCATGGGCGCCAACGTCCAGGTGTGCTGGGAGAAGTTCTGCCGCTACTGGGAGGTCGAGCCGCGGATGGTGCCGATGGAGGGCGAGACCTTCCACCTCACCGCCGACCGCGCCGTCGCGCACTGTGACGAGAACACCATCGGCGTGGTGGGGATCCTCGGCTCCACCTTTGACGGCAGCTATGAGCCGATCAAGGAGATCGCCCAGGCACTGGACCAGCTCGAAGCCGACAAGGGCATTGACGTCCCCATGCATGTCGACGCCGCCTCGGGCGGCTTCGTCGCGCCGTTCCTCGCCCCCGGGCTCGAGTGGGACTTCCGGATCAAGCGCGTCCAGTCCATCAACGCCTCGGGCCACAAGTACGGCGGGGTCTATCCCGGCGTCGGATGGGCGATCTGGCGCGACGTCAAGGCGCTGCCACGCGAGCTGGTCTTCGATGTCAACTACCTGGGCGGCCACATGCCGACCTTCGCGCTGAACTTCTCCCGCCCCGGCAGCGAGGTGGTGGCCCAGTACTTCATGTTCATGAGCCTGGGACGCGAGGGCTACACGGCCACCATGGAGGTGCTGCAGAGGGTGGCCAACCACATCGCCCAGGGTGTCGATGAGCTCGGCCCCTACCGCCTGCTCACCACCGGCTCAGACCTGCCGGTATTCGCCTTCACCACCAAGCCCGAGGTCACCAACTACACCGTCTTTGACGTGTCCGAGCGTCTGCGCGAGCACGGCTGGCTGGTCCCCGCCTACACCTTCCCCGAGAACCGCCAGGACCTCAGCGTGCTGCGCGTCGTCGTGCGCAGCGGGATGCACAAGGAGATGGCCGATGACCTGCTCCACGCCCTGGCCGAGAAGACCAAGAAGCTCGAGGCCCTGACCGCCCCCGTGCCTGCGGCGATCGCCAGCACCACCGCTGCCTTCGCGCACTGACGCGGCCGCGTCACCCTGACCGAGCGACCGGCTCACAGGACCTCGGCCAGAGCCCTCCCGGCGCCCTCGAGCTCGTCCAGGGTCGAGGCCTCGATCACGCGGTCGAGGTCGAGGATGCGCGCACCCATGGAGTCGAGCTCGCGGGTACCCACCACGGCGTGGCAGGGCACGCCGGACTGGCGAGCGCGGGTGGCCACCTCGGAGACGACCTTGCCGACCAGGCTCTGCATGTCGAGCTTGCCCTCGCCGGTGATCACCGCGCGGGCCGCGCGCATGCGGGCGTCAAAGCCCACCTCGTCAAGGACGAAGGCGGCGCCCGGGACCAGTTCGGCGCCGAACGTCGCCCACAGGCCGCCCGACAGCCCGCCGGCGGCACCGGTCATGGGGAGGCCACGGGGGTCGCGCTCGAACCGCCGCGCCATCGCGTTCAACCGGGCGGTCAGCCGCTTAACCGTGTCGGGGTCCGCGCCCTTCTGGGGCCCGAACACCCGGCCGGCGTCCTCAAACGGCGTGCGGACGTCGCAGAGCACCACCAGCCGCGCATCGCCCAGGCCGCCCGCCCCTTCGAGGGCCGTGATCGCGCCCGCTCCCCCGTCGGTGGTGGCACTGCCGCCAACCCCGAGGTAGATCACCCGGGCGCCCGCCGCCACCGCCGCGGCGATGAGCTCGCCGGTCCCGGCGGTGCTGGCACCGAAGGCGTCGCGGTCGGCCTCCGTGACCAGATTCAGACCGCTGGCGGCGGCGGTATCGACGAGCGCCACCTCGCCGGCCAGCCCGAACTCGGCCTCGATGGCGCGGCCCAGGGGATCGGTGACCCGCGCCGATCGGCGCTCGGCATCCAGCCCGGCGGCCAGGGCGTCCAGCGTGCCCTCGCCCCCGTCGGCCACCGGGCAGAGATCCACCGGGCGGCCGGCGGCCTGCAGCCCGCGGCCGATGGCGGCCGCCACCTCGGTGGCGCTGAACGTCCCCTTGAACGAGTCCGGCGCGATCAGGACGGTCTCGGGCACGCCGGGTATGCGGGTCACGTGGGCTCGGTCAGCTCACCGGCTCGAGCACGAAGACCGGGATCTCGCGGTCGGTCTTGGTCTGGTACTCGTTGTAGTCGGGCCACACCGCCGCGGCGCGCTCCCACCACTGGGCGCGCTCGTCGCCCTCCAGCTCGCGGGCGGTGAAGTCGCCCTTGGCCGGGCCGTCCTGCACCTCCACCAGCGGATGGTCAACGATGTTGCGATACCAGGAGGGGTGCTCCGGAGCGCCGCCCTTGGAGGCGACGGCCGCGTACTTGCCGCCGTGCTCGACGCGCATCACCGGGTTCTTGCGCAGCTTGCCCGACGACGAACCCATCGACGTGATGACGATGACCGGCACGCCGCGCATCTCGGTGCCGCTCGTCCCGCCCGAGCTCTCGATCTCCTCCACCTGGTTGCGCACCCACTCGGCCGAGCTTGGCGCGTATTCACCTTCCAGTGGCATGTGGTTCTCCCTCGTCGATAGTGATCAGGACTGCATCTGCTCCAGGCGGCACTCCACCGGGGGCTTGTCGTCGCGCCAGCGCAGGATCTTGGTCCCGTGGCGGATGCGACCGCCGCTGGCGTGGTCAAAGGTCACCTCCACCACCAGCTCTGGCCGCAGCGACACCCATTCCAGCTCGCGCTCTGACTGCCAGCGGCTGGGGTCACCGTGCCCGCGCTCCCCGGTCTCATAGGGCTCAAGCGTCGTCACCAGCGCCTTCTTCTCCGACGCCTTGAGTCCCGAGGAGTGGCCCACCACGTGTAGCTTGGCGTCCTCGTCGTACAGGCCGAGGATGAGCGAGCCCACGGTGCCCTGCTCCGTGCCCGGCCGGTAGCCGACCACGACGGCGTCGATCGTGCGCACCCGCTTGACCTTGACCATGCCCTTGCGCTGCCCGGGACGATACGGAGCGCCGAGCTCCTTGGCCACCACGCCCTCGCCGTCGCGCAGCCAGTCGGCGGTGCCGTCCGGATCGCGGGTGAGCGGGGTGAGGTCGATGCCGGCCTGCGTGAGGTCCTCGAGCGCGGCGCGGCGCTCGGCGAAGCTCAGCGCCAGCAGCTCCTCGTCCTCGCGGGCCAGCAGGTCAAAGGCGACGTAGCGGGCCGGCGTCTGCTCGGCGAGCATGTTGATGCGGCTCTCGGCCGGGTGGATGCGCTGCTGCAGGGCGCCGAAGTCCTCGTGGCCGTCGTCGGAGTCGATGACGATCTCGCCGTCGACGACGTAGCGGCCGGCCGGGAAGGCCAGCTCGGGGAAGTAGCGCTCCAGCGGCTTGCCCGAGCGCGACTGGATGGTGAACTGCTCCCCGTCGACGAACGCGATGGCGCGAAAGCCGTCGAACTTCGGCTCGTAGGCCCACTGCTCGCCGAGCGGCAGCTCCTTGCCCGAGCGGGCGAGCTGGGGCTCGATCGGAGGCTTGAGCGGCAGCGACACGGTGGCGTTCGATGGTACCTGCGCCGGCCTCCCGGGCCCGCGGAGGGCACCGGATAGGATCAGTCCCATGAGTGAACGAACAGTGACCGCCGCCGAGCAGGAGTACCTGGAGTCGCTGTTCTGGCTGTATGAGGCCGGGCTCCCGATGAGCGGCGCCAACCTCGCCCGGGCCATGCGGCTGTCGGCGCCGACCGTGCACGAGATGCTCGGGCGCCTGGAGCGTGACGGGTTCATCGAGCGCACCGACGGGCGCAAGATCGACTTCACCGAGGACGGCCGTGAGCAGGCCAAGCGGATCGTCGGCCGCCATCGCATGATCGAGCGGTTTCTCACCGACGTGGTGGGCGTGCCGTGGGACGACGTGCACGAGGAGGCCGAGAAGCTCGAGTACGCGATGACGCCGCGCTTTGAGGCCTACATGCGCAGCGCCGTCGGCGACGCCGCCACGTGCCCGCACGGTCACCCGATCAAGGTCGGCGAACGCATCTCCGGCGTGCCCCTGGCCGACTGCGAGGTCGGCGCCACGGTGACCATCCTGCGCTTCGAGAACGAGGCCGAGGATCTGTTGCACTACCTCAAGACCGCGGGGATCGAGCCGGGCCTGCAGGGCACCATCACCGCCAACGACGGCGAGGAGGTGGAGGTGCAGGTCGACGGCGACACCGCGTCGGTGACCTTCAGCGTCGCCGAGACCGTCTCGGTCCTGGCCGACCCCTCGCCGCCGCCGCGCACCGCCCTGCCCGAGACGCTCGTGCTCGGCGGGCGCTACGGGCGCTGAGCCGCCGGCCCGGCGTCAAGCAGACGCTGAGGCGCCGGGAGCTGCGGCGCCGCCGCCGACAGCCAGCGATGGATCTGCGCGTAGACCGCCGGGTGATTGAGCAGATCGAAATGTGAGGCGCCGCCGACATGGGCGTACTGGTTCACCGGGAATTGCAGGCGCTCGCCGCGGCCCTGTGACCACGCGCTCGGTCGCAGCACCAGCAGGTCACCGAGCAGGCGGCCGGCCGGGGCGTCGGGCTCGCGGCTGAGGCTGGCGCTGACGAAATAGTGGGTCGCGGTCGTCAGGAAGGGCACCTCGGTGCCGGTGTTGGTCCAGAAGGCGTCGGCGTCGTGGCCCTCCCAGTCGGCGTCGACGACGTAGCCGTACGCGAGGTCCTTGACCCCGACGCTGCGCATGCGAATCGGGGCCGCGAACGGCGTGAGCTCCGGCACGCGACCGGCGGCGTGGCAGACCGCGTTGGCGCCGAGCTCGAGCGGCGCGCCCTTGTGGGGCGAGCCCAGGGCGAAGACATGGCGGACGCGGTCGCGCCAGCACCCGTCCTGCGCGTAATGACAGGCGCCGCGGGCGACCAGCCCACCCATCGAATGGCCGATCAACGCCACCTCGGCGACCTCGACGGGCCAGCCGGCGGTCAGCGCATCGAGCAGCCCCGCCAGCGCCCGGCCGTTGTGGGAGATGTGGCGGCCGCTGTTGTAGCGCAGGACGATGGGCGTGTAGCCGAGCTCGGCGCGCAGGCGCTCGGGGTACGGCATGTGCCGGTCGGCGCGCAGGCGCCAGGCGTCGTCGGTCTCACACAACCCGTGGATGAACACGGCCAGCCGGGGCGTGGCCTGCGGGAAGGCACGGTGCAGGCTGTCAGGGTCAAGGGCCACGTCGCGGCCGCCCACGCGGACCGCCATCGGGGTCTCGAGCGCGCTGTGCTCGGCATGCAGGCGATCGCCCCACATGCCGTTGATCGCGCCCACGGCGAGTCGGCCGCGCGGCACGTCGCGCAGCGACGGTGCGTCGTCGGGCCGCGCCAGGCTGGCTGCGGCGGCTCCGCCCTTGACGAGCGCGCCGGTCAGCGCCGCCGCCCCGAAATAGGCGCCGGCGGCGATCCGGTCATGGATGTCGCGCACGGGCGCCGCGGTGGGCCCCAGCGCGCCGAACACGCGGGTGGCGATGCTGTGATGCACGTCGCGGGCCTGGCCCGCGATCCCGGCGGCGGCGTCCCCGGCGAGGTCGCCGAGAGCCCTCAGCTCGTCACGCCGCATTGACCTGGCGGCCCACCTCTGCGTAGGCGTCAGCCAGGCGCGTGACGCCCTCTGTGATCTCGGCCGGCGTGACGCCGGAATAGGCGAGGCGCAGCGACGACTCGCCGCCCTCCAGCACGAAGTCGGTGCCCTTCACGAAGGCCACGCCGCGCGCGGCGGCGGCGGCGAAGAGGGCGGCGACGTCGGTTCCCTCGGGCAGGTCCACCCACAGGAAATACCCGCCCTCGGGCGCCACGAAGCGAGCGTCGGGGAGCTGGCGCTCGAGCTCCTGGCACAGCGTCTGGGCCCGCTCACGCAAGGCGTCGCGCACGGTGGCGATGGAACGATCGATCGCCCCCGAGCGGCAGAACTGGTTGACGATCGCCTGGGCCACCATGTTGGGCGAGATGTAGGTGCTGGTGGCGATCTTGACGATGCGCGCGATGAGGTCGGCCGGCCCCACCAGGTAGCCGACGCGGATCCCCGGGCACACCGTCTTGGAGAACGACGAGGCGTAGACCACCTTGTCGGCCGCGGTGGAGAACATCGTCGGCAGCGACTCGCCGGCGAAGCGCAGCGTCACGTACGGGTCATCCTCGAAGATGGTGAAGTCGTAGGTCTCCGACAGCTCGATCAGGCGCGCGCGCTTGGCCGCCGAGAGCGTGTACCCGGCGGGGTTCTGGAAGTTGGGGATGATGTGGGCCAGCGTCGGCTGGGCGCCGGCGGCCAGCACCCGCTCCAGGGCGCTCACGTCGATGCCGTCGGGCTCGAGCTCGACCATCCGCACGTCGGCGCCCCGGTTGCGCAGCGACAGCAGCGTCCGGTCATAGGTGGGCAGCTCGGTGATGACCGTGTCGCCCGCCGTGACCAGCGCGTCGAAGAGAAAGGCGTCGGCCTGCATCGAGCCGTTGGTGACCAGCACCTGCTCGGAGCCCACGCCGTGCTGCTCGGCGATCCACTCGCGCAGCGGCACGTAACCCACCGCGGTGCCGTAGGCGGTCATTCCGGCCGGATCGTTGGTGAACGCCTGGTCAGCGGCCGCCCGCAGACCCTCGAGGTCGATGATGTCGAGCGACGGGGCGCCCCGGGCGAAGGAGATCGAACCAGCCATGGTCCTAAGAGTAGTGGTCTCGGCCACCGCTACGAGGTTGGCTCGAAGAGGTGCACGTCGACGATGGCGCGGTCCGCGCCCTCGTACTCGCGCACCGTCGCGCTGCGCACCTGCGGCAGCGCCTGCAGCGACGCCTCAAACCGCCGCAGCGCCTCGGTTCCGGCAAACGGGCCCGCCGAGACGCTGACGACGCGCCCGGCGTCGCCCGCCGGCTCGCTGCGGTCAGCCAGCGCACGGGCGGAGGCCAGCAGGCGCTCCTGGGCGTCGACCAGCGCGGTGAGCCGGGCCACGAGCTCTGAGACCTGCCGGTCCTCGGTGGAGACCCGCTTGGGCACCGGGGCGGCCTCAGGCGGGATCACCGGGGCCAGGGCCTCATGGGGCGCGCCGGGAGCGGCCGCAACAGGACGCAGCGCCGGCTCCAGGCCGGTCTGGATCGTCCGCAGACGGCGGTCGATCTCGGCCAGCCGCGCGTCCAGAATCGACTTCTCCGGCATCGTGGGCGAGCCTATCGGCCCGCCCGGTCGCGACAGGCCTACTTGCCGAGCAGCTCGACGGCGGTCTCGGCCACCTGCGTGGGCGTGCGCCCGACCTTGACGCCCTTGGCCTCGAGTGCCTCCGCCTTGGCCGCCGCGGTGCCGCGCGAGCCCGAGACGATGGCGCCGGCGTGGCCCATCGTCTTGCCCGGCGGCGCCGTGAACCCGGCGATGTAGCCGATGACCGGCTTGGTGACGTGCTCGCCGATGAACTGCGCGGCCTGCTCCTCGGCGTCGCCGCCGATCTCGCCGCACATGACGATCAGCTCGGTCTCGTCGTCCTCCTGGAACATCCCGATGACGTCGATGAAGTCGGTCCCCGGCACCGGGTCGCCGCCGATGCCCACGATCGAGGAGTTGCCAAAGCCGCTCTGGGCCAGGACGTTGCCGATCTGGTAGGTGAGCGTGCCCGAACGCGACACGACGCCGACGTTGCCCTCGCTGAAGAACGACGCCGGGATGATCCCGACGCTCGCCTTGCCCGGGGAGAGGATGCCGGGGCAGTTGGGCCCGATCAGCCGGCTGCGGCCGTTCTTCTTGATCGTGTTGTAGACCCGGAGCTCATCGTGGGCGGGGATGCCCTCGGTGATGCAGATGATGAGCTCGATGCCCGCGTCCTCGGCCTCGAGGATGGAGTCGGCGGCAAAGCGCGGCGGCACGAAGATCATCGCCGTGTTGGCGCCCTCGGACTCGACCGCGGCGTGGAAGGTGTTGAACACCGGAACGCCCTCGACGTCCTGGCCGCCCTTGCCCGGGGTGACCCCGGCGACGACCTGGGTGCCGTACTCGCGGTTGCGCAGGGTGTGGAACGTGCCCTCGCGGCCGGTGATCCCCGAGGTGCACAGCCGTGTCTTCTCGTCGACGAGGATGCTCATGCCGTGGCTCCGGTCGACGTGGCGGCGAGTTCGACGACCTTGGCGGCGGCGCCGTCCATGGTCGACTCGGTGTAGACGTTGGGCAGCTGCGCCTCGGCGAGCAGAGCGCGCCCCTCCTCGCCGTTGGTGCCGTCCAGGCGAACCACGAACGGGACCGACGGACTGATCTGCTTGAAGGCCTCGATCAGGCCCTTGGCCACCTCGTCGCAGCGGGTGATCCCGCCGAAGATGTTGAACAGGACGGCCTTGACCTTCTCGTCGGAGAGGATCACCTCGACCGCGGCGGTGATGGCATCCGCGCGGGAGCCGCCGCCGGCGTCCAGGAAGTTGGCAGGCTTGCCGCCGGCCTCGGCCACGACGTCGAGCGTGGACATCGAGAGTCCGGCACCGTTGGCGAGGATGCCGATGTCACCGTCGAGCTTGACGTAGGTGAGCCCGCGCTCCTTGGCCATGACCTCCTGCGGGTCCTCGGCGGAGAGATCGCGCAGATCGGCGTTCTCGCCGTGGCGAAACAGGGCGTTGCCGTCGAGGGTGACCTTGGCGTCCAGGGCCTTGACCTCGCGCTCAGGGGTGATGATGAGCGGGTTGACCTCGACCAGGGTGGCCTCCTCGGCGGTGAAGACCTCGTAGAGCTTGGCCAGCATCGCGCCCACCGAGCGCACGACGTCGGCGTCGACCCCGGCCTCGTAGGCGAGACGGCGGCCGTGGAAGTCCTGAAAGCCCAGCAGCGGGTCCACGTGCAGCGTGGCGATGGCGTCGGGGTCCTCGTCGGCCACCTGCTCGATGTCCATCCCGCCCTTGGTCGAGAGCATGACCAGCGGCGCCTTGGCCGAGCGGTCAAAGACCACCGAGGCGTAGTACTCCGACGCGATCTGCGAGGCGCCCTCGATCCACAGCTCGTGGACGGTGAGGCCGCGGAGGTCCATGCCCAAGATGGCGCGCGCATGCTCCTCGGCCTCGGCGCGGTCGTTGGCGATCTTGATGCCGCCGAGCTTGCCGCGCCCGCCGATCTGCACCTGCGCCTTGATCGCGCACGGGTAGCCGATCTCGTTCGCGGCCGCGACGGCCTCCTCGACGGTGCTCGCCGGGCGGCCGGAGGGGACCGGGATGCCGTGCCGAGCGAAGAGCTGCTTGCCCTGGTACTCGAGGAGGTCCATCGCGGGCGCGCACTCTAGTGAATGTCCGCCAGCCACGCGCCGCGGCCGCGCTCAGAAACGGTCGAGCGAGGCGCCGTCGCGCGACGACGGTCATAATTCCCGGACCTTGCTCGACGTCGGCGCCTCCGAGCGCGGCGCCGCGGACTCGAGCCCCGAGAACAAAGGCCGACGCGCATGCCCCTGCCCGCAAAGATCAGCTTCGTCACCTTCGACGTCTACGGGACGCTCATCGACTGGGAGACGGGCATCTACGAGGCGTTCGCCAAGGAGGCCCAGCGCGACGGCTTCACGGTCGCCCGGGAGGAGTTGATCCCGCTCTTCCTCGA
>DATJTQ010000040.1:0-17369 GCA_035503355.1 Solirubrobacteraceae bacterium
GGTCCTCGCACAGCTCCCGGAACGGGTAGGCGCGCGCGGCCGGCTCGAGCAGGTAGGCCGCCACCTCGGTGTCATGCGCGAGGTTCTCGGGCACCTGCCCCAGCGACTTGGCGTCGTGGGCGATCACCGGCCGGGCGTCGAGGGCGGCGACCAGCTGCGCGGGGTCTGGCACGGTGCCGATGACCACCTCCTTGGTCTCCTCGACGTAGACGCCGTAGCGCCATTCGTTCTCGTTCTCGGCAAAGAGGGCGCCCTCGGGCACGATCGGCGGTCGCACCGCGACCGTGACCTCGGCCTGGGGCAGGCGCTGCAGGTCACGCAGTGAGCCCTTGCGCACCTGAGCGCCGACGGTGTGGTCAGCGACGGGAGCCGGTGCCGCGGCGTCGGCGGAGCCCAGTGCCTCCTCGAGCCGGCGCAGCGGCTCGCGCAGCTCGTACTCCCGGAAGACCTCGCGCAGGCGGGAGCGGTCGGGCTGCTGGGAGACGAAGTCGGCCACGTCGAGGCCGTCGAGGGGGATGTCGCGCTTGGCGGTGGCCAGGTGCTTGGAGACGCGGGCGTCCTCGGCGTGGTTGGTGAGGTTCTCCTTGCGCTTGGCGCCGGAGATCTCGTCGATGCTGTCGAGCACGCCCTCCAGCGAGCCGAAGCGCTGGAGCAGGTCAGCGGCGGTCTTGTCGCCGATGCCGGGGACGCCGGGGATGTTGTCCGAGGTGTCCCCCTTGAGCCCGATGAAGTCCGGGACCAGCTCGGGCGGGATCCCGTAGCGATCGATCACGCCCTGACGGTCATAGACCTTGGTGTCGGTGATCCCACGCGAGGTGGTCATGATCCGCACGTCCGCGTCCACCAGCTGGTAGGCGTCGCGGTCGCCGGTGACCACCATGACCTCGATCGGCGGATCCTGGGTCTTGGCCACCTCGGCGATGGAGGCGATGACGTCATCGGCCTCGTAGCCGTCGACCCTGATGTTGCGGTAGCCGAAGGCGTCGACCAGGGGCTCGAGCGCCGGCCACTGCTCCTTGAGCAGATCGGGTCGGCTGGAGCGCTGTGCCTTGTACTCGGAGTAGACCTCCTTGCGCCCACTCGAACCGGCGTCCCACACCACCACGGTGGACTTGGGGCCGTAGTCGGTGAGGATCTTCACCAACATCGAGGCGAAGCCGAAGATGGCGTTGGTGGGCACGCCGGTGGAGGTGGCGATCGACTCGGGCAGGGCGAAGAAGGCCCGGTAGGCCAGGCTGTTGCCGTCGATGAGAAAGAGTTCGTCCGCCATCTGACCTCAGGCTATCTCCCCCACCGGTGGGACCGCACGCGTGCAGCGACGCACCTGATGCGGTGCCTGCCCGCCGTGACGGTGCGGAGCGTAGGATGCCCGGACCATGGCCCCCTCCGGCGACGCGCCCCCTGCTTCGAGCCCGTCCGCGCAGTACAGCCTGACCCTGCGCGTCGAGATCGATCACCTGCCCGGGATGCTCGGCAAGGTGGCCTCGGCCATCGGCGCCGCGGGAGGGACGATCGGCGCCGTCGACCTCGTGGCGGTAGAAGGACCGCACACCATCCGCGACATCACCGTCGAGACCGGCGACGCCGCCGACTGGCCCCGCCTCACCGACGCGGTGAACGGGGTCCCCGGGGCGCGCGTCCTCGACGCCACCGACCGCACCTTCATGATGCACATGGGCGGCAAGATCGAGGTGACCAACAAGCACCCGCTCAAGACGCGCGACGACCTCTCGATGGCCTACACGCCCGGCGTCGCCCGGGTCTGCACCGCCATCCGCGAGGACCCCGACAAGGCGTTTCAGTACACGATCAAGCGCAACTCGGTGGCGGTGGTCTCCGACGGGACGGCGGTGCTGGGCCTCGGGGACATCGGCCCGCGGGCGGCGATGCCGGTGATGGAGGGCAAGGCGATGCTGTTCAAGGAGTTCGCCGGCGTCGACGCCTTCCCGGTGTGCCTCGATACCACCGACGTCGACGAGATCGTGGCCGTGGTCAAGGCCATCGCGCCCGGGTTCGGCGGGATCAACCTCGAGGACATCTCGGCGCCGCGGTGCTTTGAGATCGAGTCGCGGCTGCAGTCAGAGCTCGACATCCCCGTGTTCCACGATGACCAGCACGGCACGGCCGTGGTGGTCCTGGCCGCACTGCTCAACGCGCTGACGCTGACCGGGCAGCGGATCGGCGACATCCACGTCGTCGTGGTGGGGCTGGGCGCGGCGGGTATCGCCGTGTCGGACATCCTCCTCGCGGCGGGCGTGCGCCACCTGATCGGGTGTGACTCGCGCGGGGCAGTCCACACCGAGCGCGCCGACTACCTCGACGGCACGATGACGCCGGTCAAGCGCGTGCTGGCCGAGCGGACCAACGCCGAGCGGCGCTCGGGCGGCCCCGCCGACGTGGTGGAGGGCGCCGATCTCTTCATCGGCCTGAGCGGCGGCCGGGTGCTGCCGGCCTCGGCGCTGCAGCGCATGAACCCCGACCCGATCGTCTTCGCCATGGCCAACCCCGACCCGGAGGTCTCGCCCGAGGAGGCGCTCCCCCACGTGCGGATCCTGGCCACCGGCCGCTCGGACTACCCCAACCAGATCAACAACGTGCTCTGCTTCCCGGGGATCTTCCGCGGGGCGCTGGATGTCCGGGCCGCCCACATCACCGAGACGATGAAGACCGCGGCGGCCCGGGCCATCGCCGACATCGTCTCGGGCGATGAGCTGCGGGAGGACTACATCATCCCCTCCGTGTTCAACCGGGAGGTGGCGCCGGCGGTGGCGGCGGCGGTGGCCGACGAGGCGCGTGACAGCGGGGTGGCCGTGCCTCATTCCGACCACGGGTTCGCCGCGGCCGAGGAGCTTCTGCAGGGGCGCTAGGCGGGGGCGTCGTCGCCGGCTGCGGGGGCGCTAGGCCGGCGCGTCGTCGCCGGCGTGAGGCTCGGGCGCCTCGGGGCTCGGCGACGCCTCGGGCGCCCCGGGGCTCGGCGACGGCCCGGCCGCCTCCTCGGGGGCCGCCAGCGCGGGCCCAAGGGCGTCGGGCGACTCGGAGTCGGGGGTCGCCGGAGCGAGGCCCGCGACGCCGAGGGGACGGCGAGCGCCGGGGTTGGGCAGCGCCCCCTCGACCTTCCACGTCGAGCCGGGACGCGCCGGCAGCAGCAGCACGATCACGAACCCCACCGCGGAGAGGATCAGGCCGAAGAACAGGCCGGTTCGCTCGCCGTAGCCCTTGCGGTCGGCCAGCCATGCCGCGGCGGCGGCGGAGATCAGCCACACGAAGAGCAGGTAGAGCGCAGAGGCGCCGATGGTGGCCAGGACGAACATCACGTGCCCAGGTAGGCCCGCTGGACCTCGGGGTCGTCGCGCAGCATGTCGGAGTCGTTGGCCAGCACCACGCGTCCGGTCTCCAGCACATAGCCCCGCTTGGAGACGTCCAGCGCGTAGTTGGCGTTCTGCTCGACGAGCAGGATGGTCACGCCGGCCTTGTTGATCTCGCCGATCGTCTCGTAGATGCGCTGGACGAGGATCGGGGCGATGCCCATTGACGGCTCGTCGAGCATGAGCAGCTTGGGGCGCGCCATCAGCGCCCGCCCGATGGCCAGCATCTGCTGCTCGCCGCCCGACATCGTCCCGGCCTTCTGCTTCTCGCGCTCGTGCAGGCGGGGAAAGAGGGCGAACACGCGGTCCAGGTCGGAGGCGATCTCAGGGCCGCGCCGGTGATAGGCGCCGAGGTCGAGGTTCTCGCGGACGGTCATGCGCGGGAAGCAGTGCCGGCCCTCGGGCGACAGGGCGATGCCGTAGCTGACGATCTCGTGCGCGGGCACGCGCGTGATGTCCTGGCCGCTGAAGCGCACGTGGCCCGAGCTGGCCGGGGTCAGCCCGGCGATGGAGCGCAGGGTGGTGGACTTGCCGGCGCCGTTGGAGCCGATGAGGGTGACGACCTCCCCCTCCTCGACGTCGAGCGAGACGCCCTTGAGCGCCTCGATCGAGCCGTAGTGGGTGTGGATGTCGGCGACCTCGAGCAGCGGCACGGTGCGTTCAGTTCTGCTTCCCGAGGTAGGCCTCGATGACCCGCGGGTCCTCGCGCACCTGTCCAGGCTCGCCCTCGGAGATCTTCTCCCCATGGTCCAGGACCCAGACGCGCTCGGAGACACCCATGACCACCTTCATGTCGTGCTCGATGAGCAGGATGGTGAGCTGGAGGTCGTCGCGGAGCTTGCGCATGAAATCGGTGAGGGCACTCGATTCCTGCGGGTTCATGCCCGCCGTCGGCTCGTCGAGCAGCAGCAACGTCGGATTGGAGGCCAGCGCGCGGGCGATCTCCACGCGCCGCTGGTCCCCGTAGGAGAGCTGGGTCGAGAGCTGGTCCATGATGTTGGGGCGCAGCCCCACGTACTCCAGCAGCTCACGGGCGCGCTCACGGGCCTCGCGCTCCTCGCGCCGCACCCGCGGCGGGCGGAAGATCGAACCGACCAGCCCCGCGCGCATGCGTGAGTGGCGGCCGATCATCACGTTCTCGGTGGCGGTCATGGCGCCGAAGAGGCGGATGTTCTGGAAGGTGCGTGCCACCCCCAGGCCGGTGATGCGATCGGGCCGCATCCGGGTGATGTCGCGCTGGCCCAGCAGGATCCGCCCCGTGGTGGGCTTGTAGAGCCCGGTGAGCATGTTGAACAGCGTCGTCTTGCCCGCGCCGTTGGGGCCGATGAGCGAGACGATCGACGCCGGGGGCACCTCGAGCGAGACGTCGTTGACCGCGACCAGCCCTCCGAACACCTTGGAGACCCGTTCCACGCTGAGGGCCGCCGTGGCCGGCGCCGACGGGCTGTCTGTGGCCACCGCGCTCACGGTGCCGTGCTCTCCACCAACTGGGCATCTTCGGGGGCGATCTCGGAGGTGAGCTCGAGCTTTCGCCTGCGTTCGGGGATGAGCCCCTGGGGCCGCAGGAGCATCACCAGGACGAGCAGGAAGCCGAAGATCCCGTACTCGATCTCGGTCATCGAGAAGTTGAGCCCCAGCTTGGAGGGCACGTTGTTGAGCACGTCGGGGATGAGCCAGTTGTTGATGTAGCCCAACAGGAGCCCGCCGAGCAGCGCTCCCCAGATCGAGCCCAGCCCGCCGATGATGACCATGGCCAGGATGAAGATGGAGAAGCCGAACTGGAACTGGCCGGCGTTGACCGTCGTGTAGTAGGCGCCGAGGAACGCGCCCGACATGCCGCCGAACATGGCGCCGATGGCGTAGGCCGAGAGCTTGGTACGCACCGACGGGATGCCCATCGAGACGGCGGCCACCTCGTCCTCCCGCAGCGCGATCCAGGCGCGACCGAGACGCGAGTCGCGCAGGCGCAGATTGACGCCCACGACGACGAGCAGGATGGCGAAGATGAGCCAGTACCAGGGTCTGAGGTTGAGCAGGTCGAACTGGCCGATGCCCGGGAAGTACGGCGCGTCCACCGCACTGATCCCCAGGTTGCCGGCGGTGAGCGTCTGGCCGCCGCCCAGGCTCACGCTCTGGCCGTTGACCGCCAGCACGCCGATGATCTCCCCGAAGGCGAGGGTCACGATCGCGATGTAGTCGCCGCGCAGGCGCAGCGTGGGCAGGCCGATGATCATCCCCGCGATCCCGCAGATGATGGCCGCGCAGATGAGGATGAGGATGAAGTTGAGGTGGATGCCGGCCTCGGTGGCCGCCACTCCGTGGACCCCGATGTGCAGATGGGCCTTGAAGAAGAAGTCCGAGCCGAACCACCCCAGCGAATAGGCGCCGATGGCGTAGAAGGCGACGTAGCCGAGGTCGAGCAACCCGGCAAAGCCGACGACGACGTTGAGTCCCAGCGACATCACGGCGAAGGCCAGCGCGATGATGGTCGCGTTCATGAACCCGTTGTTGGTGGGGAACAGGAACGGCAGGAGGATCCCGATGACCAGCAGCGCACCCGCCACCCCGCGCGACCACCATGGCGGCAGCCGCCGGTCGATGGCGGCGCGCCACTCGCGCGTCAGGGCGCGCAGCTCCCCGAAGGCTTCGGCCTGCGACGGGCGGTCGGTGGTCTCGGGCGCGCTCATCCGGCCTCCCTCGTCTCCTCTCCCAGCAGGCCGCGCGGGCGCAGGATCATGATCACGATCAGGTAGCCGAAGACGACCGCCTCCGTCCACTGCGGGCCCATGCGCGCGTCGGACAGCGCCTGGATGACGCCGATGATGAGCCCGCCGAGCACGGCGCCGCGGACGTTGCCGATGCCGCCCATGACGGCGGCGGTAAAGGCGATCAGGCCGGCCTTGAAGCCCTGGAAGTACCAGACGTTGGTCTCATACAGCGCGTAGACGAGGCCGGCCGCGCCGGCCAGCATGCCGCCGAGCAGGAAGGTCAGCGAGATCGTCTGGTTGACGTTGATGCCCATCAGCCGCGCCGCCTCGGGGTCCTGCGCGGTGGCGCGCATGGCCCGGCCCGCGCGCGTGCTGCCGATGAACCAGCCGAGTCCGAACACCAGCGGGACCATCACCGCCAGCGCCAGCAGGTAGCCGCGCACGATCGGCACGCCGAAGATGTGGAACACCGTCTGGCCCTGGTGGATGAGGTCGTTGACCCCGAACGGCGAGCCGCCGTTCCAGAGCAGGCCGACGTTCTGCAGGATGAAGGAGAAGCCGACCGCGGTGATGAGCGGGGCTAACTTCGGGGCCCCGCGCAACGGCCGGTAGGCCACCCGCTCGATCAGCACGTTGAGCGAGCCGCACACCAGCATCGACACCAGCAGCGTCAGCACCAGGCCCAGGATGAGCCCGAGCGGCCCGGTGGTGAGGCCGAGGCCGAGCGTGCCCCACAGCCCCACCGAGGTCATCGACCCGATCATGAACACGTCGCCGTGAGCGAAGTTGATCAGCTCGATGATCCCGTAGACGAGGGTGTAGCCGATGGCGATGAGCGCCCAGATGGCGCCGTTGGAGAGGCCCTGCGCGAAGTTGAAGCCCAGGCGCGTGAGGTCGTGGTGCACGACGGCGTGCCCGGCGACGACGCCGGCCTGATAGCCGTGCGTGAGGTCACGGATGCCGTAGTAGACCGGCAGCGCCAGAAGCGCGATGACCAGGCCCCAGCGGCCCGAGAAGCGGCGGATGGCCGCCAGCGGGCGAGCCGCGGGCGCCGGCAGGCTAGGCGTGAACGAACTGGCTTCCACGTCGGTGGGCGAAGCATATGGAGGGAGGGCGCGGAAGGCGCCCTCCCCCACATGGACTTCGCTACTTGGCGCTGACCGTCTTGGTCGGCGTGATCGTCTTGAGGAAGACCGGATCGCCGTTAGACCCGACCTTGTAGAGGCCGTAGGACTTCAGCGTGGTGTCCCCGTTCTTGTCGAACCCGTAGGTGCCCAACACCGAGTTGCGGTTCGTGGTGGCGAACAGAGCGGCCAGGACCGCGGACTTGTCGTTGCCCTTGGCCCCCAGCTTGGCGATGGTGTCGAGACCGAGCTTCATGTCCTCGTAGCCGTAGATGGCGTACGGATCAGGGTTGGCGTTCCCGTATTTGGCCTTGTAGGCCTTGAGGAAGTCCTTGCCACCCGGATAGGCCGCGAGGTCCTGGGTGGCCACGGTGCACTCCATCAGCGGGTCGATGGAGGCCGGGACGCCGCCCGCCTTCTGCGAGGTGTAGGAACTGGTGCAGACGCCGTCAGGACCGAAGATCTTGGCCTTCGGCAGCGCCGCGTGGACGTCCTTGGTGATCTGCACGGCGCCGTTGGAGACGATGCCCGAGAAGAAGAAGCAGTCCGCGCCCTGGCCCTGGATGGTGGAGGCGTAGGAGCGGAAGTTCGGCGACGTCGGGTCGATGCCGGTGTCCGAGGTGATGGTCACCCCGTAGAAGCCCTTCTCCAGGCCCAGCAGCGTGGCCAGACCCTGGCCATAGGCCTCCTTGTCGTTGGCCACCGCCACCTTGGTGCAGCCGGCCTGCTTCATGGCGATGAGGTCAGCGGCCGCCTGGATGGAGTCGATGGGCACGATGCGCAGGTAGTTGCGCTTACCCGTCGGGTAGTACTTCTGCGGCTCGCCGGGAGCCGAGCCCGGCAGGTCGGTGGTCAGGCCGACGTAGGTGTTGGCGGGGCTGACCATCGGGACCCCGGCCTGGTTGAGGATCGGGATCGAGACCTCAGACGCGCCGGAGTTGAACTCGCCCATGTAGTAGACGGCCTTGGGGTCAGCCGCCACCTTGCGCGCGTTGGCCGCCGTCTGGCCCGGGTCCCACTTGCCCGCGGCAGCGGTCGAGTCGTCGAGCGACTGGTAGTTGACGTTGAAGTTGCCGGCCTTGTTGTTCGCCTCAGAGAGGGCGAGCTTCATGCCGTTGACCATCGGGTCGGTCTGGGCGCTGGACGCGCCCTGGAGCGGCAGGCTGGAGTAGATGTCGACGGTGTTGCCACCGCTGGAACCGCCCGAACCGCTGCCGCTGCTCGGCGGAGCGCCGGCGGGCGCGCCGCCGCTGCTGCTGCTCGAGCTGTTGCTGCTGCCACAGGCAGCCAGCAGGAGCAGCGATGCCACGATCAGGCATGCGCCGATCGCCTTTGCGCGAACACTCATAAAAGTCGTCCTCCTCATGGTCGACCGGGCTGTCAATGCCCTCGATTGCGGGAGAGTAGTCGCGCGGTCGGACCGCAACAACCTCGAGATCGAGGTTCACGACCGCGCGCCGCCCCTCTTAACAGAAAGTAAACCGCACCTCCCGGCGGCGCAAGCCGGCCGCGCCGGCCGCCACAGGCCAGGACCGCCGCCATCCAGCCACCCTTGGCGGTCAACCGTGCATGGCCCACCGCGTACACGGCGCGGTTGACCCGGAGCAGCCGCCGCTTCTCAACCCGGCGCGTGATGCTCCCCCGCGAGCATCCAAGCTCCTACAGCTGCCTCCGAGACACGACGCCATGCTGCCGGGTCGCCAGGTCAGCCAGACGTGCCTCGACTACTGCACCGTATGCGGGCTTATTTTTCGCCACGGCGGGATGGTGGCGGCCACCCCTGTGACGAAACAAGACACGCTGGTGACTTAAGTGCGACGTTTGCGTCAGCCGGCGGGCGCGGTGGCGACCAGAGCGCCGCTGTGCACACGCCCAAAGACGAAGGGCGCGAGGTTGGTGTCGCCCGAGGAGATCGAGTAGGTGCCCAGGACCGACTGGCGGTCATGCAGGCCGCGGAAGTCGCTGACGACGGTGGAGCGGGTCCCGGCTCCGATGCCCGCCTGCTTCAGGACCGCGAGCACGGCCGACATCGCCTCGTAGCCGAAGATCGCCTCCGGCACCGGAGCGTGGCCGTATGCGGTGCGAAAAGCGCTGACGAACTGCCGCCCCGACGGCGTCAAGGTGGCCGGCGTGAAGCCCGGCGAGGACACGTACAGGTTCTTCTGGGCGCCCGCGCTCAAGCTCGACACGAAGGCGGCGTCATACAGCGCCGACGGCGCAAAGAGCTTGGCCGACGGGGCGGCGCTCGCCGCCTGATCCAGCGCCCGGCTGGCCCGGGCGGGAGTGTTGGCACCGTAGAACACCGCGTCCGCGCCGGCCGCGCTCGACACCACGCTCAGGCTCTGGGCGGCCGCGTCGGCTCGGACCTCGTTGGTGACGGTGGCGCCGTAGGAGGTGCCGTCGTCGGCGACGTAGAGCTTGGAGAGCCCCAGGGAATGCATCTCGGCGGTGATGGCCTTGGCCTCCTGAACGGTGGAGGGCACCACCCGCGCGAAGGTCTCGTGGTAGGTGGAGCGCGAGGGATAGAACGTCGTCGGCGAGCCGCTGACCTGCGGGACCGCCTGGGTCAGGTAGGCCGCGGTGTCGGTGGGGCTGACCTGGAGCAGGCCGAGCTCGTTGGTGATCGGCACGGAGTCCTGCGACGTCCCGGGACCGATCTCACCCAGGTAGGCGATGGCAGTCGAGTCCTGGATGGCGCGGCGCGCGTTATCGGAGATCTCCCGGCCGTGCAGCGTCACCAGGTGGACGGTGAACTTGCCCACGCTGCTCCCCGCCTGCTGCAGAGCGAGGTGCTCGGCCGCCAGCACGTCGGCAGCGGCCTGTCCCCCGGCCCCGCCCGGAGGCAGGCTGGCGTAGATCGTCAGCGTCTTGCCGGTGACGGTGACGGCCGAGTTGGTCTGGGCGGCGCAGCCGGCCAGGGCCAGCGCCAGCGCCAGCACGAGAAGGACCCCGCACGCGCTCGCGTGCGGGCGGGGCAGCGACGCGCCCAGCATCGGCCGCCGGGTTAGTCCCGCCGGCCGGGCAGGTACGGGAGCAGGTTGCGGACGCCGACCGCGATGAGGACCATCACGATGGCGATCATGATCGCGTCCAGGCCGCTGACGTTCAGTGACCAGATCACGATCCAGATGCAGAGCCCGGCGGTGGCGGTGAGGATCAAGCCCATGGGATCGCAGATGCTAACCGAGCGAGGTCTCAGATAGCGCTGCCGAGAAGCCCGCGACCAGCTCGCGCACCTCGGCGGCGGGGTCAGACGCCTCTCCGGCCGCGCGCACCAGACGGCTGCCGATGATCACGCCGTCGGCCCCCGCGCGGGCTGCGGCGGCCGCATGCTCGGGCGTGGAGATCCCGAATCCGACCGCCACGGGCACGGTGGTGTGCGCGGCGGCGCGGGCGATCACGGTGGACAGCCCGCCCGCCATCTCGCCGCGCTCGCCGGTGGTCCCGGTCACCGACACGGTGTAGACGAACCCGCTGGCGCCGGCCCCGATGCGCTCCAGGCGCTCGGCCGGCGTGGTGGGGGCAACCAGCGGCACCAGGGCCAGGCCGCGCGCACGGCATGCCGTGCGAATCTCGGTCGCCTCCTCCAGCGGCAGATCGGGGACGATCAGCCCGCTGACGCGGGCGGCGACGAGGGCGTCGAGGAAGCGATCCAGCCCGCGCGTGAGGATGGGATTGGCGTAACACATCAACACCACCGGGACGCGCTGCGCGATGTCGCGCGCGATCTCGAGCACCGCCGGGAGGGTCACGCCGGCCCGCAGCGCCACGGTGCCGGCGGCGTGGATCACCGGCCCATCGGCCAGGGGGTCTGAGAAGGGCACGCCGAGCTCGACGAGGTCCGCGCCCGCGTCGGCATAGGCCAGTCCGATCGCCCGCGAGGTCTCGAGGTCGGGGTAGCCGCCCATCAGATACGGCATCAGCGCGGCCCGCCGCCCGTTGGCGCGAGCCCGGGCGAACGCTTCGGCGATGGCCTCGATGCCGCTGGGCGCCTCGGTGGTGGTCATGGGGTCACGTCCGCGCCGGCGCTCACCGCGGCTCGTCTCGCGCGCGCAACGCCTCGAGCGCTTCGGCGAGGTCCTTGTCGCCCCGGCCGGAGAGGCAGATGAGGTCAAGCTCGGAGTCGGGGTGAGCCAGCGCCCAGGCGATCGCGTGAGAGCTCTCCAGGGCCGGGATGATCCCCTCCAGCCGCGCCGTGCGCTCAAAGGCCTCGAGTGCCTGAGCGTCGGTGATGGCCAGATACTGGGCCCGGCCCTGGTCACGCAGCCACGCGTGCTCCGGCCCCGACCCGGGGTAGTCCAGGCCGGCCGAGATCGAGTGCGCCTCGAGGATCTGCCCATCCTCGTCCTGCATGATCGCCGAGAAGGCGCCGTGCAGAACACCGGGCGTGCCGGCGACGGTGAGCGGCGCGCCGTGGCGGCCGCTCTCGATCCCCTCCCCCGCGGCCTCCACGCCGATGAGGCGCACGTCCGCGTCCGCGACGAACGGGACGAAGACCCCGATCGAGTTCGAGCCGCCGCCGACGCAGGCGATGACCCGGTCAGGCAAGCGGCCCTCCGCCTCGAGGATCTGGGCGCGAGCCTCGTCGCCGATGATGCGCTGGAGGTCGCGGACCAGTGCCGGATAGGGCGCCGGGCCCACACACGACCCGATGATGTAGTGGGTGTCTGAGACGTTGGTGACCCAGTCGCGGATCGCGGCCGAGACGGCCTCCTTGAGCGTCCGGGCGCCGTCCTGCACGGGCTCCACGCGGGCGCCGAGCAGCCCCATCCGCTCCACGTTGGGCTTCTGGCGGCGCATGTCCTCGGTGCCCATGTAGACGATGCACTCCAGGCCCAGCAGGGCGCACGCCGTCGCCGTGGCCACCCCGTGCTGCCCGGCGCCGGTCTCGGCGATGATCCGCCGCTTGCCCATCCGGATGGCCAGCAGCGCTTGTCCCAGGGCGTTGTTGATCTTGTGGGCGCCGGTGTGGTTGAGGTCCTCGCGCTTGAAGTAGATCGGGTGGCCGGCGACCTCGGAGAGCCGGCGGGCACGGTACAGCGGAGACGGGCGGCCCACGTAGTCGCGCAGCAACCCGCCCAGCTCGGCGCCGAAGGCGGGGTCATCGCGGGCCGCCACCCAGGCCAGCTCCAGCTCGGCCAGCGCCGGCATCAACGTCTCAGGGACGTACTGGCCTCCGTAGGGGCCGAAGCGGTGCTCGACGACGCTCATCGCGCCCCCACGGGATCCGCGGCGGCCACGGCGGCGGCAAAGGCCTCGAGCTTGGCGTGGTCCTTGCGGCCGGGCGCGGACTCGACACCGCTGGCCACGTCGACCGCGTAGGGCCCCACCGCGGCGATGGCGTCAGCGACGTTGTCGGGAGTCAGCCCGCCGGAGAGGATCACCGGGACGTCGCGCGGATGCGAGCGCACCAGGTCCCAGGTGAAGGTCTCGCCGGTTCCCCCGGGGACGCCCTTGCGGTAGCTGTCGAGCAGATGGAAGTCGGTGTGGAAGGCGTTGAGAGCCTGGATGTCGGCGCCGCTGCGCACCCGGGCGGCCTTGATCACCCGGCAGCCGGTGCGGCGCGCGGCCTCGCCGCAGAAGACGGGACCCTCGTCGCCGTGGAATTGGAGCAGCGTCAGCCCGATCTCATCGGCGGCGCGCGTCACCTCGTCCAGGGTGGCGTTGACGAAGACCCCGGCGATCTGGGCGTGGCGGCGGTGCGCGGCGGCGATCTCGGCGGCGACCTGCGCCCGGCAGCGTCGCGGGGACCCCGGCCACAGGATCAGGCCCAGGGCCCAGGCGCCGGCCGCAACGGCGGCGTCGGCATCGGCCGGGTCGGTCAGGCCGCAGAACTTGATCTTGGTGGGGTGCGCGTCCACACCCCACATCGTACGAATGCGTCGCGACGCTACTTACCCGACGGCGGCGGGACGGTCCGGCTGCCCAGGGTCACCGTGAGGTTGTGGAGCTGGTGACGGCGGCGGATCTGGATGTCCAGCTGCTGGGCGGGGCTGCGCGTGGAGACGATGGCCAGCACGTCGGCGATGGAGCGGACGGGCATCGAGTCGACCTTGACCACCGTGTCGCCCTCCTCGATCCCGGCGTGCTCAGCCGGGCTGGGCTTGGTGACCTCGCCGACGACCGCCCCGGCGCTCGCCTTGGCCTTCGCCTTGGACTTGGTGGGCGCGGCGATGCCGAGGTAGGCGACCTTGGGCGTCTCCTGGCGGTTGACCCTGGAGAGGATGGCGTCCGCCGTGTCGATGGGGATGGCGAAGGCGACCCGCTGGGAGAACTGGTCTCCGCCGGTGATCATCTGGGAGTTGATGCCGATGACCCGGCCGAACGCGTCGATCAGCGGCGCCCCGGAATTGCCGGCGTCCGGGGCCTGATCGACCTGGATGACGTTGTTGATGCTGGTTCCGTCGGCGGCGCGAATCGTGTGCTGGAGCGCGGAGACGCTTCCGCTGGTCAGCGTGCGGTCGACCCCAAAGGGGTTGCCGATGGTCAGCGTCGGGTCGCCCACGCGGACCGTGGTGGAATCGGTGCGGGGCAGGGGCACGATCGGGGCGACGCCGTGCATGTCGGCGCGCAGGACCGCCAGGTCGTTGGGCGGGTCCACGGCGACGACGCTGGCGTTGCGGACCACGGAGTTCTCGAACTCGACGGTGATCCCCTTGGAGCGGTCGGCGCCGTCGATGACGTGGTAGTTGGTGAGGATGTCGCCGACGCGGTCGACGAGGAAGCCGGTGCCGGTCGAGGTCTGGCTCTCGCGAGCGTGGAAGAGGTTGAACGGGTTGTCCACCTGCTCGACGAGCTTGGCGCGGACGAACACCACCCCAGGCGCGTAGCGGTCATAGATCTGCAGCGCCGTCTCGCCGCTGGCCGGGTCAGGCGTCTTCTGGGAGACCAGCGGCGCCTGGTCGACGATGGTCTCGGTCTGGCTGCGGCCGGTCACCCCGGACAGCAGGAGCGCACCGCCGACAACGAGGCCACCGAGAATCGCCGATACGAAATGCGACTTGAGCAGGCGACGCATGCGCACGAGTGTCGCGCGACCCCCTAAGTCCAGCTAAAGCCGGCGGGCCGGTGGCGGCCCCGCCAGGGCCCGGCAGGCCTTCTCGACGTCCGGGGAGCGCATGAGCGCCTCCCCCACGAGCACCGCGTCCACGCCCGCGGCGGCCAGCCGGTCAAGCTCGGCACGGGTCCGCCAGCCCGACTCTGACACGGTGGCGACCCCGGCCGGCATGCCCTCGAGGAGCTCAAAGGTCCGTTCGGTGTCGACCTTGAGGGTCGTGAGGTCGCGGTTGTTGACGCCGATGACGCCGGCACCGATCCCGGCGGCCACCTCGAGCTCGGCGGCATCGTGGACCTCCACCAGCACGTCGAGGCCGAGCGAGACCGCCTCGGCGTGGAGCCGCCCGAGGGTGGCCGGGTCCAGGGCGGCCACGATGAGCAGGATCGCGTCGGCGCCCCCGGCCAGCGCCTCGGCCACCTGGTAGCCGTCGACGATGAAGTCCTTGCGCAGGATGGGCAGGCCGGTGGCCGCACGCGCGGCGCCGAGATCGTCGAGGCTGCCCGAGAAGCTGTGGGGCTCGGTGAGGATCGAGAGCGCCGCGGCGCCGCCGCGCTCGTAGGCCCCGACGACGTCTTCGAGCATCAGGTCGTCGCGGATCACTCCGGCCGACGGGGAGCTGCGCTTGTGCTCGGCGATGACCGCGATCCCAGGGCCGGCCCGCAGCGCGTCGGCGAAGCCGCGGGGCGGGTCGGCAGCCGCGCGCGCCCGGGCGGCGCGATGCACCTCCTCGGGCGGCGTGGCGCTGCGCCGCGCGGCGACGTCGAGGCGGGTGCGCTCGATGATGGGGGTCAGCGCGTTCACGGCCGCGGCGGGGCAAGCCTCTGGGTGGCGGCCACGAAGCGCTCGAGCGAGGCGGCCGCGGCGCCGGAGTCGATGGCCTGCTGCGCGGCAATGACCCCTTCGGCGAGGGTCGCCGCGCCTCCACCGGCGTAGATGGCCGCTCCGGCGTTGAGCACGGCGAGATCGCGGGCCGCGCTCGTCTCTCCGGCAAAGATCCGCCGTGCCGTCTCGGCGTTCTGCCGCGGGTCGCCACCGGGGACCTGCTCGGCCGGCGCCACGGCCAGCCCGACGTCGGCGGGTGCCACGTCGTAGCTCGAGATCTCGCCGTCGACGACCTCGACGACGTGGGTGGGCGCGGAGATGCTCAGCTCGTCCAGACCATCGTGACTGGAGACCAGCAGCGCGTGCTCGGTGCCCAGCAGGGCCAGCGCTCCGGCCATCCGCTGCAGGTAGGCGGGGTCGACCACGCCGATGAGCTGGCGCGGCGCGCCGGCCGGATTGGTCAGCGGGCCCAGGAAGTTGAAGCTCGTGCGGACGGCCAGCTGAGCGCGCACCGGGACGACGTAGCGGGTCGCCTGGTGGTGGGCGGGCGCGAACATGAAGCCGAAGCCGACCTCCTCGATGCACTGGGCGACGGCGGCCGGAATGAGGTCGATCCGGGCGCCGAGCGCCTCCAGCACATCAGCGGAGCCCGACAGCCCGGTGGCCGACCGGTTGCCGTGCTTGGCCACGGTGCACCCCGCCCCGGCGGCGATGAGCGCGGCCGTGGTCGAGACGTTGAAGGTGCGCCGGCCTCCGCCGGTGCCGGCGGTGTCGAGAAGACGGTCGTGGGACACGGGCACGACGGCAGCGAAGCTGCGCATGGTCCGCGCGAGCCCGGCCAGCTCCTCCACCGTCTCGCCCTTGGTTCGCAGAGCGATGAGGAAGGCGGCGATCTGGACGTCGGACGCGTTGCCCGACATGATCTCGGCCAGCGCATCGGCGGTCTGCTCGGCGCTGAGATCCTGGCGGTTGGCCAGCGCGTCGATGGCGCGCGGGAGCAGCTCCGACGTCGAGTTCACCACGGCAGGGTGGGGTCCGCGGGCTCCAGGTCGGGCCACGGCTCGGGCGCCTCGCCGGGCGTGGCCTCCGGGCTCAGGAAGTTGGCCAACAGCTCGCGTCCGCGCTGGGTCAGGATCGACTCGGGGTGAAACTGGACGCCCTCGGCGGGCAGCTCGCGGTGGCGCACCGCCATCACGATTCCCTCGGCCTCCGCACTGCACTCGAGCGCCGGCGGGAGTTCGCGCTCGGCGATGAGCGAGTGGTAGCGGCCGACCTCGAGCGGGCTGGGCAGCCGGCGGAAGATCGTGCGGCCGTCGTGCTCGATGCGAGCGGTCTTGCCATGGACCGGCTGGTGGGTGACCACGCGCCCGCCCCAGGCCTGCACGAGCGCCTGATGACCGAGGCAGACGCCGAGGGTGGGGATCCCGGCCTCGGGGAAGCGCCGCACCGCCTCCAGCGAGATCCCCGCCTCATCGGGGGTGCAGGGTCCGGGCGAGACGATGACACGGTCATAGCCGCGGATGAGCAGCTCATCGACGGTGGCGCGGTCGTTGCGGACCACCTCGATCTCGGGCGCGGGGTCAGACGTCATCCCCACGTACTGGACGAGGTTGTAGGTGAAGGAGTCGTAGTTGTCGACGACGAGGACCCGCATTCGGGGCAACCGTACCTCAGTGATGGAGCACCGGCAGTGGGCGGGTCACGGCCATTCGGGCTGAGCCACCGCCAGGGCGATGGCCTCGAGCACGGCGCGCGATTTGGCCTCGGACTCGCGGAACTCGTAGTCGGGTTTGGCGTCGGCCACGGTGCCGCCGCCCGCCTGGACGTGGGCGACGCCGTCCTTGACCACCACGGTGCGGATGTGGATGCAGGTGTCCAGCTCGCCCGTGTAGCTGGCCCAGCCGATCGCCCCGCCGTAGCCGCCGCGCTTGACCGGCTCGAGCTCGTCGATGATCTGCATCGCTCGCACCTTCGGCGCGCCCGACAGGGTCCCGGCGGGCAGGACCGAGCGCAGCGCGGCCAGCGCATCGACGCCCGGCCGCAGCGTGCCGATCACGCTGGAGACGATGTGCATGACGTGGCTGTAGTTCTCGACCGCCATGAAGCTCTCGACCTGCACCGAGCCGTACTCGCACACCCGTCCCAGGTCGTTGCGCCCGAGGTCGACGAGCATCACGTGCTCGGCCCGCTCCTTCTCGTCGGCCAGCAGATCCTTGGCCATGGCGGCATCGGCCTCGGGCGTGCCCTGTCGCGGGCGGGTGCCGGCGATCGGCCGCGTCGAGACCCGGCGCCC
>DATJTQ010000041.1:0-6971 GCA_035503355.1 Solirubrobacteraceae bacterium
ATCAGGATGCGCATCGTCAACAATGACAGCAGGCCCGGCCCCCACGTGCCCCCAAAGGAGAGTCAGCGCATGGCCATGGATTGCACCTACCGCTTGCGGATCCCGCATCAATCCGGGCAGCTGGCGAAGGTGGCGACCCGCATCGCCGAGCACGGCGGGCTGATCGGCGACGTCACGACGATCGCCGTGGCCCGCCAGGAGGCCCTGCGCGAGATCACCGTCGAGCTGCGCGACAAGGAGCATGCCGAGGCGCTGGCGGCGGGACTGGGCGAGCTGCCCGGCGTGTCGGTGGTGTGGTTCCACGACCGAGCCTTCATCGCCCACGACGGCGGCAAGCTCGAGATCAAGGGGCTGCGCGAGATCCGCACCAACCAGGACGTCCGCGACGTCTACACCCCCGGGGTCGCCCGGGTCTGCGAGGCCATCGCCGAGTTCCCGCAGCTGGCGGGGCGGTTCACGATGATCGGGCGCAGCGTCGCCATCTGCACCAACGGCACCCGCGTGCTGGGGCTGGGCGACATCGGCGCGGTGCCGAGCATGCCCGTCATGGAAGGCAAGGCGCTCTTCTATGCCCAGTTGGTCAGCGTCAGCGCGATGCCGATCCTCATCGACACCAAGGATGTCGACGAGTTCGTCGAGACGGTGATCCGCATCGCTCCGGGCTTTGGCGGCATCCATCTGGAGGACATCTCCGCTCCGGAGTGCTTCGAGATCGAGCGGCGGCTGATCGCGGCGCTGCCCCAGCCGGTGATGCACGATGACGTCCACGGCACCGCGGTGGTCACCATGGCCGCCGCCATCGCCGCCTGCCGCCAGGTGGACATGCGCCTCGACGAGGCCGTCGTCGGCCAAATCGGTCTCGGCGCGGCCGGGTACGGGATCGCATCGCTCATCCACGACGCCGGGGTCAAGCGCGTCCTCGCCACCGACCCCAGCCCCTGGGCGCAGGAGCAGGCGCGCGCCCACGGCATCGAGATCGCCGACCTGCCCACGGTCATGCGCGAGGCCGATGTGGTGGTCGCCACCACGGGCCGTCCCGGCCTCATCACCCCGGACCTCGTCCGTCGCGGCCAGGTCATCCTCGCCCTCACCAATCCCGCCCCGGAGATCGAGCCCGAGGTGGCGCTCGCCGCCGGCGCCGCCTTCGCTGCCGATGGCACCAGTGTCAACAACGTCCTCGGCTATCCGGGCATCTTCAAAGGCGCTCTGATGGCCGGCGCCACCGCGATCAACATCACCATGAAGCGAGCCGCCGCCTGGGCGTTGGCCGGTCTCACCGTCGAGTCAGAGCTCGTCCCCGACGTCCTGGACCGCAACGTCCATGAGACGGTGGCACAGGCGGTCCGGCAGGCCGCGGTCGACAGTGGCGTGGCCGATCCGGGCCGGATCGTCCCCGAGCTGTGACCTGAGGCCCCGTCATCACCCTCGAAACCGGTCGCTATCACACGATGATCCCGGTATTTGGAAAGATTTGTGATTGTGTAGGGATTGACTTGTGACCGTGCCTACACATAGGGTTCCACTTGGGCGTAGGTGCCTGACACAGCGAAGAGCGAACCAGGAGACGCAAGGTTCGCCACACGGCAGGGCCACTCTCCGGAGTGACTTTATTCCACGTGTTCTCCGGGTCACACCTACGCCCATTTTTTGTGCTCTGACACAGGTGACTGCGTAGTGTCAGGTTTCCTCGGCGACTCATCGACGGGCCGCTCCGCTCTTGCCGAGGCCATCGCCGCCGGCGAGATGGTGCTGGCGCCCGGTTGCTATGACCCTCTCGGCGCGCGGCTGATCGAAGAGGCCGGGTTCGGCGCCGCCTACATGACCGGCTTCGGTACCTCTGCGGGGCGACTGGGCCGGGCCGATGTCGGGCTGCTCACCCTGACCGAGATGGTGGACAACGCCCGGCGCATCGCCCAGGCGGTCGCCATCCCGGTGATCGCCGATGCCGACACCGGCTACGGCAACGCGCTGAACGTGATCCGCACCGTGCACGAGTATGAGGCGGCCGGCGTCGCCGCCATCCACCTCGAGGATCAGGTCATGCCGAAGCGGTGCGGGCACATGGAGGGCAAGCAGATCATCGAGGCCGGCGAGATGGCGGCCAAGGTGGCCGCGGCCGTCGCCGCGCGTCAGCGCCCCGACTTCCTCATCATCGCCCGCACCGACGCCCGCGCCGTCGAGGGCCTGGACGCGGCGCTCGAACGAGCGCGGCGGTATCGCGACGCCGGCGCGGACATGCTCTTCGTCGAGGCGCCGCAGTCGACCGACGAGATCAAGGTCATCGCCGACCGCCTCGCCGACGTGCCTCTGCTCTTCAACTACGCCGAGGGCGGGCGAACACCGGCGGTGAGCCACGCCTTCCTGCGCGACCTCGGCTTTCGCCTGCTCATCTTTCCGCTCAGCATGCTGCTGGCGGCGACCGCGGCGATGCGCTCGGCGCTGGCGCAGATCAAGGCCAGCGGGACCCCGATCGACCTGTTGCCCTCGCTGCTCGGCTTCGAGGCATTCCTGGACTTCATCGGCATCGGCGAGATCCGCGAGCTCGAGCAGCGCTTTGCCGACCCCGATGACCACCACGACGAAAGGCAGGAGCCGTGACCGACGTAGTCCAGAAGGCCAGCGTGAGCAGTGACCTCGCTCACCGCATCATCGCCGCAGCCGAGGCCAAGGCGAGCGAGATCGGCGTCCCCATGGGCATCGCCATCTGTGACGAGTCCGGCGTGCTCAAGGCGTTCAGCCGCATGGATGGCGCCGCGCTGTTCGGCATCCAGATCGCCCAGGACAAGGCCTACACCGCGGTCGGATTCGGCATGCCCAGCGACGGCTGGCACGAGTTCATCAAGGATGACCCGCCGCTGGCCGCCGGCGCCGTGGGCGGCATCGATCGCCTCGTCATCTTCGGCGGCGGCTTTCCCATCACCGTCGGCGACCAGCTGATCGGCGCCATCGGGGTCAGCGGCGGCCACTACAGCCAGGACATGGAGGTGGCCCAGGCGGGCCTGGCCATCGTGGGCTAGTAGCTGAAGACGTCGGTCGCATCGTCGCCCATCCATTCGAGCATCGGCGTGGCGCCGGCCAGCGTCGCGTTGGCGACGAGATCGGCCTGATCGAGGCGCCGCGCGTTGAAGCAGATGGGGCACACGAGGAGCTCGCCGCCGCCTTCGGCGTACTGCTCGATGAGGCGAGCCAGCGGCGGGCACCCGTCGCAGGCCACCGCTTCGCCATGCCCGGGCAGTGCCAGGCGCACCGCCTCCTTGGTAAGGAACATCGCCACCTTGCGGCCCTTCTGCAGGGCGGCCCCGCCCACCAGGAAGGCCACGGTCACGCGCTCGGAATCCTCGAGCCCTGTGGCCAGGTTGACCAGCATTTTCGTCGCCACTACGTTCTCCAGACGGTCGTTTCGGGCAGCGTATGACCGCTGCGTCTCCGCCGCATGGGGGATTCCACCGATCTTTGGCGGGCGGGATGCCTATCTCATGGCGCCTCGCCGTCCATCAAGCCGTGCTTCATGGCGAACAGGCTCGCCCGCGCCCGGTTGGACACGCCGAGCTTGGTGTAGATGTGCTCGACGTGCGCGCCCGCGGTCCTGCGTGAGATGACGAGCTCCGCGGCGATCTCCTTGTAGGACAGCCCGCGCACCAGCAGGCGCAGCACCTCGACCTCACGCGCGGTCAGCCCCGCAGGGAGCGTCCGCCGCCGCCTGGACGCGTGGCCGGCGGCGCCCAGCACGGCGTCCGCGGCGCCGGGGTCAAACCGCGCGCGGGCCACGCCGGCGCGGATCTCCCGCGCGGCCTGATCGGTCGAGAGGGCCGGACGGTGGGGGCGCGGCTCGGTCATTGCGCGATAGGCGTCGGCGGCGGCAAGGACCTTGCCGGGCAGCGTCATCGCGCCGCCGGTCAAGCCCCGCGGATAGCCCGAACCGTCAAGGCGCTCATGGTGCTGGACGGCGATCGCCCCCAGCGGCGCCAGGGCCGCCGACGCAGCGAGCATGCGCTCGGTGAGATACGGGTGCAGCCGGACGCGCTCGATCTCGCCCGCGGTGAGGGGCCCGCGCTTGTCCCAGGTCCCGTTGGAGACTCCCAGGCGGCCGAGGTCGTGCACCAGCCCGGCGCGCCTGACGCGGACGATCGCGTCCTCGGAGAGCCCGAGGCTCCGCGCCGCATCGGCGGCCAGCGCGGCCACGCCCCGGGAGTGGCCGATGGTCCACGGAGACTTGACGTCGACGAAGTCGGCGATCGCCTCCAGCGACGCGTCGAGCTGCGCATCGGTGAGGACGACGGCCAGGGCCGGCTCAGCGGCGATCACCGCGTCCCAGCTGGTTGCGGTCTCCAGCGCCGAGAGCAGAGCGGGCGCCTCGGCGCAGAAGACCTCCACCAGTCCCGGGTCAAACTGCGTGCCGCTGCGCTCGCGCGCCACCGCCGTCGCCGCGTCCACGCCGCCCACGCGATGAAAGACCTCGACGACGTCGGCGAGGTTGACCAGGCGCGCGGCGACGTGGATCTGGGGCCCCCGGACCTCGCCGGGCGCGCCCTTGCCGTCCCAGCGCTCGAAGGTCTGATAGAGGCTGTCGCGCACGTCGGGGCCGAGCTCGAGCCGCGCCGCGAGCTCGTTGGTGGCAATCCAATGGTTCTCCACCATGTCGCGAACCGCACGCCGCCCCTCCCCCAGGAAGGCGACCCCCAGGCGGGCGCGCTGGACGAGGGGGCGGCTGGATCCCAGGTGGCCCAGGACGAATGACCCCGCGGCCAGTGGCCGCCCGGTGTCGACCTGGCGCCAGTCGCCCTTGAACACCGTGTCGTCCCCGAACCACTTGGCCTGCTCGTAGGCGTCCACGTGACAGCCCACCCAGGCCAGCAGGCCCACGTAATAGACGACCACGCGCTCGGTCTCGTCGAGCCCGAGGCGTTCGGCCAGGCGCAGTGCGATCAGCGACTGACGGAGCACGTGCTCCATCGGCTGGGCCATGCCCAAATCGGTCCCGAGCGACAGGGTCGCCACCAGCTCCGCGAGCCGCACCTTCGTGCGAGCGGCCGTGCTCACGCGCGCAGTCTATGCCGCGCCTGACCGGCGGTGTGAGCTCAGCGCCGCGGCGGCGGTGCGCAGGAGCGCCCGCTCGGCCGCGGCGGCGTCCATGGCACCGGCGGTCACCTGGCGGCTGGCGGCGTGGATGAGGTCGATCACGGCGCTGAGCAGCCACTCCGCGGGAAGCTCGGCGTCGAAGGTCCCGTCGCGCTGGCCGCGGGCGATGAGGGCGCGGACCGGCGCCAGCGCGGGGGCGAGCCGGGCGCGCAGCGCGCCGGGCTCGAGGCGCTGGTTGACGATGACCAGGCCCCGGTAGCGGCCGATGACCTGCCAGGCCGCCCGCAGCACGCGCTCCATCGCCTCCTGGGCGGTGCCCTCGTCGGCGCGGGCGTCGGTCAGCGCCGCCGTCACCTCGCCGATTGACCGGTCAGTCAGCGCGTCCATGAGGGCGTCGCGGCTGCGGAAGTGGTGATAGAGGGTCGCGCGCGAGACGCCGGCCGCGGCGGCGACGGCCTCCATGCTCACCCCCGGATCGGTGGCGATCAGCTCCGTGGTGGCAGCCAGGATGCGCTCCGCGTTGCGCCGCGCGTCGGCCCGTACCGGCCCCTCACCTAAGTTTGACATCACTGTCAAGATTAGTCGCAGCGTGTTCCGACACGGCCAACCCGTCTATCTCCAGATCCCGGCGACGGACATCGCCGCCTCCGCCCGCTTCTACGCCACCGTCCTCGGCTGGACCGCGGACCCCGCGGAAGCGGGCTTCGAAGCCCCGGGCCTGATCGGGCAGTGGGTCACCGACCGCCCGCCCTGCCCCGACGCCGGGCCGGTGATGTGGATCCACGTCGACGAGGTCGACGCCACCCTCGCCGCCGCCGAGCGTGCCGGTGCCGTCCTGCGCCAGGCGCCGACGCCCGATGGTCCGCGCACGCTGGCCTCGTTCAGCGACCCCGCCGGCAACCTGGTGGGGATCGCCGCGCACCCGCGGGGCGGCGCGGACGGACCGACCGAGGCCGGCCGCCCGGCGGCCGACGGCGGCCGCGTCGAGAACCGCACCATGCCGGACTGCACGATCATCCCCGAGCTGGTCTATGAGGACATCACCGAGGCGGCGCACTGGCTGTGCGACACCTTCGGCTTCGCCGAGCGCTGGCACGCCGGCGACCATCGCGCTCAGCTCTCGTTCGCCGGCGGGACGATCGCGATCACCGAGCCCCGGACCTCGCGGGCCCTCCCCGGGCCGATCTCCCTGCTCGTCCGCATCGACGACGCCGACGCCCACTGCGCCCACGCTCGCGCCCGCGGCGCCACCATCGTCGACGAGCCCCGCGACTTCCCCTACGGCGAGCGCCAGTACGTCGTGCAGGACCCGGGCGGCCATCGCTGGTGCTTTACCCAGTCGATCGCCGACGTGGCCCCGGAGCAGTGGGGCGGCACCTCGGGCCCGGCCCTCGGCGCGCGTGGCGCGGCTCCGGCGCGGCCTCGTCTCTCGGTGATGCTCATCGTCCCCGACGGCGAGGCCGCGGTGGCCTGGTACTACGAGGCGCTGGGAGCCGAGGTGCTGTGGGACCTGGGCGGCGTGGCCGGGCTCACGGTGGGCGGGGCGCCCTTCTTCGTCCACGAGGCCAACCCCGAGAACCCCACCGAGGACAGCCCCGACCGCGTCGGGCAGACCAGCGTGCGCGTCGAGGTGTTCATCGAGGACCCCGACGGGCTCATCGAGCGCGCGGTGGCCGCCGGGGCGCGCAACGGCTCGCCGGTCATCGCCCGCGAGTTGCCGTGGGGCACCCACCGCCAGGGCGGCTTCACGGACCCGTTTGGCCATCGCTGGTCGGTCGGCGACGCCTCGCCGCTGCGCGCCGCCACCGCCTGACCGATCCGCGACGCCCCGCCCTGCGGGGCGCCACCGCCTGACCGATCGGCCTGAGCGGGACAAAAGCGGCGCTCGCTGT
>DATJTQ010000042.1:0-7293 GCA_035503355.1 Solirubrobacteraceae bacterium
GGCCCTGGGGTGGCAATCCCCGCATATCAGACTGGCAACGCCGTCAACGAGCCCGACGCCCCGCCCTCCCGAGCAACACCAAAACCCCTACAGACCGGGAGAAACAGCCACGCCCACTTGACAAACGCCACGCCATATCAGATGTTGCGCCCGGCGGCCAGCCAGTAGCGCTCGCGCAGGCGCCGCTTGAAGATCTTGCCGGACTCCTCACGGGGCAACGCGTCGTCGAAGACGACCACCTGCGGCACCTTGTAGCCGGCCAGCTGGGAGCGGACGTGCCGGCGCACCGCGTCCTCGGTGAGCCCGGCGGAGGGCTCGGCATCGACGTGGGCCGCGAGCGCCTCCCCGAAGGAGTCGTCGGGAATGCCGAACACGGCGACGTCGCGGACCCCGTCGAGCGCCAGCAGGCAGGCCTCGATCTCGGCCGGGTAGATGTTGACGCCGCCGGAGATGACCATGTCGCGGGCGCGGTCGGACAGGTACAGGTAGCCGTCGGCGTCCACGCGACCGACGTCACCGATCGAGATGTAGCCGTCGCGCTCGATCTCACGGCGCTTGTCGTCCTGTCTGAGATAGGTGAACCCGGGCCAGTAGTCGGGCGGGCGGATGAAGATCTCGCCGGTCTCGCCGGTGCCCAGCAGCCGGCCGTCGGCGTCGTGCACGTGGATGTCCGAGCCGCCGAAGGCGTGCCCCACCGTCCCCTCGTGCGCCAGCCACTCCTCGCTGTCACAGACGATGACCACTCCGATCTCGGTGGCGCCGTAGTACTCGCGGATCACCGGACCGAACCAGTCGATGATGCGCCGCTTGACGTGCGCCGGGCACGGCGCCGCCGCGTGCACCACGCACTGCAGTGAGCTCAGGTCATAGCGCGCACGGACCTCCTGCGGGAGCTCGAGCAGGCGCACGAACATGGTGGGGACCGTCTGGGCGTGAGTGATGGCCTGCTCCTGGACGAGCGCCAGGAACCCCTCCGGGGTGAACCGCGGCATCACGGTGAGCTCAATGCCGAGGGCGAGCGCGAACAGCCCCTGCGCGTTGGGCGCCGAGTGGTACATCGGCGCCGTGACCAGCGTGTGCATCTCGGGCGAGAGCCCCATCGCCCGCAGGGTCGCCCCGGCGACCTCTCGCGTCTGCTCGGGGGTCATGACCTCGCGGATGACGCCCTTGGGCAGCCCCGTGGTCCCCGAGGTGTAGATGACGCTCATCGGCGCGGCGTCCAGCGGCTCCGCGTAGGGCTCGTGGGAGCCGATCCAGTCCGCGAACAGGGGCCGGCGTCCCGTCACCGGGGCGGGGCCGTAATGGGCGGTCAGCTCCTCGGGCACCGGCACCTCGACCAGTCCGACGCCGTCGGGGAGGATCTCCTCGACGTGGGCGACGAAGTCCGAGTGGGCGAACACCACGCGCGACTCGGAGTGCGTGATCACGTGACGGAGCTCCGGGCCGTGCCAGTGCCAGTTGACCGGAACCGGGACGGCGCCGATCAGCCCGCACGCCGCGCTCAGCGACAGGAAGGTGGGCTCATTGCGCAGGACCAGGGCGACGCGGTCGCCGTGGCGCACCCCGGCCTCGACGAGCCCGGTGGCCGTGCGCGCCGCCTCGGCGCGCAGCTCCTCATGGGGGATCTCGCGCTCCCCGTACCTCACCATTGGCTCGCCCATGCCCGCTCTCCTCCGTTGGGTTGCGGCCATTCCACCACACCGAGCTGCCTAGGATCGACGACATGAGCGTCCCGCGCCTATTGGCGCTGGCGGTGGCCGCGGCGCTGGCCGGTCCGCCGGCGGCCGCCGCGCACGTGCTGCACGTCGGTCCCGGGCAGCGCTTCGCCCGGCCGTGCCAGGCGATCGCGGCTGCGCGCGCCGGCGACACCATCGAGATCGACGCCCGCGGCAACCGCGGCTATCGCGGTGACGTGTGCGCGTGGTCCACCGACCACCTCACCATCGTCGGCGTCCACGGCCGGGCCCACATCGACGCGGCCGGCGCCAACAGCGAGGGCAAGGCGATCTGGGTCATCGCGGGCAACGACACGACGATCGAGAACGTCGAGCTCTCGGGCGCGCGCGTCCCTGACGACAATGGCGCCGGGATCCGGCAGGAGGGCGCGGGGCTGCTGGTGGAGCACTGCCGCTTTGACCACAACCAGGAGGGCATCCTCGCCGCCGACAATCCGGCCTCGGACATCGTCATCGACTCCAGCGTGTTCACCGACAACGGCGCGGGCGACGGCTTCTCCCACAACATCTACATCAACCACGTGCGCAGCTTCACCCTGCGCGACAGCTACTCAACCGACGCGCGCGTCGGGCACCTCGTCAAATCGCGGGCCCTGCGCAACTACATCCTCTATGACCGCCTCACCGGCGAGCGCGGCACCGACAGCTACGAGCTGGACCTCCCCAACGGCGGCCTGTCCTACGTGATCGGCACCGTGCTCCAGCAGGGCCGTGGCACCGAGAACCCGAACATGCTCGCCTACGGCGAGGAGGGCGCCCTGAACCCCGACTCGCACCTCTACGTCGTCAACGACACCTTCGTCAACGACCTGCGCCGCGGGGCGGCGATCTTCGTCGGCCCGGAGGTGAGCCCCCCGGTGACCGCCGAGAACGACATCAACGCGGGCAGCCCGCAGTTCGTGACCCAGGCCGGCGCCCGCTCGCGGCACAACTGCACCGCCACGCACCCCGGCTTCGTGAACGCCGCGGGCTACGACTACGTGCTGCGAGCCTCCTCGCCCTGCCGCCGCACGGGCCGGCGGCCCGGCCGGGCGCAGGGGTTCTCGCTGATTCCGCGCTTCCAATACGCCGGCGTGACGGGGCTGGCGCGCCGGACCGATGACGGGACGATCGCGGGCGCCTTTGGCCAGACTGCCGGTTGATCTGACGGCCGCCACCCGGCCCTGGCGGTAGTCTCACCAGTCATACCATGATGACTGGTGAGGGGCTGGAGCTGGATGCACGGGCCGTACAGCCCGGTGGACGCACCCCGGCGCCCGGGAGGCTGGCGCTGGTACAGGCCTACGTGAACTCGTTCTTCGATCTCGAGGGCGAGTGGGGCGCTGACCTGTTCGCCACCCCGGCCACGCTGGCGGCGTGGCTGGCGGCGCGGGGGCTGGTGCCGGCGGGGACCGTGCTGCGCCAGCGTGACCGCCAGCGCGCCATCACCGTCCGCGAGGGCCTGCGCGGTCTGGCGGCCGCCAACAACGACGCGTGGGCGCTCGTGGCGGCCGATGAGCTCGTCCTCGCCGGTGAGGCCCAGCCCACCACGAGCCTGGCCGACCTCAACGCCGCGGCCACGGGCGCCGGCGTGGAAGTGCAGTTCGGCGCCGACGGGCCACGTTTTGCTCCCACCGGCGCGGGTCTTGACCGGGCGCTCGGGGTGCTGCTCGCGACCTCGGCCACGGCCATGCTTCAAGGAACCTGGTGGCGGCTGAAGGCGTGCCCCGGCCACGAATGCGGCTGGGCGTTCTATGACCACTCGCGCAATCAGACGAGTCGGTGGTGCTCCATGTCGGTGTGCGGCGGGCGGGCCAAGGCCAAGGCGCACTACCGCCGCCGGCGCGAGGAGGATGGACACGAGTGATCGCTCCGCGGCCCGGGCGCCGCGAGGGGCGCGGGTGAGCACGGTGGCCCCGGCGTTGTCGCTGGCGCTGGCGCGTGCCCGGCGGCGGCCATGGCAGGGCCTGGCCCCCGCGCTCGGGATTGCGCTGGCCGCGGCCTTCCTGGGAGCGGTGTGGGCGCAGGGCACGGTCACCGGCGAGCAGGCGGCGCGCGCTCAGCTGGCCGGCCTGTCGCCGGCTCAGCGGGCGGTCGCCGTCACGTGGCAGGGGACCGCCACGCCCACCGTCGACCGCCAGGCCCGCGCGGCGCTGACCGGGCTCGGCCTCGGTCCCACCACCTCGGCCACCCTGCTCAGCGCGGTCCGTCTCGACGGGCACCTGGTGCGGCCGGCCGCGATCAGCCCGCTGGCGTCATGGACCGACGCGGCGGCCCCGGGCGCGCAGGGCGAACCAGGCGAGCCCGGCGGGCGGCCCGGTCGGGGGCTCGGCCCCTGCCACGGGACCACCTGCCCGATGCTGCTGGACGGGACCGGCATCTCGACCGGCGTGACGCTGCGCGCGCCGGGGGTCGGGCTCACCGTGGCGGGGAGGGCCACGCTGCGCTCCACCGCACCACTGGGCTTCGTGCCCGGCCAGACCCCCGGGCCCCCGGTGCTGCTGGGCGGCGACCCCGCGGGCCTCCAGCGCTTGCCCGGCCTGAGCTCCTTCTACCGCACCGAGAGCTGGCTGGCGCTCCTGCCGGTGGCCGGCCTGCATTCGTGGCAGCTGCCCGCACTCCGCCGCCGCCTGCAGCGCGATCAGGCGACGCTGCTCGCGCAGAACAGCGCCTTCACCATGGCGGCCCCGTTCACGGGCCTGGATGCGGCCATCGCCGAGGCACGCAGCGCCCCGCGGCGGCTGCTGTTGGTGGCCGGGGGTGGCGTCGCGGCGCTCGCGCTGTTCCTGGTGCTGGTGGTGGGCGGGATGCGCGGCGAGGTCCAGGGGCAGCTCGAACGGCTGCGCACCGTCGGCGCGCGCTCGGACCAGCTCGCCGCCGTCGTCGCTGCCGACAGCGCGTTGATCTGCGGCGCGGCGCTGGTGGCTGGCGCCGCTGTGGCGGTGATGGCCGCAGCGATCCTCGCCGGCGCCGCGCACGAGCCGATCGGAGGCATCCTCACCCACAGCCTCGTGACCTGGCGCGGGCTGGCCGCGCTGGCCGGCGGATGGCTGGTGAGCATGGTGCTGGTGGCGGCGCTCGTGACGGCGCCCACCGGAGTGGGCGGGATTCGCCTCCCCGATGTCGCCGCTGTGGCGGCCGCCGCCGCACTGGCGCTGGCGCTTGCCGACTCGGGCTCGGGCTCCGGGAGCACGGTGCAGACGATCCTGCTGGCCCCACTGTGCGCGCTGGCCGCCGGCGTGCTGGTGCTGCGGCTGTGCGGTGCGCTGCTAATGGCCGGCGAACGCGCGGCGCGGCGTGGGCCCATGACGGTCCGTCTGGCCTTTGTCGGTCTCGCCCGGCGGCCCGCGCTGCCGTCGCTGTGGGTCGCCTTTGTCGCGGTGGCGGTGGGACTGGGTGGGTTCGCCCTCTCCTACCGGGCCACGCTCGCGCGCAGCGCCGCAGACCAGGCCGCGGCGGCCGTGCCACTCGACGCCATCGTCTCCCCCGGTCCGAGCTTCGCCACACCCCTGACCCTCGCCTCGCCGCGCCGCTGGGCGGCGCTGTCGCATGGGACGGCGTGGCCGGTGCGCCGCACGCAGGCCACCTTCGTCAGCGGCGAGGCATCGGTGACGGTGCCCGCCCTCGGCGTGCCCGCGACGGCGCTGGCCCGCCTGCATGGCTGGCGCGCCTCCGACGGTTCGGCGCCGCTGGCCACGCTGGCGCGCCGTCTGGCCCCCGCCGGCCCGGTCGGCGCGACGGGCCTGGCCCTCCCACCCGGCGCCCGGCGGATCTCCGTGCGCACCGGCCCGTCACAGATCGCCGCCACCGTCACCGGCGACCTGCGCGACGGCACCGACACCATCCATCGCGTCAGCCTCGGAGATCTCGGACCGGGCGCGGTCCGCGACGGAACGCTGCGTGCGCGGCTGCCCGCGCACGCCGCCGGCCGGTGGGAGCTGGCCGGCTTCGAGCTCGACGAGCCGGCCGGCCTGGAGGCCACCAACGGCCATCAGAATGGCGAGAACGTGGCCGCCGGAACCCAGGCCACCGGCACCGTGACTCTGGGGGCGGTGTCGGTCACCGACGCCTCCGGTGCCCTCATCGCCGGCGTCAGTCCCGGCTGGTGGCGGGGAGTCGGGGCCGCCTCGGGGGCGCGCCCCACGGCCGGCGGCGAGGTGAGGATGCGCTTTGCGGACTCCGGCCAGCCGGGGATCATCCGCCCGCCGCAGCCGAGCGACACCCGGCCGGTGCCGGTCCTCACCGACCCCGAGACCGCGGCCGCCGCGGGACGGGACGGGACCCTCGCGCTCACCGTCGACGGCGAGCCGGTCACCGCTCGGATCGCCGGGGTGGTGCGCCGGTTCCCCACGGTGCCCGCCGGCTCCGCCGGCTTCGTCGTCGCCGACGAGCCGACGCTGGCGGCGGCGCTGGACGCCCAGCTCCCCGGCCAGGGCCGCCCCGACGAGCTGTGGATCTCGTCGCGCAATCTCGCGCCGCTGCGCGCCGCGCTGGCCGCCCCGCCGCTGGCGAGCCTCCAGGCCCGGTACCGGCGCAGCATCGAACAGGGGCTGCGCGACGCGCCGGTGGCGCGCGCCGTGCAGGGCACCCTCATTGCCGCGGCCGCGCTGTCGGCGGCGCTGGCCATCCTGGGGCTACCCGCGGTCCTGCTGGGTCCGGGCCGTGACGCGCCGCTGGAGAGCGACCTCATCGACCAGGGCGCCAGCCCGAGCGCCGTCCGCGCCCAGCTGCGCCTTCAGGCGATCATCGCCAGCGCGCTGGGGGTGGCGGCCGGCGCACTGCTCGCCGTCATCCTCGCGCGGCTGGCCGTCACCACGATCCGGGCGGTGGCCGCGCTGGCCGCCGGCGCGCCACCGCTGGTCACGGTGAATCCGGCCGCGCAGCTCGTCATCTGGAGCGCCGGCGGGCTGGCGGCGCTCGCCGCGGCCGCCTGCCTGGCCACCACAGGACACCGGCGGAGAGCGCGCTCGTGACCGAGGTGGTGGCACTGCGCGATGTCTTCAGCGTGCACCGCACCAACGAAGGTGACGCGGCCGCGCTGCAGGGGGCGACGCTCACCGTCCGGGCGGGCGAGAGCGTCTGTGTCCTGGGGCCCAGCGGCGCCGGCAAGACCACCCTGCTGCGGGTCATCGCCGGGCTGCAGAGCCCCTCGGCCGGGGCCGCCCAGGTGCTCGGCGTCGACATCGGCCGCGCACGAGCGCGCGTCCGCGCCAGGATCCGCCACCGGTCGGTGGGGCTACTGGGCCAGCACTCCACGGCCACCCTCTCACCGGAGCTTCCGCTGCGCGACGGCATCGCCCTGCCGCTGGCGCTGCGCGGTGTGCGGCGCAGCGCGCGCCGCGCGCGCGCCGAGGAGTTGCTGGAGGCCGCCGGGCTGCGCGATCACGGCCGGGACCTGCCCAGCGCCCTGTCAGGCGGCGAGCGCCAGCGAGCGGCGCTCTGCCTGGCCATCGCCCACCGCCCAGCGCTGCTGCTGGCCGACGAGCCGACGGGCGAGCTGGACGCGGCCAACGGCGACGCGGTGCTCCGCCTCATCGTGCAACTGGCGCGGGCCGAGGGCGCCACCGTCATCGTCGTC
>DATJTQ010000043.1:0-6743 GCA_035503355.1 Solirubrobacteraceae bacterium
GCGATCGCCGGAGCCAGGGCCACCGTGTAATAGGTGTGGATGATCCCACTCGACAGGCTGAAGACGAGGCCGCTGACGATCAGCCAGCCACCCCAGAGCAGCAGTGCGGCACGGGTGCGATCGGTGCGCGGCGCCCGGCGCGTGGCGATGAGGCCAGCGCCGAGCGCCAGCAGGGCGGCAGGCAGCAGCCACGACGCCTGCCCGCCCATCACCGAGTTGAAGAGGCGCAGCACGCCGGTGGCGCCGCTGAAGTTCCCGCCCCCGCCGCCGCCGGGGCCGCCCGCTCCGCCACCGCCCGGGCCGCCGCTGCCGAAGATGCGCCCCAGCCCGTTGTAGCCGGTGATCAGGTTGAGGATGCTGTTGTCCGACGAGCCGTCGATCATCGGCCGCGAGCCGGCCGGCCACAGGGCGACGATGGCGACCCACCACCCGGCGCTGACCACGATGGCCAGGCCGCCGGCCAGTGTCTGCGCCAGGCGACGGCGCAGCCCCGTCGGCGCAGCCACCACGTAGACCAGCGCGAAGGCCGGCAGGACCAGGAAGGCCTGCATCATCTTGGCCAGGAAGGCGAAGCCGATCATCGTGCCGGCCGCCACCACCCAGCGCGTCCCGGCGCGCTCGAGCGCCCGCGTGAGGCAGTAGGCGGCGGCGACGAGCAGGAGCACGAGCAGCGCGTCGGGGTTGTTGAAGCGGAACATCAGGGCCGCCACCGGCGTCGCGGCCAGCAGCGCGCCCGCCGCCAGGCCCGCGCCGGCCCCGAACCACCGCTTGACCGACGCATAGAGCAGCGCCACCGCCGCCACGCCCTCCAGCGCCTGGGGCGCCAGCATGCTCCAGCTCGAGAAGCCGAAGATGCGGCCGCTCAGCGCCATCACCCACAGCGACGCGGGCGGCTTGTCGACGGTGATGAAGCTCGAGGAGTCCAGCGAGCCGAAGAAGAACGCCTTCCAGCTCTTGGTCCCCGCCTGGACCGCGGCGGCATAGAAGCTGTTGGCATAGCCCGAGGCGCTGAGGTCCCACAGGTAGGCCAGCGCGGTGAGAAGCAGCAGGGTGGGCAGCGCCAGGCGCTGCCAATTGGCGGCCAGCCACGTGGAGGCGGCGGGCGCGTTGCCGCGCGGGGCGCGGCGTGCCCGCGTGGGCGCGGGCCGATGGAGAAGGCCAGTGCTCGTGTTCATGTGAGCAGATTCGGCGTGGCCTGTAAGCCGACCGTGTGAAACGCCGAAGGACTGCCGATGCACTGCGTGAGAGGCGCGTTACGGGTGGCGCGAAACGCCGCGCACGATCGCGTCGACGTCGCGGTGCCCCGCGCGCACCCCGATCCCGACCAGGTCCAGCGCCTCGCTGCCCACCGCCCGCACCGTGGCGCGATTGTCGGCGTCGTTGCCGGTGACGAACATGTCGGCCGTGTAGATGGCCACCGGGACCTCGCGGCGGGCCGCCCGCTCGCGCAGGGTGCGCAGCTTCTCGCCCCCGGTCTCGAATACCAGCACCGGTTGCACCAGCAACGGCAGATATCGCGCGCCGTCGCCGTCGACGTACTCCTCTCCGATCGCCTCCGCGCCGGCGCGGGCCACCAGCCCGCTCATGAGAAACGCGGTGACGTTCAACCGCTGCCACGCCGCCAGGTCGTCGCGGACGACGATGGCGACCTTGGTGTCGAACTCGGCGACGGTCATGTGCCGCGCATGATGCGCTCCGGCGCGGCCGCGGTCTTGAACGATGTTGCGCTCTTTGACCGGGTCGCCAGTTCGCGTGGCGCGGCGGTCTCCGCGTGCGAGCCCGCAGCCCTCGGCCGTGACGGCACGGCGGAGAGGACAGGGCTCCCGCCGCGCCGTTGACTCCTCCACGTTCGGCGGATCCTGACACGACAGAGCACACCGCCCCCGAACCCCGGCGGCGTGCTGTGAGGTGTCAACATGACGCCGGTTTCAGAGCACACCGTCGCACACAGCGCGGTGTGTGCTCTGTGGTGTCAAGAATGGTGCGAACGCGAAGCGGCCGCCCGCCACGGCAACCGCAACCCGCGACAAAGACCGCGGCCCACACCGCCCGCGAGCGCTGCGCCCGCGCCCGCTCAGCGGCCCACGGCGCGCGCGTACATCCCGGGCGGCACCCCCACCAGCCGCTTGAACACCCGCGACAGGTGCGGCTGGTCAGCGAACCCGCACGCCGCCGCCACAGCCGCCGCCGGCATCCCCTCGCTCAGCAGCACCCGGGCCCGGTCGATGCGCAGGTCGCGCTGGAAGGCGTGGGGGGTGAGCCCGTTCTGCTGGCGAAAGCGGCGCAGGAGCTCGAAGCGCGAGAGGCCGGCCACGGCGGCCAGCTCGGCCAGTGACACCGGCTGGTCCCACCGCTCGCGCAGGTAGAGGCGGGCGCGGCGCACTGCAGCGTGCTCGCCGTGGGCGCGCCGCGCGCTCACCGACGCGTCGCGCAGGTGCGGCGCGAGGCCGGCGACGGCGTCCAGCACACTCTCCTCCACCCCGAGACCGCATGGCCCCGCGGCCCCCGCGGCCCCCACGGCCCCCACGGCTCCGGCCGCCCCCACGGCCCCCGCGACCCCGGCCGGCCCAGCGGCCAGCGCGGCATGGGCACGCAGCAGCGCCGCCCGCAGCGCCGGATCGCGGAAGACCACCCACCGCGCCGCTCGCGGCGCCGGCCCGTCGCGCAGGGCCCAGTCGGAGAGCACGCCCGGCTCGATGTAGAGGACCTTGTAGGCCCACCCCTCGGGGACGGCGGCCATCCCGGTGTGGACCGCCTCGGGCTCCAGCACGAACAGCTCGCCCGCGTCGGCCCGCTGGCGGGTGCTGTCGACCTCGAAGCGCGCCGCGCCGCGCTGGACCACCGCGATGGTCCACGTCCGGTGTGAGTGCGGCCGGTACTGGTGCTGCACGAAGCGTGCGTGCAGCGCCTCGATTCCGGTCAGGCCGGGCGGGCGGAAGTAGGTGGCGTGCTCGACCGGCAGTGCCTTCGATTCAATCAGCCGAGGCTAGTGGGACCTCGCCCCCGCCCCCGCGCCCGCGCCGGCCGCCGCGCCCCCCGCGCCTGCGCCCGCCGCCGCCGCCTCGCGCTGACCCACCGGCATCTCGCGCGCCTCCACGTGGCGCACCAGCGCCCCGGTATGACGCTCGATGCGTTGAGGCAACCCTGACTTCATCCACCGCGAGCCCCAGGCGGGCAGGGTGGAGACGATGATCTCGTCGTACTCCGCCGGGTTGTAGACCTCCAGGACGGCGCGCAGGGGGTCGGCGTCGCCCGCCACCGAGCGAACGTCGAGGCCCGTCTCCCGCATGTGCGCGCCCATCTCGTCGGCGGCCCGTCGCGCCTCGGCGCCGCGCCCCACCGGGACGACCAGGGTGAACGCGACCGCGCGGTCCTGGGCCCGGGCGCGCATCGCGTCTTCGAGGCTCTCGGACCTCGCGGTCCGGTTGGCGACGACAAGGATGTTCAACTCTCGAGCCAAAGCCTTCCTCCTTGCGCTCGTGTGGTCGCTGTCGGCCCGGTCACTCCGTGACCCGGCACCTACAGAGTGCCCCGCATCGCCCCTGGCCACCATGGCCTGAGGGCCAAACGGGCCGTTGCACACGATCTCCTAACAGTGACGCGCACCGTCACACGACACCCCCCATCTCGTGCCAGACTCCGCCGCGTGACCCGCGTCGCCGTCCTTGACGACTATCAGCGCCGCGCCCGCGGCTACGCCGACTGGGGATCTCTGGGCGACGACGTCGAGGTGGAGTTCTTCTCCGAGCCGATCGCGCCCGACGAGCTGGCCCACCGCCTCGCCGCGTTCGACATGCTCGTGCTCATGCGCGAGCGCACCCGGTTCGGTCGTGATGTGCTCGCCGCGCTGCCGGATCTGCGTCTGGTGGTCACCACCGGGATGCGCAACGCCTCGCTCGACGTCGACTACCTTCGCGAGCGCGGCGTGACGGTGTCGGGCACGGAGGGCACCGGGGTGGCGCCGCCGGCGGGCGTCCCCAGCACCGCGGAGGTGGCGTGGGCCCTCATCCTGGCCGTGGCCAAGCGGGTCACGCAGGAGGACCGCGCCCTGCGCTCCGGTCGCTGGCAGCTGGACCTCCCGGCCAACCTCGCCGGCGCGACCCTCGGTCTGGTCGGTCTCGGTCGGCTGGGCGCGGCGATGGTGGGTCCCGCGCGGGCGTTCGGGATGCAGGTGATTGCGTGGAGCCAGAATCTCACCGACGAGCGCGCCGCGGAGGTGGGGGTGGCGCGGGTGAGCAAGGGCGAGCTGCTCTCCGGTGCGGACTTCGTTTCCATCCATCTCGTCCTCTCGGACCGGACCCGGGGGCTGATCGGCGGCCCCGAGCTGCTGGCGATGAAGCGGACGGCCGCGCTCATCAACACCTCGCGCGGGCCGATCGTCGACGAGGCGGCACTGGTGGCGGCGCTTCGCGTCGGGATCATCGCGGCGGCCGGGCTCGACGTGTACGACGAGGAGCCGTTGCCCCCTGACCATCCCCTCACCTCGCTGCGCAACGTCGTCCTGCTGCCGCATCTCGGGTACGTCTCGGAGCCGGGGATGCGCCACATGTACGGGCAGGCGGTGGAGGACATCGCCGCCTTCCTGAACGGCGCGCCGATCCGCACCATCGGCTGACCCTCCGGGTCTAGCATTCGCCCACAGCCGCCGTTCACACCCGAGCAAGGGAGAGCCCCATGGCCCTGGACCCCAGGCACACCGCGATCGTCCTCATCGAGTACCAGAACGACTTCACCTCCGAGGGGGGTGCCCTGCACGGCGCGGTGGCCGGCGTCATGGAGGACACGGGCATGCTCGACAACACGCGCCGGCTGGTCGACGCCGCGCGCCAGGCCGGCGCCACCATCGTGCACGCCCCGATCACCTTCGCCCCCGGCTACAACGAGATCGCCGAGCACCCCTACGGGATCCTCAAGGGCGTCGTCGACTCCACCGCGTTCGTCAAGGGCGAGTGGGGAGCGGAGATCGTCGACGCGCTTGCGCCGCAGGCCGGCGACGTCGTGGTGGAGGGCAAGCGCGGCCTTGACACCTTCGCCACCACCAACCTCGACTTCATCCTGCGCGCCCGCGGGATCACCACCATCGCGCTCGGCGGCTTTCTCACCAACTGCTGCGTCGAGTCCACGATGCGCACCGGCTATGAGAAGGGCTACAAGGTCATCACGCTCGCCGACTGTGTCGCCGCCACCTCCGCCGAGGAGCACGAGAACGCGATCAAGTTCGACTACCCGATGTTCTCCGAGGTGATGACGTCCGACGCCCTGGCCGGTGAGCTGGGCGCCGCCCCGGTCACGACCTAGTGGCCGCTCCTCCCGAATTTCCGACTCAGGCCACTAGCAGCGCCCAGAAGTAACCTGCCCCGGGTGCCTCTGACCCGGGATGCGTCCGTCACCCAGCTCTTCCTCGAGCTGGTCGCGGTCCCGTCCCCCAGCCGCCGCGAGCGTGTGGTCGGCGAGCTCATCCGCGAGTGGCTCGCCGCGCATGGGGTCCCGTCGGCATTCGACGGCGCCGGCGTGGTCAACGGATCGGACGCCGGCAACCTCATCGCCACCGTGGCCGGGGCGCCGGACGCGCCGGTGTACCTGTTCGTCGCTCACATGGACACCGTGGAGACGGGCAGCCCCGCGGTGACGCCCCGCGTCGATGACGACGGCGTGATCCGCTCGGACGGCACGACGATTCTCGGCGCCGACAACAAGGCGGCCGTCGCCGCCGTGATGCGCGTGTGCGCGGCGGCCGCGGCGCTGCCCGAGGAACGGCGCCCGACCGTGCATGCCTGCTTCACCTGCTGTGAGGAGAGCGGGAAGATGGGCGCCGGCCTGCTCGCCCCCGAGCTGCTGGCGGGTGTCGACTGCGCGTTCTCGGTGGACGGCGCCAAGCCCGTCGGCACGGTCATCACGCGCGCACTGGGGCAGACCTCGTTCGCCTTCGTGATCCACGGGCGCGCCGCGCACGCCGCCGCCAACCCCGAGGCGGGTGTCAACGCCATCGCCGTGGCCTCGGCCATCGTCACCGCGCTCCCCCTCGGCCGCCAGCCCGGCGGCGGCAGCGTCAACGTCGCCGCGATCGTGGGCGGCTCGGTCATCGAGCGCCTCGAGGCCCTCGGGAACGACGGCGTCGAGGCGGCGCTGAGCACCGCGCTGACCAACTCGGTCCCCGACCGCGCGCTGGTGCGGGGCGAGGTGCGCGGCTACTCGACCGAGGAAATCGAGGAGACCGTCGCCACCATCACGGACACCATCGCCCGCGTCTGTGACGCCCGGGGCGCCCGCTATGACTGGATCCGCGACCGCAGCCGGACGGTGCCGCCGTTCCCGCACGCCGCCGAATCTCGCGCGCGGGCGCTCGTGCAGACCGCGGCGGCCACAGTCGACGGCCTGCGCATCGTGCTGGAGGAGCGCCAGGCCACGCTGGAGGCCAATTACCTGGCGGCGAGCACGGACGTCGTCGCGCTGGCGAGCGGCAGCCGCGATCCCCACCAGGTCTCGGAGTCGATCCCGGTGTCGGAGCTCGACCGCCTCGAGGACCTGCTGGTGGCGATCCTCCTCGCGCACGCCGAGGCCATCGCCGCGAGCTAGGAGTCCTGCCCGTCGTCGGTGACGGCCTGGGCCAGCACGCCCGCGGTCGCGTAGATGTGCGCGAAGGCGCGCGCCTCCTCGCCGGTCCACAGCGACGACCCGTGGCCGTAGGTGGAGCCCAGCCGCCGCCCGGCGTCAAGCAGGCTGTACTCGCTGCGCGTCCCCAG
>DATJTQ010000044.1:0-13669 GCA_035503355.1 Solirubrobacteraceae bacterium
GCGCGGATCGCCTCCCGGATCTCGGTGCGCGGGACGAGGATCATGTGCACCCAGGGCTGCTCGTCGTAGATGGCCCGCGCGCAGACCAGCGCCAGGTCCTCGTCTGACTCGGTGACCGTCCCCACGTGGTGTAGCGGCTCCTGGTACTCCTTGCGCGCGAACACCTCCCATACCGTCTCGTCGGCCCGGCTCATGGTCAGACCACGATCCCCAGCTCGCGCATCGTCTGACGGGCGTCGGCGCGGATGCGATCCTTCGTCCACACCGGGTCCCACACCACCTCGATGTCGACGGTGTCGATGTCGCGATCGGCCAGGAGCGCGTCGCGGATGTCGGACTCGATGAACTCGGTGGCCGGGCAGCCCATCGAGGTGTAGGTGATCTGGAGGTCGGCGCGGCGGTGCGCGGGGGCATAGGCGACCGACACGATCAGCCCCATCCCCAGCACCGAGACCGGGATCTCGGGGTCCTCGACGTGGCGCAGCGCCTCCCAGATGCGGGCCTCGACGAGACGGTCCCCACCCACCCCCGGGTCGGCCGTCGCCGAGCCGCTCATGCCGCCCGCCGGAGCTGCGTCGTCTGATACCCGCGCTGCAGCGTGGTCACGTAGTCACGATTCATGGGACCCCGCCCCCGCCACCGGGTGATGACCTCGTCCCACTCGATGGCCCCGTCGTCCAGCAGCCACTCACGCTTCTCGGAGTCGAACTGCGCCGGGAACGGGCAGTCGATGACGTAGCGATCACGGTCAGCGTCGAAGTGCGCGGGGACGCGGATGCCGATCTCCTCCATGAACGGCACGACCTCGCCCATCCACCACTGGCGCAGTTCGTCGTTGGACTTGCCCTTGAAGCCGTAGTCCAGCTGCTCGGAGTGCTGCTTGCGATGGTCGGGCAGCCCGAACCACTCCAGGGTGAGGATGAACATCCAGTCCACCGCGGCCTGCACCTCGGCCCGGCCGTCCGGGTCCTTGCACAGCTTCTTCAGCCACGTCCGGCCATGGCGCAGGTGGAACGTCTCCTCCTTGTCGACCTTGGCCAGGGCGCGTTTCCAGGGACCGAAGGTGCTCGACTGATAGACGTCGGAGAGCAGGACGAAGCCGGCCTGGTCATACATGGCGTTGGCGCACACCAGCTCGACCCACGAGTTGAGCGGCACGTCGAAGGCGTAGGGGTACTTGAACTGCTCGGCGGGACGCTCGTAGATGAGCCAGTCCATGTCGACGCCGAGGTCGCCGAGCAGCCGGTAGCCGATGTGGGCGTGGGCCAGCTCGTCCTGGATGATGCTCATCGCCGAGCCGAAGTTGTTGAGCGCCGGCGCATGGCCGGCCGCGCGCAGATACGACGGCGCGCTCACGAACTCCGTATCGGCCGAGACGGTGAGAATCCGCCGCATCCCCTCGAGGTACTTGGGGGACATGTGCTGCAGCCCCTCGACGAGCTTGCCGGCGGCAAGATGCTGCTGGACCTGCTCCTCGGTGAGCGGTGCGAGCTCTTCGACGGTGCTGGCGACCACGTGTGCCTCTCCCATGTATGACACTTGACTTACGTTCGCCAGCGTATAGTCTCTCGACAGGAAGGTCAAGCGACGAGGGAGAAACCGTGCCCGAGATGTTGATCGGCGGGGAGTGGCGTCAGGCGGCCGCGCACGAGGAGATCGAGGTGGTCAACCCCGCGACCGAGGATGTCGTCGCCAGCGTGCCGTCGGGCGCGCCCGAGGACGTCGAGCTGGCGGTGGCCACCGCCAAGCGCGCCTTCGCCGAGTGGTCACGGACCGACGTGGAGAAGCGCGCGGCCATTCTCAGCAAGGCCGCCGACCTCATTCACGACAACGCCCAGGCCCTGGCGAGCACGCTCACCTCCGAGCAGGGCAAGCCGGTGGCCGAGGCGATGGGCGAGGTCACCCATCTCGCCCACGGCGTCCGCTACTTCGCCGAGGCGGCCACCAAGGTCCACGGTGCCTACCACGACCTCCCCTCGACCCTGGGCCCCGCCTACGGGATGGTCATCCGGCGCCCCATGGGCGTCTGCGCCGCCATCACCCCCTACAACTTCCCGCTCACCCTGCTGGGCACCAAGGTCGCTCCCGCGCTGGCCTCGGGTAACACCGTGGTGGCCAAGCCGGCCGCGACGACCCCGCTGGCCACGCTCGAGGTGGCGCGGCTGTTCACCGAGGCCGGCGTCCCCGATGGCGTGCTCAACGTTGTCACCGGGCGCGGCTCGGTCATCGGCGATGCCCTGGTCGGACACCCCGATGTGCGCCGCGTCGCCTTCACCGGCTCCACCGAGGTGGGACGGCACGTGGCCAAGCTCGCCGCCCCCGATCTCAAGCGCCTGTCGCTGGAGCTCGGCGGCTCTGATCCCGTGATCGTGTGCGCCGATGCCGATGTCGACGCCGCGGTCAAGGCGGTCATCATCGGCCGCTACTGGAACGCGGGCCAGGCCTGCCTGGGGTGCAAGCGGGTGTTCGTGCACGACTCCGTCTATGACGACTTCGTCTCCCAGCTGGTCGACCGCGTCGGGCGCTACGAGCCCGGCGACGGCACGGTCAAGGCCGAGAAGCCCAAGCTGCGCATGGGGCCGATCCATACGCGCACAGGCCGCGACGAGCTCCTGGAGCAGATCGAAAGCGGTGTGTCGTCCGGCGGAGAGCTGCTCATCGGCGGCGGCACCGGACCAGCCGGCAAGGGGTGGTTCTTGGAGCCGGCGGTCATCGCCGGGGCGGGGGCGGGTTCCCGCGTGATGACCGAGGAGGTGTTCGGCCCGGTGCTGCCGGTGCTGCGCTTCAGCGACTTCGACGACGCCATCGCGCGCGCCAACGACACCCCCTACGGCCTGGGCTCCTCGATCTGGACCCATGACGCGCGGCTCATCCACCGCGCGGCGCAGGAGATCGACTCCGGCATGACGTGGGTCAACCAGATCCACTACGGCTACGACGAGCTGCCCTTCGGCGGGGTCAAGGCGTCGGGCTTCGGCAAGGAGCACGGGCTGGAGTCGCTGGATTCCTACGTCGAGCTCAAGTCCGTCGTGGTGGGAGGGCTGGCCTGATGGCCGTCACCTACGACAGCGGGGCGATCACCCTCGACAAGCCGCCGGCCAACTCCTACGACATCGACTACATGCGCGAGCTGGCCGCCGCCATCGAGGCGGCGGACGCCGACGCGGCGGTGCGCGTGGTGGTGGTGCGCTCGGCGAGCGAGAAGTTCTTCTGCGCCGGCGCGGACATCAAGGCCTTCGCGGCCAACGAGGTCGACGCCAACATGGAGATGATCCGCCTCGCCCATGCGGCGCTGGCCTCGATGGCGCGCTCGCCCAAGCTGTTCGTGGCCTGCGTGGCCGGCCACGCGCTCGGCGGGGGCCTGGAGATCGCGCTGGCCTGCGACGTGCGCTACGCGATCGAAGGCCGGTACCGCCTCGGCACCCCCGAGGTGACGCTGGGGATCCTGCCGGGCAACGGCGGAACCCAGCGCCTGCCGCGCCTCATCGGCGCCGGCCCCGCGCTGGAGCTGCTGGTCACCGGGCGCACCGTCTCGCCCGAGGAGGCCCAGGGGCTGGGGATCATTTCGAAGGTGTTCGCCGATCAGGCGGCCTTCGACGCCCACATCGACGGACTGCGCGCCCTGCCGCTGCTGTCCTTCGCCAACATCAAGCGCGCCGTGTTCGAGGGGTCCGAGAAGCCCCTGCCTGACGCGCTGGCCCTCGAGTGCGACCTCATCGAGGAGCTGTTCGGAACCAACGATGCGCACGAGGGGGTCACCGCGTTCAGCGAGAAGCGCACCCCGGAGTTCACGGGCTCATGAGCACCGAGACGATCACCGCGGTGGCCGGCGCGTTCATCGACGGACGCGAGCACACCAACGGTGGCGACCCCCTCCCGGTGACCAACCCCGGTACCGGGGAGGTATTCGCCGAGGTGCCCGGCGGGACCGCAGACGACATCGATGCCGCGGTGGCCGCGGCCGGGCGCGCTCAGCAGGAGTGGAGCGCGCTGGCGGTGTCCAAGCGCGGCGAAGTCCTCGGCGCGGCCGCGCATCACGTCGAGTCCCACCTCGACGAGCTCGTGCCCCTGCTCACGCGTGAGCAGGGCAAGACGTTGCGCGACTCCCGCATCGAGCTGAGCAAGGCCGTCGACACCCTTCTGCACTACGCCGGGCTGTCCAAGGCGCTGCGCGGCGCCCACACCCCGGGCCTTGACCCCGGCGTGGACGGGATCGTGCTGCGCCGGCCGCTCGGCGTGGTGGGCGCGATCGTCCCCTGGAACTTCCCGACGACGTTGCTGTGCAACAAGCTCGCCCCGGCGCTGGTGGCCGGCAACACGATGGTGGCCAAGCCGGCGGGGACCACCCCGCTGACCACGCTGCGCTTCGCCGAACTGCTCACCGAGGGCGGCCTACCCGCCGGCGTGTTCAACGTCGTCACCGGCAGCGGCTCGGTGACCGGGACCGCGCTCGTGCGCCACCCGGGCGTGCGCAAGATCGCCTTCACCGGCTCCACGCCGGTGGGCGAGCAGATCATGGCCCTCGCCGCCCCCGGCATGAAGCGGGTGACGCTGGAGCTCGGCGGCTCTGATCCGATGATCATCTGCGACGACGGCGACCTGGACGCGGCGGCCAGCGCCGCCTCGATGGGACGCTTCTACAACTGCGGGCAGGCGTGTCTGGCCATCAAGCGGGTGTACGTGTTCGAGTCGGTCGCCGACGAGGTGATCGAGGCCATCGCGGCCAAGGCCAAGCGGCTCAAGGTGGGACGCGGCGACGTCACGGGCTCGCAGATGGGGCCCCTGCACACGGCCGGGCAGCGCGACGAGGTGGCGGGCCAGGTGCGGCGCACCGTCGAGGCGGGCGGGACGCTGCTGGCTGGTGGCGCGCCGCCCGAGGACCCGGAGCTCGACGGCGGGTTCTTCTATGCGCCAACCGTCGTGGCCGACCCGCCGCACGAGGTGCCGATGGCCACCGAGGAGGTGTTCGGGCCCGCGCTGCCGATCTGGCGCGTGACGGACCTGGACGAGGCCATCGCCCGGGCCAACGCCTCGCCGTTCGGGCTGGGCTCCTCGATCTGGACGCGCGACCTGGGACGCGCCCGGCACGCCGCCGAGCGCATCGAGGCCGGCTACACGTGGATCAACTCCCGCACCAAGGTCTACGACGAGCTCCCCTTCGGCGGCTGGAAGTCCAGCGGCTACGGCAAGGAGCACGGCATCGAGGCCTTCGACTACTACACGGAGACCAAGTCGGTTGTCTTCGGTGCCTGAGGGCGACGACGGCGGCGCTCCGGCGGGCGAGTCGCTGCGAGACTCGCCCTGGGACCTGGCCGACTTCCCGATCCCGCTCATCGACCTGTCGCGCACCTTCGAGGGCTTCCTCGACCTGCGGTGGCTCGAGCTGACTGACGAGATCGCCCGCGTGCAGTTCGAGGTGCGCGAGAACCTCAAGCAGCCGCTCGGGCTGCTGCATGGCGGGATCTACTCGGCGGTGGCCGAGACCGTCGCCTCGGTGGCCACCGTGCGCGCGGTGTGGGAAGACGGCAAGAGCGGCTCGGGACTGAGCAACTCGGCCAGCTTCCTGCGCCCGGTGACCGAGGGAACCGTCCACGTCTCGGCACGCTGCCGCGGCCACGATGACCGCGAATGGCTGTGGAGCCACGAGTTCCGCGATGACCAGGACCGGCTGTGCGCGCTGGTGGACGTGACGATCGCCGTGCGCCCGCTGCCCGGACGGTGACCGGTGACCGCCCCAGGCGCGGTGACGGTCGGGGGGCGGGCGATCGAGGTACTGGACCTGCCGGCGACAGAGGCGGGCCCGCCGGCTCCGCCGTTGGTGTTGCTGCACGAGGGCCTGGGCTCGGTGGGGCTGTGGCGCGAGTTCCCCGCCCAGCTCCAGGCCGCCACGGGGCGGCGGCTCATCGCCTTCTCGCGCTACGGGCACGGGCGCTCGGCGCCGCCCCCGCGACCGCGCACCCCGGCCTTCTTCCACGAGGAGGCGCTGCAGGTGCTGCCCGAGGTGCTGTCGGCGCTCGGGGTGTCTGAGCCGGTGCTGGTGGGCCACAGCGACGGCGCCTCCATCGGGCTCATCCACGCCGCCCACCACCCGGTGACGGCCCTGGTGCTGCTGGCGCCCCATGTGTTCGTGGAGGAGATCTGCGTGACCGCGATCCGCGGGACCCGCGAGACGTTCGTCGAGGGTGGGCTGCGCGAGCGCATGGCCCGCCACCACGATGACCCCGACGCCGCCTTCTGGGGCTGGTGCGACGTGTGGCTTGACCCCGCCTTCGAGCAGTGGAGCCTGGAGGAGGAGGCGGGGATGCTGACGGCCCCCACGCTGCTCATCCAGGGCGCCGAGGACCCCTATGGGACGCTGGCGCAGATCGACCGCATCGAGGCGCGCGCCGGCGGCCCGGTGCGGCGGCTCGTCCTCCCGGGCGGCCATAGCCCGCAGCTGGAGCACGGGCCCCGGGTTGCGGAGGCCGTGGCAGCGTTCCTGGCGTAGCCATTTCTGGCGTAGGCTGGCCGGGGGATGCCAGGACCGGAGATCCGATTCTGCTCGGTGAGCGGCCACTCCGTGGCGTACTCGCTGACGGGCGAGGGGCCGCCGCTGGTGGTGCCGGCGTGGTGGGTCAGCCACCTGGAGCTCGATCAGCGCGACGATGCCTTCCGGGGGTTCTGGGAGGCAATCGGCGCAGGCCATACGCTGCTGCGCTACGACCGGCCAGGGGTGGGGATGTCAGACCGGACGGTCGACCTCAACGCCCTGTCGGTCGACGACGACGTGGCCGTGCTCACGGCGATGCTGGACGCGCTGGACCTGGAGCGGGTGACGCTGCTCGGGGGCTCCTCGGGCGGGTGCACGGCCATCGCGTTCGCCGCCCGCCGTCCCGAGCGAGTGGCGCGCCTCCTGCTCTACGGCACCTATGCCCACGGTCCTTCGATCGCGCCCGAGCGAGTTCGCGACGCCATCGTCGAGGCGGTGCGCGCCCACTGGGGACTCGGCTCGCGCATGCTCGCCGACATCTTCCTGGGTGAGGCGGCCGACGGCCTCCAGGAGCGCTTCGCCCGTTTCCAGCGCGAATCGACCGGCGCTGAGACCGCGGCGGCGCTGCTGGAGCAGGTCTACCGCAATGACGTGCGCACCGAGCTTGATCGCGTCCGCGCGCCGACGCTGGTCGTGCATCGCCGCGATGACCGCGCCATTCCGTACGAGCTCGGGCGCGAGCTCGCGGCGAGGATCGCCGATGCCGCCCTGTCGCCGCTGGACGGCCGCGCTCACTTCCCGTGGATGGGAGATGCCGGCGCGGTGATCCGCGCCCTGCGCGCCGAGCCGCCGGACGCACCAGAGTCGCCGGACGGTCCACTGTCCAGGCGCGAGCACGAGGTCCTGGCGCTGGTGGCCGCGGGCCTCAGCGATCGCGAGATCGCCGAGCAGCTCATCGTCAGCCCGCACACCGTGCACCGTCACGTGGCCAACATCCGGACCAAGCTGGGGTCCGGATCGAGGGCCGCTGCGGTCGCCGAGGCCGCGCGGCTGGGCCTGCTCTGAGCGGCGTGGCCGAGATGGGCCATTCGCGCCGGATGGCCGGGGCGGGCGATGCGCGGGAGCGGGATGCGCCCGTACGGTCGTGCCATGACCGATACGACACTCACACCCTCCGCCTGCACCACCACCGCCAGCCCGCCCGTACGCCTCTGGAGCCGGGCCTTCGCCGTCATCTATGACCCGTCACTGTGGATCGGTGAGGTGGCCGGCATGCGCCGCCGCCGGCGGGAGCTGCTCGCCACCGCGACGGGGCGCACCCTCGAGATCGGCGGCGGCACCGGCCTGAACCTCGCCCACTACCCCAGCAGCCTCCCCGAACTGATCGTGGCCGAGCCCGAGGCCACCATGCGCCGGCGGCTGGTCAAACGTGCCGCCCGCGCGGGACGCCGGGTTCGCGTCGTGGACGCGCCCGCCGAACGGCTTCCCTTCGAGGACGCGTCGATCGACACAGTGGTGTCGACACTCGTGCTGTGCACGGTCGACGACCCGGCGCAGGCGCTCCGAGAAATCGCACGCGTGCTCCGCCCCGGCGGACGGCTGCTCTTCATTGAGCACGTGCGGTCCGATTCGCGCGCCCTGGCCTGGCTCCAGGACCGCTTGGCCGCGCCGTGGAAGCGCTTTGCCGAAGGGTGCCGGTGCAACCGCCCGACGGCCACCCTGATGGCGGCGACCGGTCTTGCCGTCGACGCCGGCGAGGCGAGATGGAGTGCCATGCCACCGATCGTCCGGCCCCTGATCACCGGATGCGCCACGCCGGCCGAACACGGTGCTCATCCTTGAGGATTAGGCCAAACGGTGGACGGATGTTCTAGGTACCTGATCTCGTTGATGGTGAAATACTGGTTTCAGGCGCCACGGGATCGAACCGGAACCGCAGGGGCACATCCACTCCATCTCTCGAGGAGAACCTATGAGTCGCAGTTCGCGTCACGCCGTGCTGGCGGTGGGCGTTGCCGCAGCGTTGGCCTTCCCAGCCGGGGCGCTCGCCGCCGGCAAGAGCGCACCGAACCTCACCTGTGACAGCTCGCAGCCGTTCTTCAGCGGCACGTACAACAACGTCGTCGTGCCGCCCAACCAGACCTGCAACATCTCGGACTCCACCATCCGCGGCACCGTGACGGTGGAGCAGGACGCCAGCCTCGACCTCGAGAACAACGGCACGGTGGGCGGGGACCTGCTGACCGGCAACGGCGCCTCGGCGTTCGAGGACAGCGGCTGGTCGATCGCGGGCCAGGCCGTGGGCAGCGAGTCGGGAGGGATGAGCTTCACCGGCACGGTGCACGGCATCCTGGCCAACAAGGTCGACGCCCTCGACACCCAGAACGCGACCATCGACGGCAGCGTCGTCTCCAACCAGGGCGTGTTCGGCGGCGCCATCGGCGGCAGCGTGATCACCGGTCAGCTGGTCATCAACGGCTCCGGCACCGCCGACAGCCCCGCCACGTGGGTCATCGGCGGCACCCAGCTCGACGGCTCCCCGCAGGAGATCGACGGCAACACGGTCCTGACCAACAATCAGGCCGAGATCCTCATCTTCTTCAACCACATCAAGCAGAACCTGGTGTGCCTGGGCAACACGCCCGCGCCGATCAACTCGGTGGGCGGCTTCGGCAACACGGTCGACGGCCGCTCACTGGGCCAGTGCGCGACCACCAACACCGGGGTGCCCGGCGCGGACGCGATGAGCGCCGTGCGCAGCGCGATGGCGCGCTGAGGCGCAGCTACTGAAATCGCAGGTGGAGGGGCGGCCGGCCGGCCGCCCCTTCGCGCGTGCGGGGCTACTGGAAGAGGATCAGCCGGTAGGCGGTGAAGGCGAAGCCGATGGCGAGCAGGCTCCACGTCACCGGCCAGGTGAGCGTCTTGATGAAGGCCTTCTCCCAGCGGCCGAGCAGGAGCACGTAGCCGAAGATGGCGGCCAGCATGACGGCGTAGATGATCACCGCCACCAGGGCCGGCGGGGCCAGGCCCACGATCGGCGCCACGATCAACCCGAGCACGATCCAACCGCTGATCGCCACGACGTCGACCGAGAGGCTGGTGCGCTGACGGCCGACGATGGTCATGAAGCCCCCGGCTCCGACCAGCGCGGCGAGCAGGAACACACCCAGCGGCCAATGGGTGCCGAAGCCGAAGATGGCGCCCATGATCTTGCCGCCGAGCCACAGCAGGAGCGGATCGAAGAAGGCAACCGCGAAGTAGCAGGCGAACATGTCCTGCGTCGAGTCCCACGGATTGGCAAAGACAGGCCGCTGCGGGACCAGAGCGGCGCGGAGGGCCGCGGGGTCCAGCGCGGAGCTCAGGGAGCTGGAGTGATCAGGTTCGCTCATGGGGTCGTGCCTCCTTGGCCCACATCGTAATGGCCGGACGGGGCCGTCGTCCCCACCCCGGCACGGGTTAGTCTGCGGGGCATGTCGCGGGCCCCGGGACGCGTGTTCGTGGTGGGCTCCACCAACGTGGACCGGACCGTTGCGGTGGCACGGCTGCCCGGACCGGGCGAGACCGCCTTGGGCGACGCGCTGGTGGTCAGTCCGGGCGGCAAGGGCGCCAACGCGGCCGCTGCCGCCGTGCGCGCCGGCGCCGTGGTGACCTTCGTCTCCGCCGTCGGGGCCGACGGCGACGGGGAGCACGCCCTCGCCACGCTGCGCGACGACGGCGTGGACATCGCCGCGGTGGCGGTGCGCGACGACGCCTCGACGGGCGCCGCCCTGATCGTCACCGACGGCGATGGCGCCAACCTCATCGCCGTCGCCGCCGGCGCCAACGCGCGGCTGGAGGCCGAGCATGTCTGGCGCGCGCTGGAACCGCTGGCCGGTGCCGACGTGGTTCTGGTCAGCGCCGAGATCCCCGACGCCGCCATCGTCGCCGCGCTGAACGCCGGGGCCGAGCGCGGCGCCGTGACCGTCCTTGACCCCGCTCCGGCCCGGCCGTCGCTGCTGGAGGCGGCGCGCAGCGGGGCCATCCTCACCCCCAACGAGTCCGAGGCGATGGAGCTCAGCGGCTGCGACGACGCCGAGGCGGCGGCGCGCCGCCTGGCGGCGCTGACCGGCCGGCCGGTCGTGGTCACCCTCGGCGCGGGCGGCTGCCTGGTCGCCGGAGCCGGCGGCCTGACCCGTCACCCGGCGGCGCCGGTGTCGACCATCGTCGACTCGGTCGGAGCCGGCGACGCCTTCGCCGGAGGCCTCGCCGCCGCGCTGGCCCGCGGGGACGCACTGGACGCGGCGGTGCAGGCCGCCCTGCATGCTGCCGCGCTGTCGCTCGCCCATGCCGGCGCGCGACCACCGGCGTGAGCAACGCGGCGGGCGGCCGTCACCCCGCCAGCTCAGCGACGACGCGATCGGCCACCGCTCTCAGCTCCCCGCGCGCGGCGTGCAGGCGCAGGTGCGCCTGGTCATAGGTGGCCTGGCGGCGCTCAAAGAGCGCGTGGATCTCCTCCTCGGTGCGGTCCTGGAGCAGAGGCCGGGTCTGCATGAGTGAGGGCAGCTCGGCGCGGACCTCGCTCCAGGAGACCTCCAGCCACACGACGAAGGCCCGGGCCAGCAGCAGCTCGCGGGTGCCGGAGTCCTCCAGCGCGCCGCCGCCGAGCGAGAGCACGGCCGGGGGCCCGTCGAGCAGCTCGGCGATGACCGCCGTCTCCATGGCCCGAAAACGCGCCTGCTCACCGGCGGCGAAGAGCTCGGGGATCGACCGGCCGCAGCGCTCGACGATGACGTGGTCGGTGTCAAACCAGGGCCTGTCCAGCCGTCGCGCCACCAGCTCGGCGGTGGTGGACTTGCCCGCCCCCATGAAGCCGACGAAGGCGATGTGGCCGCTGGGGTCCGGTGGCACCGGCGCGAGCGTACCGGGAGGGGCTCGCCACCGCCCGGCGCGCGTCCCGTGCCGCATCGCGCGGGGGCCTTCACAGCGCCGGTAGGATGGGCCGGTGACCGACCTCAGCGCCTTCGTCGACGACGTGGCCAACGAACTCGCCACCTGGCCGGGCGTGCGCATCGAGCCGCGTGACCAGAGTGTCAGCGTCGTCCACTACGAGCACGCCGAGCTGGGACTGCTGTACCCCGAGCGCGGCCTGGCGGAGCTGCCCTTCCTCACCGTCGAGCGCGACGAGCTGATCGAGCATGGCGAGGCCGAGCCCGCCGACGCCACCGAGCAATCGGTCGGGGTCAGCCACGGTCTGCGCGGTCCCTCGGACGTGACCGAGGTGCTGGCCCTGTTTGACCGCCGCTATCGCGAGGTCCGCGGCGAGGACCCGCCCTACAGCTCCGAGGACCCCGCCTGACCCGTCCTCCTGCGATCGCCGCCCGGAGGCAGTCCAAGGACCTCGAGCGCCGCGACCTGCGGGGCTGAGGCTCGCACCCGCGGTGAACGCGTGCGGGCACCATTGCGGCGGCGCCCGCGCCTGGCCAGACTGTGGGGCCCCGTGAGACTGCCGCCCAGACTCACTCTGTACGAGCTCAACACCGCGCCGTGGCTGGAACGGCTGGGGCGCGCCGCCGGGCGGCTCCTCGGACTCGGAGAGGTCCCAGCGGCGGAGTGGGATGCGCTGGCTGCCCTGCCCGTCGACGCCGTGTGGCTGATGGGCGTGTGGGAACGCAGTCCCGAGGGGCTGCGGATCGCTCTGGCCGACCCGGGCCTCGACGCCGCGTTTGGAGCCGCGCTCCCCGACCTGCGCCCGGAGGACGTGATCGGCTCGCCCTACTGCGTGCGCGACTACGTGGTCGACGAGCGCTTCGGCGGCCCGGAGGGGCTGGCCGTCGCTCGCCGCGAGCTCGCCGCTCGCGGTCTGGGCCTGATCCTCGACTACGTGCCCAACCACGTGGCCCCTGATCACCCCTGGACCCGCGATCGCCCGGAATGCCTCATCTCCGGCACCGAGCAGGATCTCGCGGAGCACCCCGAGGCCTTCATCCGGCTCGACGCCGCCATCGCGGCCCGCGGGCGCGATCCCTACTTCCCGCCGTGGCCCGACGTCGTGCAGCTCAACGCCTTCTCCCCCGTCCTGCGCGACGCGGTCGCCGAGACGGTGCTGGAGATCGGACGGCAGTGCGACGGCGTGCGCTGCGACATGGCGATGCTGATGACCAACGAGGTGTTCAGCCGCACGTGGGGCGACCGGGCCGGGCCGCCGCCCGCCGAGGACTATTGGCCGACACTGATCGGGCGCGTGAAGCACGACCTTCCCGACATGCTGTTCATGGCCGAGGCGTACTGGGACATGGAGTGGACCCTGCAGCAGCAGGGGTTTGACCTGTGTTACGACAAGCGCCTCTACGACCGGCTCCTGCACGAGCCCGCCGACTCCGTGCGAGGCCACCTGCAGGCAGACCGGTCATATCAGGAAGGCCTCATCCGGTTCATCGAAAACCACGACGAGCCCCGTGCGGCGGCCAGCTTTGACGCCGCCCAGGCGCGAGCGGCCGCGGTGGTGATGTCAACGCTGCAGGGCGCCCGGCTGTATTACGACGGTCAGTTCCAGGGCCGGCGCGTCCACCTCCCGGTGTTCCTGGCCCGCGAGCCCGATGAGCCCGCCGACGAGGAGCTCGCCGCGTTCTATCACCGCCTGCTGGAGGCGGTGGCCGGCAGCGGACTGCGCGACGCCGACTGGCAGCTGTGCGCTCTGGAGGGGTGGCCCGACAACGACTCCTACCGGCAGCTCGTCGCCTGGTGCTGGTCCGATGCGGCCTCGCGTCATCTCGTGGTGGTCAACCTGTCAGGGGAGAGTGCGCAGGGGCACGTGCGGTTGCCCTGGACCGATCTGACCCCGGATATGTGGCTGCTGCAGGATCGCCTCGGCGGTGAGGCGTTTGAGCGCGACGGGACCCAGCTCACCGACGAAGGGCTCTACGTCGCACTCGACCCGTGGGCATCGCATTTCCTGGGCTTCTCGCGCCAACCGGCGCAGGTGGCGCCGGCCTCAGCCGCCGGTGCGTCGTCGCCTACCGCCGGCGCCCTGGCGGCGTAACGGCAACCCGGCGGTCAATCGGTCACTCGCGGCAACACCTGGCGGTCAATCGCGGCAGCCCGGCGGTCAATCGCCCACCGCGAGGTTCTTGGCCAGGTCGCCGGCGAGCTGGGCCGCGGCGCCGGGCAGACCGGCACCCAGGTCCAGGAGCAGCGCCACCGTCCCCGTCCACCCCGTCTGGT
>DATJTQ010000045.1:0-25110 GCA_035503355.1 Solirubrobacteraceae bacterium
CCGACATCATCGTCGGCTTCCCCGGCGAGACCGAGGCCGACTTCGCGCAGACCCTCGAGGTCGCCGAGGAGGTCGGCTTCGACGGCGCCTTCACCTTCATCTACTCGCCCCGGCGCGAGACCGAGGCCGCCACCATGGCCGATCAGGTTGCCCACGAGGTCAAGGTGGAGCGGATGGAGCGGCTGGTCGAGGTCATCCAGCGGCGCGCCCGCGAGCGCGCCCAGCGCTTCATCGGGCGCACCGTCGAGGTCCTGGTGGAGGGCCCGTCGCGCAACGACCCGACCCGGCTGCGCGGGCGCTGCCGCCACAACAAGGTCGTCAACTTCGACGGCCTGGGCGAGGCCGGGGACCTCATCGACGTGCAGATCACCGCCGCCACCAGCCAGACGCTGAGCGGCGAAGCCTCGCTGGTGGCCCGCGCCGCGGGCTGAGAGCCAGCCCGCGGCGCGATCGAGCTCAGATCAGGCGTCCTGCGTCCGTGTGCGCCAGGCCCCGACGGCCTGGGAGAGGCCGACCCACGCGCAGACCACGACGATGCCCAGGCCGGTGGCCATGACCACCGAGTTGTCCGGGCTGGCCACCGGCAGCAGTTGGTCGAGCGCCGGGGTCAGCAGCACGTCGCGTGCCCCACCCAACGAGCCGACGTTGAGCACGATGTTGGTGAGGATCACCTGCCAGCCGATGATCGCCGTCAGGGTGACCGCGCGCGACCCCGTCAGCGAGCCGACGCCGACGGACACCGCCGCCACCGCGATGTTGGCCAGGGCGATCCAGCCCGCGCCCTGGAGCACGAGGCCCAGGCTCGGCGTCGGGGTGCCGCCGGGCAGCGCGAACGCGAAGGCCAGGGCGATGGCGTAGGCGACCGCGCTCAGCGACAGAGTCACGATGGCCGCGGCGGGCAGGCGGACCGCGAACAGCGCCAGCCGCGAGCGGCCGGTGCTGACCAGGTCGCGGAATACGCCGCTGGACAGGTCGGCGGTGCCGACCTCGGCGCCGATGAGCACGGCAGCGAGCATCCCGAAGAACCGTCCCAGGTCAAGGATGCCGCGGCGCAAGCCCTCGGCCCCGCCGGCCGGCGGGTTGTTGAGCGGGTCGCTGCCGTGTCTGATCGCCACATAGCCGTACATGAGGACGATGGAGCCGACGGTCAGCAGCAGCGCGACGGCCATCACGCTGCGGTTGCGCCGGACCTTGAGGATCTCGGCGCCGATCATCCGGCGGGCCACGGTGAGGGTCATGCCGCACCTCCAACTCGAGACGTCATTTCCAAAAAGCGCTGCTCCAGCGACTCGTGCACCGGCTCCAGCCGGGACACGAGGATCCCTTCGGTGACCAGCCGGGCGTTGACGGCGGCGGCGCCCTCGGTGCCGGTCAGCGTCACGCGAATCCCGTCCGGGGTGGGGTAGGCGGCCGCCACCGCGGGGTGCCCGTCCAGCAGGTCCAGCGCGGCATGCCGGTCATCGCAGCCGATGTCGATCTCGTTGTGCTCGTCCTGCAGCAGCTCTGAGATCGGGCCCTGGGCGATGATCCGCCCGCGGTCGATGACCGCCGCGGCGTGGCAGGTCTTCTCCACCTCGTCGAGCAGGTGGGAGGAGAGGAACACCGTCCGTCCCTCGCCGGTCAGCTCGCCGATCATCGTCCGGAACTCGAGGATGCCCCCGGGGTCCAGGCCGTTCATGGGCTCGTCGAGGATGAGGAGCGCCGGGTCGGCGAGCAGGCACCGCGCCACGCCGAGGCGCTGGCGCATCCCCTGCGAGTAGGTCTTGACCCGGTCGTCGGCGCGATCGGTCAGGCCGACGCGGCCCAGCGCGCCGTCGATCCGACCGGCGGCCTCGGGGCCCCGGGCGGCGGCGATGACGCGCAGGTTCTCGCGGCCGGTGAGGTGGCGGTGAAAATGCGGCTCCTCCACCATGGCTCCGACGCGGGCCAGCACCTGAGCCCGTTCCTCGGGCACCGGTCGTCCGGAGATGGTCATGGTTCCCGCGTCGGCCTGGGTGAGGCCGAGCAGCATGCGGATCAGCGTGGTCTTGCCGGCGCCGTTATGGCCGAGGAAGCCGAAGGCCGATCCGCGCGGGACCGTCAGGTTGAGGTCGATCACCGCGGCCCGCGCGCCGAAGCGCTTGGTCACCCCGTGGGTCTCGATGATGTTCGTGGTGGTTGGCATACCCGCATCATCGGCGCGGGCGGCGGCCGTGTCGTCGGCCTGCGGAGCGATTGGCGCCTCCCGCGCACCGGGGATGTGCAAGCGCCTCTCCGCCTTACGGGGGAGGCGGCTCGGTGCCGGTGCCGGGCTTGACCAAGCCGATCTCGTAGGCCAGGACCACAGCCTGGACGCGGTCGCGCAGGCTGAGCTTCATCAGCACATTGGAGACGTGGGTCTTGACCGTGGCATCCCCGACGACCAGCGCCTCGGCGATCTCGGCGTTGGACATGCCGCGGGCCAGCAGCTCCAGCACCTCGCGCTCGCGGTCGGTGAGCTCGGCCAGGGACTCCGGGGTGTGCTGGACGGGAGCGGGCAGGCGCCGGGCCACGCGGTCCAGCAGCTGGCGGGTGACCGCCGGCGTGAGCAGCGCCTCGCCGGCGGCGACAATCCGCACCGCGCGCACCAGCTCGTCGGCGGGGACGTCCTTGGTGATAAAGCCGCTGGCGCCCGCGCGCAGCGCCTCGACGATGTACTCGTCCAGCCCGAAGGTGGTGAGGATGAGCACCCGGTGATGGGGCAGACGCCGGATGGCCTCGATGCCGTCGAGATTGGGCATGCGGATATCCATGAGCACGACGTCGGGCCTGGTCGCACGTGCTGCGCTCACGGCCTCCAGGCCATCGCCGGCCTCGGCGACGACCTCCATCTCGCCGGTCGCCTCGAGCACGGCGCGGAAGCCGGCGCGCATGAGCGGCTGGTCGTCGGCGATGAGCAGGCGGAGCTTTGCCATGGGGGGCAGGTCAGTGGGTGGGGATGAGGGCCCTCACGCGAAAGCCCGTGCCGTAGCTGCGCTGGCCGGTCTCGAGCTCGCCGCCGAACAGGCCGACGCGCTCGCGCATGCCCACCAGTCCATGGCCGCCGTCGCCGCTGTCGCCGTTGGCACCGCGGCCGTCATCGAGGACAGTGACCTCCAGGGTGTCGGGCGCGTAGACGAGCGTCACCGTCGCCTGGGTGGCGTGAGCGTGGCGCACCACGTTGGTGAGCGCCTCCTGGACGATGCGGTAGACCGAGAGGTCGACGGCCGCCGGCAGGTCCCGGGGCGGGCCGTCGACATCGAGCTGGGCGTCCAGGCCGGCCTGGCGCGTGCGCTCGATGAGGGTGGGCAGGTCGCGCACGCCGGGCTGCGGCTCGAGCTCCGGCGCCCCGCCGTCCTGCAGGCGCAGCACACCGAGCATGCGATGCATCTCCGAGAGGGCCTCGCGGCCCAGGTCGGCGACGTGGCCCAGGGTCTCGTGCTGGGTGGCCTGCGGGCTGGTGGCGGCCAGCGCCTGGGCCTGGACCACCATCAGCGAGACGTTGTGGGCAACGACGTCGTGCAGCTCGCGGGCGATGCGCACGCGCTCGTCCCCGACGGCCTGCTGGGCCATGAGCTCGCGCTCGCGCTCCAGGCGCTCGGCGCGCTCTCGGAGGCCATTGATGTAGTCGGCTCGGGCGCGCAGATAGAGGGCCACCGCGACCGCCAGGCCGATGACCACCAGCCGCGACGCCACGATCCCCCCGGTGACGGCGTCGTGATGGACGAGCAGCGTGGCGATCGTGGACACGGCGGTGACGGCAGTGGCCCCGATCACCATCGGCCGGTCGGAATACTCGGCGACGTTGAACACCGCCAACAGCACCGGCAGGAGCACCACGGGGCCCCACCCGAAGGCGATCTGGAGCGCCAAGGTGATCCCCAGGACGGTGAGGGGGGCGCGATGGCGGACGAGCACCGCACCACAGGCCGCCAGCAGCCCGAGGAACAGCCCGCCGTGCGCGGGACTGCCCGACGCGTGCCTGGAGAAGATCGCCCCGGAGCCGGCGACGAAGAGGAAGGCGACAGGGCCGAAGTCCAGCAGCCACCATGGCAACCGCCAGCCCAACGCGGTCGTCAGTGGTCGTTCTCTGCGGCGAGACACGGGGTTGAGGGTAGGCCCGGCGGCCCGCCCGCGCCTCCGCCCGGGCGATGAAGCGGGCCTCATCCCTCAGAGGGAGACGCCGCCGGGTGCGATGCGGGTCAGGCCGGCGCGCCGGTGTCGGCGCGATCGGCCACGATGCGGCTCAGGCGATCGATCGAGGCGGTGAGCGTCGCCTCGCTCTGCGCGGTGGCATCACGCTGGGCGGCGACCATGTCGTTGATCCGCTGCGTCGCTTCGTCGACGGAGACCAGGGTGACGCTGGTCTCCTCGATGGCCGAGGCCACCGTGGTGCAGTGATCACCGACCTCGCGGATGTGCTCCAGGACACGCTCGGCCGCAGCGCCGGTCGCGTCGGCGAGCTGGCCGACCTCGTGGGCCACCACGGCAAAGCCGCGCCCATGCTCGCCGGCCTGGGCGGCTTCGATCGCGGCGTTGAGGGCCACCAGCCGCGTGCGTCGGGCAACGTCGGAGATCTCGCGGGTGACCCCGGCGGCCGCCTCGGTGGTGTCGCGCAGCGCCTGGCTGACCTCGACGGCCTGCTCGACGCGTGAGCGCGCCTCGGCGGAGGCCCGCACGGTGTCGGCGGTGCTGGCCGAGATGCCGTCGCTGGACGTGGCGAGGATGCTGAGCGTGCCGTCGATGTCGTCGAGGGCCTCGTGCGCCTCGGCCGCGCTGCGCCGGCGCGCCTCGGCGGCGGCCGCCTCACGGGCCAGCTCAGCCTCGGCGGCGGCCTCGACGCGCTGCAGTTCGGCGTCGGCGGCGAGGGCGTCTCGCTCGCGCTGCGCCTCCGCCTCGGCGGCGGCCTGGGCGTCCAGCTGGGCGGCGCGCTGGGCGGTCAGGCGCGCCTCGGCGGCGGCCTGCTCGGCGGCGGCGGCCTCGCGGTCGGCGTCGGCGGTGCGCTGGCGCGCCTCCATCTCGCTGAGCAGCTCGTTGACGCTGTCGGCCAGGACCTTCAGGTCGCGCGAGCGCGTCTCGACGCGTCCGCCCCGGGCCGCGGCCTTGGTGATGGCGCGATGGAAGGCGCGGTTGCGGCGGGCCTGGCCGTAGCGCTGGGCGAGGATGCTGAGCGCCAGCAGGGTGAAGCCGAGGATTCCGATGATGACGGCGCTCGTGCCGGCGCTGGAGAGGGCCGCGGCGTGCACGGGGCGCGAGAAGCTGACCTGGAGCGTCAGGGGCGCGGCGCCCTCGACGGCGGGTACGGCGACGAGCAGGTCGATGCGGTGGGCGTTGACCGTACGGGTCTGCACGGCAAGACGCCCGAGGGCGCTGGCCAGCGGGGTGCTGTGGCCGCTCAGCTGGGTGGGGGCGAGACGCACCGCGATGCCGGCGCGGCGCCCCATGGCGGTCGCGCCAGGCGCGTCGAGGGCCTCCATCGCGATCAGCGTGCCCGCGTCGGGGCCGGCGCCGGAGGTGTGGACGACCGGGGCCGAGCAGTACAGGTAGTAGCCGGAGCCCCCGTCGAGCACGCCGCAGGTGGTGGCGCCGCCGGGCGCCGTGGCGTTGGCCAGGACCGCCGGAGAGCCCAGCGCGGTGGCCAGCTGGGAGGAGACAGGGAGGTAGCGGCGCCCGTTGGCCGAGATCGGACCGCCGCTGACGATGTGCCCGGACTCGTCGAGGAGGATCAGGCCGCCGAGGCCGAAGTTGGTCTTCATCTGCCCGGCCGGCAGCAGATCGCTCATGGCGCCCGTCTGGTGGCTGCGGGCGGCCTCGTACATGTCATCCCACTCGGAGTTGGTGCTCACCAGGTTGCTGATCAGCGCGCGCTCGTACCCGAGGCTGCTGCTGATGCGGTGGGCCTGATTGGCGATGTTCTCGCGCTCCAGGCGGTCAAAGGTGCCGGTGGTGGTGGAGTGCAGGACGAGATAGGCGACCGCGACGAGGACGACAAAGGCGGCGCCGATCCAGAGAAACTCGTTACGCAGCGTGCGGCGCAGGGGGGAGATGGCGGTCATGCCTGAGTTGTCGGCAGGCTCGCCCCGGATTTGACGTCTGCAGGATGACTGGTTTTGTGGGGCGTCCGCCGCGTATGCGAACATACGTTCGATGCGCTGGGACAACCTGAACATCGATGAGGAGGAACGGGCCCGCCTGCCGGGCTACCGCGACGACGCCGTGATCCGCCATTTCGAGGCGCCGGACGCGGTCCCCACCCGGTTTTACGAGGTCCGGGCCAAGTCGATCCTCAACCGGGTCCCCGAGGCGTCGCAGATGCCGTTCCGGTGGACCATCAACCCGTATCGCGGATGCAGTCACGCCTGCGTGTTCTGTCTGGGCGGGGACACGGCGGTCCTCATGGCGGATGGGCGTCACAAACCGATGTATGAGCTGGACGCCGGGGACGCGATCTACGGCACCCGGGTGAGCGAGTCTGGGTACCGCCGATATGTCCGGACGACGGTTCTGGACAAGTGGATCACGATCAGGCCGGCGTATCGGCTGACGCTCGTGAGTGGGACCGAGCTGGTCGTCAGCGGGGATCATCGCTTCCTCACCAATCGGGGGTGGAAGCACGTCCTGAACAGCGAGCCTGGGCTGCCGGATCGCCCGCATCTGACCGTGCGAAACCGGCTGGTGGGGACCGGCCCGTTCGCCGATCAGCCTGCCCACACGCCCGACTATCGGAGGGGGTATCTGTGCGGGATTGTCCGGGGCGACGGGACCCTGCGTTCCTACCAGCTGCACCGCAGCACCGGCGGAACCTACACCGGCTACAGATTCCGGCTAGCGCTCGCCGACCTCGAAGCGCTTCGGCGTGCACGTTCCTTTCTGAATGACGCAGACGTCGAGACCAGCGAACGCGTATTCCAGCCGGCCACCGGGATTCGTCTTGAGCTTGAGGCCGGTGAGCTGGTGCTCCAGAGGGTGGCCGGCGTACATCGCGAGATCATGGCGATCGCCGCGCAGAGCCGCGGAGCATTCGAGCGGATCAGTCAGCTGATCGAATGGCCCGTGATTCCGAGCCTGGACTGGTGTCGTGGCTTCCTCGCGGGGGTCTTCGACGCAGAGGGATCCCGGAGCGACTTCGCGCTACGGATCTCCAATACCGATCCGGAGATCTTGGGCTGGATCAAGGCGTGCGCCGACCGTCTGAGATTTGACGCGGTCGTGGAGGACACGCGGCATGAGAACGGTCTCAGGACGGTCCGGATCCGCGGCGGGCTCTCCGAGCATCTGCGCTTCTTTCATCTCACAGACCCGGCGATCACCCGCAAGCGGGACATCGAAGGTCAGATGGTCAAGACGTTCGCCAACCTGGGCGTTGCGGACATTGAGCCGCTCGGCCGCGAGCTGCCGCTCTATGACGTCACGACGGGCACGGGCGATTTCGTCGCCAACGGAGTGGTGAGCCACAACTGTTTCGCCCGGCCCACGCACACCTACCTGGACTTCAACGCCGGCCGCGACTTCGAGCGTGAGATCATCGTCAAGGTGAACGCCCCCGAGCGGTTGCGGGCGGAGCTGGCCCGGCCCTCATGGAAGGGGGAGCACATCGCGCTGGGGACCAACACGGACCCGTATCAGTGGGTCGAGGGGCGCTACAAGCTCATGCGAGGGATCTGGCAGGCGATGATCGACGCGCGCAATCCCGGCTCGATCCTCACCAAGTCTCCGCTGCTGCTCAGGGACCTGGATCTGATGACCGAATTGGCGGCCCGGGCGGACTTCGGGGCGGCGCTGTCGATCCCGACGATGGAGGAGAAGGCGTGGCGGGCCACGGAGCCGCACACGCCCAACCCGAAAGCGCGGATGGAGGCGGTGGCCGCGCTGACCCGGGCGGGGATCAGAACGGGCATTCTGATCGCCCCGCTCATGCCCGGAATCAACGATGACCCGGCCCAGGTGGCGAAGATCCTGGAGTTGGCGAGCGAGGCCGGCGCGGCTTACATCTCCGGTATTGCACTGCATTTGAGGGGAGAGGTGCGCGGTGTGTTCATGGAGTGGCTGGCCGAGCACCGTCCCGACCTGGTGGAGCGCTATCGTGAGCTGTACCGCCGGGGTGCGTACGCACCGCAGCGGGAGCGCCGGCGCTTGGCCGAGCTCGTCAAGGGCCCGGATCGGTCGCCTTGGGAGCGTGGACGAGGGGCCTTTCTGCGGCCCGCCGATCCAACGCCTCCGGCGCGTCAGCCGAAGCAGGAGTCACTCTTTGAGCTGAACGGCTCGTCGTGATACTCCATCCGGACAGCAGTGTTTCCTAGATCGATGCCCCCGACACCGTCAAGGAGCCATGCCCAGGCAATTCAGGCCGCGTAAGGACCTCAATCTCGACCGGATGTTCGAAACCCGCAGCGACGCCTGGGAAAAGGTGGGGCTGTCGTTCGAGGTCAATCAGAAAGAGGTCAAGCGGGCCCAGCGCCAGGCGATCCTCTGGCTGGCCCTGCTCATCGCCGTCGACGTGGCCAGCCACGTCATCCTGTCCAACTCGCACGCGTGTCCGCACCGGGCGGCCACGAACTGCAGCCTGCTCGGCAACTGGGGCCTCTACAGCCTGGCCACGCCGATCAAGATCCTGAGCGCCATCCTCGTCCTGGCCTTCGGCTGGGCGCTGGCCCGCTCGATCGGGCGGTTCGTCGGACCCACCTTCATGCGGCGGATGGACCCGGCCACCGCGGGAACCTTCGGCTTCCTCATCCGGCTGGTCACCGTCGGCATCGCCCTCATCGTCGCCCTCAGCGTCGCGGGCGCGTCGTTCCAGTCGCTGGCCGTCGGCGGCGCCTTCACGGCCGTCATCCTCGGTCTCGCGGCCCAACAGACGCTGGGCAACGTGATCGCCGGCATGGTGCTGCTGACAGCGCGGCCGTTCCGCGTGGGTCAGCGCGTCCGGCTCCAGGCTGGAGCGCTCAGCGGGCAGATCGACGGCACCGTGAGCTCACTCGGGCTGCTCTACGTCAACATCCTGCGCGGCTCCGAGCAGGTGATGATCCCCAACACCCAGGCGCTCGCCGCCGTCGTCGTCCCGCTGCGTGAGCCTGACGGCGTCGACGTCAAGGTCCGGCTCACCTCGGGCGTCACGCCCAGCCAGGTCCAGGCGATCCTTGACCAGGAGATCTCGGTGCCGACGCGCAGCGGGACGTCGGTCAACCTCGAGGAGGTCGACGGGGCCGATGTGGTGGTCCGCGTCCAGGCCACGCCGGAGATCCCCGACGAGGGCGGAAAGCTCGCCGACGAGATCATGACGGCGCTGTCCTCGGTCACCGGAGAGCACGAGACCGCGCCCAGCAACGGGCGCTGAACCGCGCCGGTGGCCTGACCCGGGAACCGGCGCCGGTGGCTTGAACCGGGTTCGGCCCGGCGGCGGCTTGCTCAGCCTGAGTGGCGGCGGTGCCCGGCGTCCATCTCGCTCGCGATCCGCCCCGAGCCGAGCTTGCTGCTCACCCATCCGGCGGGCCCCGGTAGAACGGAGGCAGCGGCGCTGCCCAGCCGCACGCTGAGGGGGGCCACATCGATCTCCGCCCGGTCATCCTCGATCGCATTGATCACCGCGCCGGCGACGTCCTGCGGGGTGCGCGTCCCGACGCCCGGCGGGAGCTTGACGCCTGTGCGGACGAACATGCCGGCGTCGCGGATGAAGCCCGGGGCCACCACCGAGACGCCCACGGGCGTGCCGCGGAGATCCTCGCGCAGCGCCAGACCGAAGCCGCGCAGCCCGAACTTCGTGGCCGAATACAGCGAGGAGGCCGGCTGAGCGGACTTCCCCGACAGCGATGAAATGAAGACGAGGTGACCGCGCCCGCGAGCCACCATCCTCGGCGCGAGGACGCGGGCCAGCTCGATCGGGGCGCGCAGGTTGACGTCGAGGATCAGGTCGACCTCCTCCTGCGACAGCGCGGCCAGCATTCCGGTTCCCGGGTGCGCCGCGTTGGCCACCAGCACGTCGACCCCGGCGTCGAGCGCCGTCTGGGCCAGCCGATCGACCTCCGCGGCGACCGCCAGGTCGCAGACCACCGTGGTGGCGCCGAGATCCTCGGCCAGCTGCGACAGCTCCGCTTCGCGACGGCCGCTCACCATCAGCCGCACGCCGCGCGCGCTCAGCGCCCGCGCGATGGCATCGCCGATGCCCCCGGTGGCCCCGGTGACCAGCGCGGTGCTGTAGGCGAGGTGAAGGCGCGGGCGTCGGGGCACGGCGCGGAGTCTAGGCACGCCGCGGCTGAGGCCGCCGCTGAGGCCGCCGCGCGCGCCGCGCTACGCCGGGAACACTGCCAGCGTCGCCGTGAACCCGTGCAGGAAGCTCCGCCCGCCCACCGGCCCGATCTCGCCCGCGGCGAAGAACCCCGCCGCCGGGACGCCGCCCAGCTCGGCCTGGACCATCGTCGCGTCATGGTCCCGCGAGCCGAACATCCCCTGACCCCGGCCGTTGCACGAGAAGACCAGCGCGCCCGCCGGACGCTGACCGCCGATCGCCGTCGCCCGCAGGCGCAGCTCGCGGCGCAGATCCTCCTGAGCCGAGCGGGCGTCCCGGGCGTGCAGGCGGACCACCTGACCGGGGGTCACGGCGGTCCCGACCGTGATCGCGCCCGTCTCGGTATCCGCCCCGGTCACGCCCCGCACCAGGAAGTCTCCCTGCTCGTAGTCGGGCTTGCCGCCATCGATGACGATCCCGATCAGCAGCCCGGCGGCCACCAGGGCGCGCTCGTCGAGCGGCAGCTCGCTCACCGTCTGCTCGATCGCCTCCACGGCGGGGCGCCCGGCGAGCTCGTAGATGACGTTGTCCTCACCGGCCGTGACGGTCATCTCACGCCCGAGGGGCGCCGCCCCCTGCGAGACGCAGGGCAGCAGCTCGACGCCGTTGAGGCACACGCCCACCGCACCCTCGTCGACCACGCGGTCATCGACGAACAGGGCCGCCGCGCCCAGCGGCGACCGCGCGCTCGACAGTCCCCCGAGCACCGGGACCCCCGGTGCGGCGTCGGCGATCCCGTCCAGCACGGCGTCGGTCGGGAAGGTGTACGGGTCAGAGAACATCACCAACGCTGCGTCGGAGCCGATCTCGGGCATGCCCTCCAGCACCCCGACGTCGTCCTGCCGGCGCACGGTGGCGTGAAAGGCACGGGCCTCGCCGCCCTGCAGCGCCGCCGCCCACACCGCCACGCCGGTTCCGTCCTCAAGCTCGCGCCCCCCGCCCAGCACGCCGCCGGCGGCACAGCCGGCGAGCGTCGCCGGCGCCAGCTCGGCGTGGACGGCGGAGAGCACCGCCTCGGGGTCGGCCAGATGCGCACCGCTGGCAAAGACCAGGGCGAGATCGGCGTCGGCGCCGCCCAGCGACTGCGCGGCGATCCGGGCAGCCTCCGCGGCGCCCGCGGGTGAGTCAGGAGCGTCGGAGAGCCCCGCGCCCACCCTCATCGTGATTCCCCCGCACCCACGGTCATTCCTGCACGATACTGCGGGGCCATGGCTGCGCCTGAGGTCATCGCCCTGTTCGGACCGACCGGCGTCGGCAAGACCGACGTCGCCATCGCCCTCGCCGATCGGCTGCGCGAGGTGGGCGAGTCGCCGGTGGCGGTCTCCGCCGATGCGCTGCAGGTCTATATCGGGCTTGAGACGCTGACCGGTGCCGCCACTCCGGCGGAGCGTGCGCGCCTGGAGCACCGGCTCATTTCGTTCCTGCCCGTCAACGCCACCTTCAGCGCGGGCCAGTACGCCGAGCTGGCCCACGCCGAGATCGACGGGCTGCTCGCGGAGGGACGGCGGCCGATCGTGGTCGGGGGAACCGGGCTGTACCTGCGCGCCGCCCTCACCGAGCTGAGCCTGCGTCCCGTCCCCGCGGAGGGCGTCCGCGAGCGGTGGATCGCCGAGCTCGAGGCGCGGGGCCCCGCGGCGCTGCACGCCATCCTGGCCCGGCGCGCCCCCTGGGCCGCTGAGTCCATCGAGCCCACCGACCGTCAGCGCATCGTGCGCGCCCTGGAGCTGCTGGACAGCGGTGAGCTGGAGCCGCCCACCGGCGAGTCGCAGCTGTGGACCACCGACACCCGCCGCTCCACGCTGCTGGTCGGCCTGGTCATGGACCGCGAGCAGCTCTACGCGCGCATCAACGCGCGCGTTGACCAGATGGTGGCCGACGGCGTCCAGGAGGAGGTGCGGCGCGCGCGCAGCGCCGGCGCCTCGGACACCGCCCGCAAGGCGCTGGGCTTCGAGGACCTGCTCGGCGGCGACGTGGAGCAGATGAAGCGCCGCACCCGCAACTACGCCCGCCGTCAGCTCACCTGGATGCGCAAGCTCGCCGGTGTCACGGTGATCGACCGGACGGGCCGCTCCGCCGAGGACGTGGCGGGCGAGATCTTCGCGCTCAGAACGCGGCCACGAACGGATACATGAGCACCACCGCCACCAGCACCCCGAACGCCCACACCCCGATGAGTCCCCGCAGCCACGACCTGCCCAGCCGCCAGCCCAGCACCGCCGTATAGGTGGCCGCGACGTAGATGCCCGGCATCACGATCACCATGTAGTAGATGTAACTGGTGCGCTGGTCGATGAGGCTGAGCAGGGCAAACGGCGTCCACGTGCCGATGAACCACGTCACCGCCAGCATCGCCAGCTGCTGGTCAGCCGGGGACTGGCCCGGCCGGCGCCGGCGGACGAAGCGCCACAGGCAGAAGATGAGCCCCGGCATCCCCAGGGCCATGATCACCGGGCTGGGCATTCCCCAGAACGCGGTCACCGGATGGATGGCATGGAACTCCTGGCCGGGGATCGACGGGTTGATGCGCAGATACAGGATCCCCTTGAGATCCAGCAGCCACGCCCACGGGTAGGACGCGATCCCCTGGGGACCGCCGGGGCTGACCTGCTGCGCCGCATAGCTGAACATGTGCGCGATGTGCTGGAACGGGCCGCCGGTGAGCAGGGTGCCCTCAGCGTCGGCGTACGGCGTCGCGATCAGCCCCATGATCGCCAGCAGCCCCACGCACACGCCCGCGCTGGTGAACACCGTGGGCACGAAGCGCCGGACCGCCGCCCGCAGGCTCCATCCCGGCGGGCTGTCGGGATCGCGCCGGTGCACCCAGATGCGCGCCAGCTCCAGCAACCCCAACGTGCCCAGCGCGTAGGGCCCGACGAACTTGAAGCAGAACCCGACCGCCAGCACCGCCCCGGCCAGCACCGGGCGGTCCTGTAAGTAGAAGGCGACGCCCCAGATCATCATCGTGACCACGTAGATGTCCAGCGTGAAGATCCGCCCGTGGACGAGCAGCAGGTTGTCGGTGGCCAGCAGCGTGGCCGCGCCCAGCGCCGACCATCGCCCTCCGCCGGCGCTGCGGACCAGCACGAACATGCCCAGCAGGGCCAGCGACCCGAAGATGAGGCTGGGGAGCCGCCACGCGAAGGGACCGTCTCCGAAGAGCTCGATGGCGGCGGCGACGATGAGCTTGGCGCCCTGGGGGTGCTCGGCGTTGGGGTCGGTCCCCAGCGGCGAGGCCGAGTAGTGGTCACCCTGGGGCGGGTGGATGCCCACGATCACCCGCGCGGCGTTCACGTAGTAGGCCTCGTCGAAGATCAGCGTGTGCTCGTTGGCGGTGGTGCACGGCGACTGGCACGGCTCATCGAGCTTGTAGGCCCGTGCCCCCAGCGAGAGCAGCGACACGAGGATGAGCCCGATGATCGGGGCCCGGGAGGAGGCCTGGACACGGGCCAGCAGCGACGGACGGGTCGGCTCGGTGAGCATGGCGGCCGCGACGCTACACATAGACTGCGGCGGCGTGTACTTCGAGAAGTGGCATGCGCTGGGCAACGACTATCTCATCGTCGAGGCCGACGCACTCCCGTTCGTGCTGACGCCCGCGCGGGTGCGCGCGATTTGTGCCGCCCACACCGGGGTCTTCTCCGACGGCATCCTGCTGCTGTCGGCCCCTGACGAGCGCGGCTTCGTGGCTCGGCTGCGCATCTTCAACCCCGACGGGTCCGAGGCGGAGCTGTCGGGCAACGGCGCGCGCGAGGCCGTCCTGTACCTGCGGCGCCGCGGCTGGGCGACGAACGACACCTTCTCCATCCAGACCGCCGCCGGCGAGATTCGTCCCACCATCACCTCGGCCACCACGGCGCGCCTGGACATCGGGCGGGTGCGCCTGCGCTCCGATGACTTCCCGTCGGGGCAGGCCGACGGCATGGGGTCGCTGACCGCCGACGCGCGCGAATGGTCCTTTCAGCATGTGCAGGTGGGCAACCCGCAGTGCGCGATCCGCGTGGGCGACGCTGCCGCCTTGGAGGGGCTGGAGCTCCCGGCAATCGGTGGCGCGATCGAGCATCACGAGCTGTTTCCCCACCGGACCAACGTCTCCTGGTATGCGGTGCTGGACCCCCACCGTATTCGCGCCCGGATCTTCGAGCGCGGCGTCGGCGAGACCTCGGCCAGCGGGACGGGCGCGACCGGGGCGGCGGTGGCTCACGTCCTGGCCGGCGGCGCATCTCCGGTGACGGTCGTCCTCGACGGTGGAGAGCTGGAGGTCGAGGTGGAGGAGGACCTCCACGTTACCCTGAGCGGCTGGGCGGTGCCGGTGTTCTCCGGCACGCTCGCCGATGACTTCGTCAAGGAGCTGCATGAGATCGAGTAGTCGCCTGGACCAGATCCCGCCGTACCTGTTCGCGCAGCTGGAGCGCAAGATCTCCGAGAAGCGCGCCGCCGGCATCGACGTGATCAGCCTGGGCATCGGGGACCCCGACACTCCCACCTACGCACCCATCGTGGAGGCGGCCCAGCGGGCCGTCGCCGACCCCAGCACCCACACGTACCCCAGCAATCGCGGCCGGGCCGAGTTCCGCGAGGCGGTGGCGGCGTTCTACGCGCGCCGCTTCGGGGTCACGCTGGACCCCGAGACCGAGGTGATGCCCGCGATCGGGGCCAAGGAGTGCATCTTCAACCTCAGCCTGACGTTCCTGGATCCGGGCGATGTGGCGCTGGCCTCCGATCCCGGCTACCCGGTCTACACCGGCGGCCCGGTGATGGCCGGCGGCGAGCCGGTGCTGATGGGCCTCAAGCCGGAGCTCGGATTCGCCCCCGACTTCGCCGCGATCGACGCTGATCACCTGCGCCGCGCCCGGCTGATGTTCATCAACTACCCCAACAACCCCACGGGAGCGGTGGTGCCCGACGGCTTGTTCGAAGACGCCATCGAGCTCGCCCGCGCCCATGACTTCCTGGTGGTCCACGACAACGCCTACTCGGAGACGACCTACGACGGCTACGTCGCCCCGTCGTTCCTGGCCACCCCCGGGGCCAAGGAGGTGGGCGTTGAGGTCTTCTCGCTCTCCAAGGGCTACAACATGACCGGCTGGCGGTGCGCCGCGATCGTCGGCAACGCCGAGGCGATCGCCCAGTACTGGCGGCTGAAGTCCAACATCGATTCGGGCAACTTCGAGGCCGTCCAGTTGGCCGGGGTGGCCGCTCTCCAGCCCGAGGTCGACGCCGAGGTCAAGGCCATGAACGCCGTCTACGCCCGCCGCCGCGATCTGGTGTGCGACGCGCTCGCCCAGGCCGGGGTCAAGGTCACCCCGCCCAAGGCCACCATCTACATCTGGGCGCCGGTGCCGCCCGGCTTCGCCACCGCCGCCGAGTACTGCGAGTACGTGCTCGAGCAGGCAGCGGTCGTCATCTCGCCCGGCGGTGCCTACGGGCCCAACGGCGAGGGCTTCTTCCGCATCTCGCTCACCGCCCCCGAGGACCGGCTGCTGGAGGCCGTGCAGCGTCTCAGCCGTCTCTGACGGGGCTACCATGCACGTAGTTGGGCGACAGTAGAGCCACCGATAACGGACACCGCCCGTCGCGTCGCGACGGGCAGCGGCAGGAGGGCCAGCAGCGTGGCCGTGCCCGCCAGCGAGCCCTGATGATCGCGGCGGTCCCGGCCGGCGAGGAGGACCACCTGGCTGAGCTTCAGGAGCTTCTCCGCACCGCCGGCGTCGCTGCCGTGGGGGAGACGGTCCAGCATCGCGACCAACCCCATCCCAACACCTACCTCGGCGGAGGCAAGCTCGACGAGGTCAAGGCCCAGATCGCGGCCGTCGACGCCAACCTCGTCGCCTGCGATGACGAGCTCTCCCCCCGCCAGGAGCGCAACCTCGAGTCCGCGCTGGGCGTGCCGGTCATCGACCGCACCGTGGTGATCCTGGACATCTTCGCCGCTCACGCGCACACCGCCGAGGGGAAGCTGCAGGTGGAGCTGGCCCAGCTGGAATACAACCTGGCGCGGATGCGGGGCCTGTGGTCTCACCTGGAGCGCCTGGGTGGCGGGATCGGTACCCGAGGCCCCGGCGAGACCCAGATCGAGACCGACCGCCGTCTGGCCCGTGACCGGATCGCCGCGCTCAAGCGGCGTCTGGCCCATGTGCGCTCCACCCGGTCGGTGATGCGCGCCGAGCGCGAGCGCGCGCACCTGCCCCAGATCGCCCTCGCGGGCTACACCAACGCCGGCAAGTCGACGCTGCTCAACGCGCTCACCGGCGCCACCGTCCCCGTGCGCGATCGCCTGTTTCACACGCTTGATCCCACCACCCGCGTTCTGCGCGCCGGCGGTCGTGACTATCTGCTCACCGACACGGTCGGCTTCATCCGCAAGCTGCCTCACCAGCTCGTCGACGCCTTCGGCGCCACCCTGGAGGAGACCGTCCGCGCCGACCTCGTGCTGCACGTCGTCGACGCCTCGGTCGACGAGGAGGAGCTCACTGAGATGACCCGCGCGGTCGAGGACGTCCTGCAGGAGATCGCCGCCGATGAGGCGCCGCGCCTGCTGGTGTTGGCCAAGGCTGACCGCATCGACGCAGATCGCCGCTCCGAGCTGGCGCACCGCCACCCCGGGGCGCTGCTCCTCTCGGCGGTGACCGGAGAGGGCGTCCCCGCCCTGATCGAACGGATCCAGCTCGAGTTCGCCCGTCGCCTGTTCGATGTCGAGCTGCTGGTGCCCTACGACGAGGGTGGGCGCCTGGCCGAGCTGCACGAGCTCGCCGGCGACCTCGAACGCGAGGACACGCCCGACGGGGTGCGCGTCAGCGCCCGGCTGCCGGCCAGCGTGGCGGCCCGCTACGCCGACTTCGCGCTCTCGCCGACGGCCAATCAATGAGTCTGCGCATCGCGCGCCTGGATGAGCGCGCCCGGCTGCCCACTCGCGCCCACGACGGCGACGCCGGTCTGGATCTGTACGCGCTTGAGGGCGCCGTCCTGGCGCCCGGCGAGCGGGCCTCCATCCCCACGGGCATCGCGGTGGAGATCCCACCGGGCCAGGCCGGTCTCGTGCTGCCCCGGTCGGGTCTGGCGGCCCGCCACGGCGTCTCGGTGGTCAACGCTCCCGGTCTCATCGACGCGGGCTACCGCGGCGAGGTGCGCGTCCTGCTGCTCAACACCGACCGCGAGCAGCCCTTCGCGCTCGCCGCCGCCGATCGCGTCGCCCAGCTCGTGCTGGTCCGCGTCGAGCTGCCCGAGCTCATCGAGGTGGCGTCGCTGACCGCGTCTGAGCGCGGCGCCGGTGGCTTTGGCTCCAGCGGCAGCTGATCGACGCTACGACGTCGGCGCCGTCAGCAGACCATGGGTCTGCAGGAACTCCCGCGCGACCGCCGCCGGATCCTGTCCGGCGATCGATACCGCATAGTTGAGCTGGCGGATGACCGGGGTGGTCAGCTTGTCATCGATGCGCTGGATGGTGTCGGTGAAGGCCGAGCCCTCGGCGGCGGCCGCCTTGGCCGACACCACGGGGACGACGTTGCCCCACCCAAAGACCCGGCGTGGGTCGCGCATGACGACGTAGTTGCCCGTGGCCAGCTGGCCGTCGGTGGTGGTGACCACCGCGGCCTGGATGGTCCCGTTGTTCAGGGCCGCGTACTGATCGCCCACCGCCATCGACGTGTAGGCGATGGGCACGAACCCGTAGGCGATGTTGAGGTCCTGCAGGCCGGGTGAGGTGTTCTGGAACTGGGCCGGCCCGCCGACGGTCAGCCCCGCGGTCAGGCGATTGAGGTCGCCGATGGTGCGCGCGCGGTTGGCGGCGGCGTAGGCGACGGTGACGGCCAGCCCGTTGGTGTCGGCGAACGGCGTCGGGGCCAGCAGCTCCATGCCGTGGCCGAGCGCGTAATGCTGGGCGCCGTCGTAGGCGTCCAGCAGCGTCCCGAAGCCGTGGTGGTAACCCGCGATGACCGTGTTGAAGGTGTTGAGGTACTCGGGGTAGACCGTCAGCGACCCGTTCTGGATCGCCTGCACCGTGACGGAGGTGGGCCCTATGTTCTGGTTGATGTTCACGGTGTAGCCCTGGGCGCGCAGGGCCTGGACGTAGAGTTGCCCGAGGACGAACTGCTCGGCGTAGTTCTTGTCCCCGACGGTGATGACCGGCTTGCCGGCACCGGGCAGAGCCGTGGTGGAGGTCGCGCCGGTGGTGTCGGTGCCACTCGTGCTCGTCGAGCTGCTGCTGGTCGTGTCCGCCGCGCTGGAGGTGGAGCTCGTCGTGGTGGGCGTCGTGCGGGTGGCGGTGCTCGCCGATGTGGTGCGTGAGCTGCCACAGGCCACGCAGGCGAACGCCGTCAGGACGACGGCGCCCAGGCGTGCGACGGTTGTGGCGAAACCGGGGAGGCGCATTCGAGGACGGCGAGCCGATCCTAGAGCCCCGCGGCCCGTCGCGCCTCCGTATGCGCTGCGTCCTCCAGGCCGTCGGGCAGCGCCGCCAAGGGCTCCGGGAGCTCCAGCGCGGTCTCGATCAACCAGTCGGCGAACCATGCGTTCTTGGGCAGCAGGGGACCGTGCAGGTAGGTGCCGATCACGTTGCCGGCCCGCACCCCCTCATGCCCGTCGGCACCGTTGTTGCCATGGCCCTTGAGCACTCGGCCGAGCGGCGCGGCGTCGCCCAGGAAGGTGCGTCCGCCATGGTTCTCAAAGCCGGCGAGCACGCGCGGGGGCGACCCGGCCGTCGCACGGGTCTCGAGCTCGACCTCGATGGCCACGTTGCCGATCAGCCGCGCGTCATCGCTGCGCACGGTGTGCAGGTCCACCAGACCGACGCCCGGGAGGGTCTCGGCACCGAGCTCGTAGGAGCGGCCCAGCAGCTGATACCCGCCGCACACGGCAAGGATGACCGCCCCGCGCGCGGCGGCGGCATGCACGTCGTCGCGCTTGCGCTCGGCCAGGTCATGGGCGCAGAGCTTCTGATCGCGGTCCTGACCTCCGCCGATGTAGTAGAGGTCGGCTCCGTCGGGGTCCAGCGCCTGGTCGAGGCCGGCCGAGGAGAAGGCGAAGCCGATGCCGCGCCACCGGCAGCGGCGCTCGAGCATGATCAGGTTGCCGCGGTCGGCATAGATGTTCATGAGGTCGGGATACAGCGCGCACACCCGGAGCGTCCGCTCGGACTCAGGCACGGAACATCACCACGGTGCTCCCGACGTAGTCCTCGGTGGCCGCGATCTCCAGCCGGCTGGCCGCGCGCAGGCCGACAGCCTCGCCCTCGCGCTCGAGCAGGTCGGGGTCGACGCGGTCGAGATGGATGAGGTCCTCCTCGGTACTCAGCCGGCCGTCGGCGGTGACCGTCTCACGGCGGCGCTCGAGGGCAAAGCCGTCCCCGTCGGCGCGGACCGCGACCGGCCGGCTGCTGTAGACGATGCCGGCCTGCTCAGTGACGTCGGGCAGCGGCCCCGGCAGAGTCCCGTCACTGACGTCGAAGAGCTCGAGGTCGTCGGCGATGGCGATGGCCAGAACCCCCGGTGACTCGAGGTGGTAAGCGGCGCACTCCATGAACGCGGCCCGTCCCGAGGCACCGCCCAGCAGCTGGATCGTCTGCATCGGCACGATGATCAGTGGGAAGGAGAGCTCCAGCCAGAAGGCCCGGGCGTCGGCCACGATGGTGACCACCTCGAGTCCCGCGGCCCGGTCGCGCAGCTCCGCCAGCAGCTCGTCGTCGAGGTCGATCGCCACCACCTGGTGGCCCTCGCGGGCCAGGGTCAGCGCGGTGCGCCCGGTTCCGGCGCCGACATCGAGCACGGGACCGCCGACCCGCTCGGCCAGGGCGCGCCAGAAGGTCAGGTCGGCGGTGTAGCTGCCGCACTCCAGGTCGTGCCAGATCGCCTTGCTCACGCGCCCGCCCCCGCGCTCTCGCGCGACCAGAAGGCGCCGACGTGCCCCCGGCGCTGCAGCTCCTGGCGCAGCTCCAGGAGCGCGGTGTAGGTGGGCAGCGCGAACAGCCGGCCCGAGGGGCAGGCGGCCAGCGCCGCGTCGAGCGCCGGCGCGAGGGCCGGGACCACGGTGAGGCGATCGGGGTCGACCCCGGCGTACTTCAGGCGCAGGGCCAGCTCGGCCGCGCGGGTCCCCGCGCAGGTGACGCGGCGGACGCGGTCGGCCACCAGCTCGAAATCGGCGTCCCACACCCAGGAGATGTCGCGGCCGTCGGCGGTCCGGTCGTTGAGGACGGCCAGCACGTCGAGCTCGTCGGGCTCGAGCACCAGCGTGCGCAGCACCTCGTTGGCGCCGGCGGGGTTCTTGATGAGCAGGATCGAGAGCTCCGTGGGACCGATGGCGATCCGTTCCGCGCGCCCGAAGGCGGGGCTGACCGCGGCCAGACCCGCGGCGATGTCGCTGAGCGAAACCCCGAGCCCCAGGCACAGTGTGGCGGCGGCCAGGGCGTTGTAGACGTTGTAGAGCCCGGGGAGGGGGAGCTCGACCTCTGCCGTCCCGGCCGGGGTGTGCAGCGCAAAGCGGGCCGCGCGGGTTCCGTACAGGTGGATGTCATGCGCCGAGACAGCCGGCTCCGGGCGGCGCTGGCCGCAGTGCGGGCAGTGGTAGATCCCGAGGTGCCCGAGGTAGATCGCGTCGTACTCGTAAGCGTGGCCGCACCGGCGGCAGTGCTTTGAGTCCGAGGCGTGCTGCATCTCGGTGGTGGCCATGGCCGGGTCCTGCACGCCGAAGTAGCTGACGGCCGCGTGCTGGCGACCCAGGTCGGCGATGAGGGGATCGTCGGCGTTGGCGGCCAGGACGGTACCGGCAGGCAGAGCGCTGACCGCCGCCGCCCAGCGGTCGGCGATCGTCTCCAGCTCGCCGTAGCGGTCAAGCTGATCACGAAACAGGTTGCCCAGCACCACCGCGCGCGGGTGGAGGTCGGGCACGACGCGGTCAAGCCAGAACTCGTCGAGCTCGAAGAGGCCGAACTGGCCGTCGAGCGCGCCGTTGCGGCGGACGGCCTGGAGCAGGGTGGAGGCGACCCCACCGGCCATATTGGCGCCGGCGCGGTTGTGCACCAGGCTGGTCCCGGCCCGCTCGAGCACCGCCGCCGCCATGGCGGCCGTGGTGGTCTTGCCGTTGGTGGAGGAGATCACCGCGCAGCCCTTGGGCAGTCGCGCGGCGAGCTGTTCGATGGCCTGCGGCTCCAGGCGCATGAGCACCTTGCCGGGGAGGCTGGTGCCGCCGCCGCGGCCGGCGCGGCGGGCCAGCTCGCCGACCCCACGGGCGGCGAGGACCTTGGCGTCGAGCAGGTTCACGCGGACGCCGGCCGGGTGGTGGGGGGCACGAGCGTCTGCACCGCCGCGGGCAGGACACCGACGGTGACCGGCAGCTCGGCGATGGGGTCCCCGTCGGCGTACATGGTGAACGGCCGCGAGGCCGCGATCTCGACCGTGTGCCCGCGGAGGACCTCGACGTTCTCGAGGCGGACGTGCGCGCCGGTGAAGACGGTCGGCGCCCGTCGGAGGAAGTTCGGCTTGGAGGTCTGGAGGATCATCACCACGTCAAGGATGCCGTCATCCAGTGTGGCGTCCGGCGCGAGCATCATCCCGCCACCGTAGTAGCGCGAGTTGGCCACGGCGACGGTGTAGCCCGACACCGTGCGGGGTGGGGCGTCGTCGACGGTCACCGTGAACGCCGCCGGGCGCCACCCCGCCAGTGCACGCAGCAGCCCGTAGGCGTAGACCATCCGGCCGCGAACGAACGTCGTCTCGTTGGCGATGCGGTTGGCGTCGGAGTCAAACCCGCAGCTGGCGATCCCGATGAACGTCTTGTCGCCGACGACGCCGAGGTCCAGGCGGCGAACCTCGCCATGGGCCAGCACCTCGCACGCGTCGGGGGGTGACACCGGGATGCCGAGCATCCGGGCAAAGTCATTGCCACGCCCTCCGGGCAGCACGCCCAGCACCCCGTCGGCATGGCGCAGCGCATCCGCCACGGCGCCGATCAGCCCGTCGCCGCCGAAGGCGACGGCGGTTTCGCCCGCCTGGGCGGCGGCCAGTGCCAGCTCGCGGGCGTGCTCAAGGCTCGTCGTACGCTCCACATGGTGCTCGAGGCCGAGACGGCGCAGCGCCGCCTGCACTCCGCCCAGCTCCCGAGCCGTCCGGCCGCCACCCGCGAACGGGTTGACGATCAGCGACAGGGTCACCCGGTCACCAGGGCGTAAAGGCTCTCCGAGATGGCCACCGGCGCCGGGTCCTCGGCCGCCTCGGCCTGGGCGCGCGAGGTCACGCCGGTGAGGACGATGGCCCCGTCGATCCCGGCGGCCGCGGCGCCGCCGAGGTCCGCGTCGAGCCGGTCGCCGACCATCAGCGCCTTCCCCGGCCCGAGGCGGTCCAGCGCGGTCTCGAACAGCAGCACGTCCGGCTTGCCGACGCTGCGCGCGGTGCGCTCGGTGGCGTACTCCAGGGCGGCCAGGACCGCGCCCGTCGCCGGCCAGTAGCCGTCGCTGGAGGGGAAGGTGCGATCGCGCCCCGCGGCGATCATCTCAGCGCCGTTGAGCACCGCCTGCGTGGCCGTGCGCAGCTCCGCGAAGGTGAAGTCGTCGTGACCGGCCACCACCACGAGCTCCGCCTGCGACGCGCGGTCGGTGCCGTTGACGATGCGCTGGCCGGCGTCGGCGACGTGGCGGAAGATGGCCGGCGATCCGATGACGAAGGTGGGCGTGCCGGGGCGCCGGTCGGCGAGGACGTACTGGATGGCCGAGCCCACGGTCACGATCTCCTCCAGCGACGCCTGCAGCCCCATCGACCACAGCTTGCGCACGTACTCCTCGGGGGCCAGTCGGCTGTCGTTGGTGACGAAGGCCAGCGTCTTGCCGTGGTTGCGCAGTTCCGCCAGCGCCTCGCGGGCGTTGGGGGTCGGCGTCTGATCCACCCAGACGCAGCCGTCGAGGTCCAGCAGCACGTGCTCGTAGTGGTTGAGGAGAGGGGAGAGGGGCATGGGAGAGGGGGCGAACGCGGCCCGGATTATCCAACCGCGCCGCGTGACGGGCGGGGCCGCCCTGAACACCAGATAACCGGTCGGTCGGCCCTTATGTCACCTGGCGCATGAGCAACGCCGCAAACTCCGTAGATCCTACGGACTGCGCTCCGCAGTCCTTGCGGTCAACGCGCCTGCCCCCAGGCCGATACGTGTCGGGCTTCCCGATTGAGCGACCCCTCCCAGGAGGAAATCTTGAAGCCCAGCACCGACAGCGGACGCGTCTCCCAGGACGCGCTTCTGCGCCTCTGGCGCAGGTATAAGGAGACCGGCGACACCGTCGCCCGCGACCGCCTGGTCTTCTCGCTGGCCCCCGTGGTCAAGGCGATCGTCTACCGCAAGGTGCGCGAGATCCCGGCCTACCGCGAGGTGGACGATTTCCTCTCCTGCGGCCTCGAGGCGCTGATCAAGTCGATCGACCGCTACGACCCGGAGAAGGGCGCGACGCTGGAGCAGTTCGTCTGGACACGCATCCACGGCGCCGTCCTCGACGAGTTGCGCCGCTTCGACTGGGCGCCGCGCTCCCTGCGGCGGATGGAGCGCGAGATGACCCGCGCGCGGGAGCGCTTCAACGCGATCCACGGCCGCGCCCCGAGCCACGCTGAGCTTGCGGAGCTGCTGGCGATCTCACGCGCCGAGCTCGACGGTCTGCTCTCCGATCTGGACCGCGCCGAGGTCGGCTCACTCAACGCGAGCGTCGCCTCTGACGACGACAACGCGGCCGAGCGCATGGATGTGCTCCCGAGCACCGATCGCGACACTGACCCGGAGCACGTCGCCATGCGCGAGGGCGCCGTGGCTCGCTTCCGCGCCGCCTTCGATCAGCTCCCCGAGCGCGAGCGCAAGGTGGCCCTGCTGCTGCACGTCAACAACCTCACCCTGCGCGAGGTCGGCGAGGTGCTCGGCGTCTCCGAGAGCCGGGTCTGTCAGATCCACGGCAAGCTCAAGCGCGGCCTGCGCGAGCTGCTCAGCGCGGACGAGCTGCTCTTCCTCGAAGTCGCCTGAACACGGCCACCTCGCTCGGCGGCGTGGGTTGCGAGCTGGCGGACGGACGGACGGACGGGCGGGCCGCGGGTGGTTGACTACCGGGCGTGCGTGAGCGACGACTGGTCTTCGGCGAGGTGGCGGAGTCCTATGACCGCTACCGGCCGAGCTATCCGCGGGCGCTGATTGACGACCTGATCGCGCTGGGCGAGCTGGACGGCAGCCAGCCCGTGCTCGAGGTCGGCGCCGGGACCGGCAAGGCGACCGTCCTGTTGGCGCAGCGCGGCATCCCGGTGGTGGCGATCGAGCCCAACGCCGAGATGGCGGCGGTCGCGCGGCGCAACGTCTCGGGCTTTGAGGACGTGACGATCGAGGAAGCCGACTTCGAGGTCTGGCAGCCCCGCGGGCGTCGCTTTCCGCTGCTGGTCTCCGGGCAGGCGTGGCATTGGGTGACGCCTGCGATCGGTTACGCCAAGGCTCACGAGGTGCTGGCCGACGGGGGCGTCCTGGCTCCGTTCTGGAATCGCGTGGCCTGGGAGCAGGCCGATATCCGTGACGCGCTGCTCGAGGTATATGCGCGTCACGGGTCGGGACTGTCGGTGGACGGCCCCATGCATCCCGGCAACACCGATAGTGACGTGAGCGCCGATTGGGACAGTGCGGTCGCGGCCGCCGCCGGGCTTCAGGGCGCCGAGGTCCGGCACTACGACTGGCCGGCGCGCTACTCGGCGGCTCAGTACGTAGGGCTGCTGAGCACGGCCTCGGAGGTCCGGTTGCTTGACGAGGACCGGCGCGAGTCGTTCCTGGCCGCGGTTGCCGAGGCGATCGAGGCGCGCGGTGAGCCCGTGAGCATCCCCATGCGGACGCGGCTGTGC